>NZ_JBEXJI010000011.1:0-238868 GCF_040609015.1 Nocardia sp. NPDC004860 | reverse complement strand
CCGAGGGCCGCGAACTGGGCGACACCTCAACCCTGGTGGACCCCAACGTGTTCGAGTCCATCCGCGCCGGCAAGGCGTAAACGGGCAGACCCCGCGAGCGGCCCCCTGATCGGCGATCAGGGGCCGCTTCGGGTACGGGGTGGTCAAGAAGTTCCGGGCACACCGTTAGAATTGCGCAAAAGGTGTGCCGGGAAGTCTGGTCGGCATGCGGTTGTGCCGTCGGTCCCTGGAGTGGTGTAGCACGCCGCTTTCTCGTCGACCGACCGAAAGGCTGCACCGTGATCGCTCAGGTCCGTTCCGAGCTCGCCCGTTATCTGAGAACCGAAACCTTCGGCGGCGCACTGCTTCTCATCGCCGCGGCCGCGGCGCTCATCTGGGTCAACTCACCGTGGGGCGCGAGCTACACGACCATGGTCGACACCAGGCTCGCCATTCCCGCCCTCCACCTCGACCTCACGCTGGCCGACTGGACCAAGGACGGCCTGCTGGCCATCTTCTTCTTCGTGGCCGGGCTGGAGCTCAAACGGGAGCTGGTGGTCGGTGAACTCGCCGACCGCAAACGCGCCACCCTGCCCATCGTGGCCGCCGCCGGTGGTGTGGTGTTGCCCGCGCTCATCGCCGCCGCCGTCGGCTGGGGCGCGCCGGGCATGGACCGCGGCTGGGCCATCCCGGTCGCCACCGATATCGCTTTCGCGCTGGCTGTGCTCGCCATGACCGGATCGCGGATTCCGGCCGGCGCCCGGGTGTTCCTGCTCAGCCTGGCCGTGGTGGACGACCTGATCGCCATCATCCTGATCGCCGTCCTGTTCACCACCACCCTGAAGATGCTGTGGCTGCTGGCGGCCGTGCTGTGCCTGGCCGGCTGGGCGCTGGCCCAGCGCTTCCGCCTCGGCAGCCCGTTCATCTACGTCCCGCTGGGCCTGATCGCCTGGTACTCCCTGCACGAGGCCGGAATTCACGCCACCCTGGCGGGCGTGGCCTGCGGCCTGCTCACCCGGGTGCGCCCGGATCCCGGCGAGGACGAGCACTGCGTGCCCGCCGCCCGGCTCGAGCATTTCTTCCAGCCCATCTCCGCCGCGCTGTGCGTACCGTTGTTCGCGCTGTTCGCCTCGGGCGTTCCGCTGGATGCGAGCGTGCTGTCGAAGCTGTTCACCGACCGGTTGGCGCTGGCCATCGTCCTGGGCCTGCTGGTCGGCAAGACGGCCGGCATCTTCGGATCCAGTTGGCTCGCCGTACGGTTGGGAATCGCGGAACGCCCCGGTGATCTCGGTTATCGGGACATGTTCGCCCTGTCGGTACTGGGTGCGATCGGCTTCACCGTTAGCCTCTTGGTGGCAGAACTGGCCTTGGAAGACGTCGGCGACGGGTCGGCCGCAGAGCTCGCGAAAGCGGCGGTGTTGCTCACGTCTTTGGCGGCTTCCCTGGCGGGTTCGGCGCTACTGTTGCGTCGGGGCCGTGCTCACCAGGCACGACGTGACGAGCGGGCACTGCAAAATCAAGAGCGACACCGGACAGTACTACCGGGACATGGAGAAGGGTCGAGCAATTGAGCTTCACACAGGGCGGTAACGGCTACGACGGGAACCGCACCCGCACCGTCACTTCGATTCCGCTGTCCGATGTCGACGCCCATCAGTCGGCGACCTTCGGCACCTTGGTCCGCGACGCGACCGAGCAGATGTCGACCCTGGTGCGCGCCGAGGTGGAGCTCGCCAAGGCCGAGGTGACCGGTGAGATCAAGAAGGGCCTGCAGGGCAGCGTCTTCTTCATCCTGGCGCTGACCATCCTGCTGTTCAGCTCCTTCTTCTTTTTCTTCTTCCTCGCCGAACTGCTCGACATCTGGCTATACCGCTGGGCCGCGTTCCTGGTGGTGTTCCTGCTGATGATCGCGGCGGTCGCGGCCTTCGCGCTGCTGGGTTATCTGAAGGTGCGCAAGCTGCGCGCACCGGAGAAGACCATCGAGTCCCTCAAGGAGGCGAAGAGCGTGCTGCCCAGCGGTTTCGGTCACGCCGACGGGGAGACGGCCGAGGTCTCCGTCGAACTCGGCAAGCCCCGGCCCTAGACCTTCGATTACGCTCCATCGGCGTGTCGTCGAATTCGCATCCGGATCCGTCCGCAGTCCGCTATGACGGGCCGTGGACCCATCGGGACGTGCACGCCAACGGCATTCGCTTCCACGTGGTCGAGGCCGTGCCCGCCGGGACGGCCTACACGGACCCGGACATGCCGCTGGTCGTGCTGCTGCACGGCTTCGGCGACTTCTGGTGGTCCTGGCGCCACCAGCTGACCGGGCTGGCCGCACGCGGCTTCCGGACGGTGGCGGTGGACCTGCGCGGCTACGGCGACACCGACAAGCCACCACGCGGCTACGACGGCTGGACCCTCGCTGGTGATGTCGCCGGCCTGATCCGCGCGCTGGGCCACACCGAGGCGACCCTGGTCGGGCACGCCGAGGGCGGCCTGGTGTGCTGGGCCACCGCCGTACTGCACCCGCGGGTGGTGCGGTCCATCGCGCTGATCAGCTCCCCGCATCCGGTGGCGCTGAAGCGGGCGGTGCTGCGCGACAAGCCACAGCGCTCGGCCTGGCTGCCGGACTTCCTGCGCTATCAGGTGCCGCGCGTGCCCGAGGCCCGGCTCACCCGCGACGACGGCATCGCGATCGAACTCCTGCTCCGCGACCGGGTGGGCGAACGCTGGTCGGCCACCGAGGAATTCACCGACACCGCCCGCCGCATGCGCACCGCCGTCCGGATCCCCGGCGCGGCGCACTGTGCGCTGGAATATCAGCGCTGGGCCTTCCGTAGCCAGTGGCGGCCCGACGGCCGGCGTTTCATGGCGGCCATGAGCGAACCGGTGCTGGTGCCCACGCTGGCCCTGTACGGCGACCGCGACCGGTACATCCTGCCGGGCACCATCCGCCGCGGCCAGCAGCTCTCGCCGCAGCGCCGGGTGGTGGCCATCCCGGACGCGGGTCACTATGCGCACCAGGAGAATCCGGAGCCGGTGACCGCGGAGATCGCAAAACTGCTTGCCTGACGAGGCTCTCCGATACGAAAAACGGCCCCGGCGAATCATGTTCGCCGGGGCCGTTTTCCGTTCTTCCAGGCTCAGCTCAGCACACAGCTGCCGGTGCCGACCGCCGTCGATTGGCCTGCCGCCGAACTCAGTTCGGGCCGCACCTCGTCGAGGGTGAGCACGTACCCGGTGTCGTCGTCGGTGACCGCCGCGCCGAACACCACGCCCAGGATCCGGCCGTCGGTGTCCACCAGCGGGCCACCGGAGTTACCGGCCCGGACCTGGCCGCGAATGGTGTAGACCTCACGCTTGACGTCGGCGTCGCGGTAGATGTTGGGACCCTTCAGGTTCAGGGTCTCGCGCACGCGGGCCGCGCTGGCGGTGTAGCGCCCGCCGCCCGGGTAACCGAGCACGATGGAGCTCTCCCCCGAGCCGGCATCGGCCGGAGCCAGGTCCAGCGGCTGCGCGTTCAGGCCCGGCACCGCCAGGATCGCCACGTCCTTGGACGAGTCGAACAGCACCACGGTGGCGGGCAGCGACCCGCGCGCGGTGTCCACGCTGACCGTGTTGGTGCCCGCGACCACGTGCGCGTTGGTCATGATGCGCTCCGGGGCCACCACGAAGCCCGAACCCTCCAGCTGCCGTTGGCAACTGGGCGCGATGCCGCGGATGCGCAGCACACTGCCCTGCAGCTGCTGGGCCACCGGCAGCTGCAGCACGCTGGGATCGGGCGGTTCCACGGCGGTGATCGGGACGTGCCCGAACGGGCCGATGACATCCGGCAGCCCGGAGGTGTTGAGCAGGTTGGAGAAGTCGGTCGGCACCCGCCGCAGCCAGTCCGGCGCGACATGGTCGACATTGCGCAGCACCTGGGAGTTGGTGACCGCGGCCGCGATTCCGGGCTGCGAGGAGTTGGTCAGCGGCAGCGCCAGCAGCCACGCGGTGGCCAGCACCGCCACCGCCTGCAGGCCCGCGCCCACCACACTGTCCACGCTGCGGGTGAACGGATCCCGCATGCCGCCGCGCGCGGCCCGCCCGAGCACCATGCCCGCGACCTCGCCGACGATCACCAGCGCCACGATGAGCAGGACGCCCACCAGCACCCGGGTGCGGCCCTCGTTCAGGTGCTTCAGGATGTGCGGTGCGATCAGAATGCCCGCGACCGCACCGAGAATGACGCCCAGGAAGGCGAGCGCCGAAGCGACCGCGCCCTGCCGCCACCCGGAGGTGGCGGCCAGCAGCGCCAGAATGATGATGCCGAGGTCGAGCCAGCCCGAGGCGCTCATAATGTCATCCCTACCGCGGCCAGTGCGGCCTGCAGATCACGTACATCGTGATGGTCCCATTCGCGTTCCCACCCGGACACCGCCAGCAATCCGGCGAGCACCCCGGCGGTGAACCCCCACACCAGCATTCCGTCCACGGTGAACGCCGGGCCCATATAGCCCAGTGGATGGCGCACCACGAAACGATTGGCCGGATCGATGAGCTCGGACAGCGGCACTCGCGCCACGCGGGCGGCCTCCGTCTCGCTCACCACCCCCACCTCGCCGGGCGTGCGCCAGTAGGCGACCACCGGCGTCACATCGAACCGCGACGGCGGCACGAAGATCTTGGGCAGCACCGCGATCGGCTCCACACCGGCGGGGTCGAGCCCCGTCTCCTCGCGCGCCTCGCGCAGCGCGGTGCTGATCGGGCCGTCGTCCTGCGGCTCCACCCCGCCGCCCGGGAACGCCACCTGGCCGCTGTGCTGGCGCAGGGTGGCGGCACGCTGGGTGAGCAGCACGTCGGCATCGGCCGGAAGCCCGCCCGGCGCAGTCGAATCCGGCTCGGGGGAGCCGCCGAAGAGCACCAGCACCGACGCCTCCCGGGCCCGGGTCGCCGCGGCGGCGAAGCGCCGCATGGTGCTGCGGCGCAGCACCGGGTTCACGCCGGTGGGATCGGCCGGGTCGTGCTCGGCCACCCCGCGCAGCCACTCCGGAATGCCATTGGCAGACGCCTCGAGTCTCATCACCACACCCTTGTCGAAAGATCCACTCGTCCAGCCCTCACGCCCTGACCCCCAATTCGGCCGCGACGGTGGCGGAAATGTCCTCGACGCTGGTGAACGGGCGCACCACGACTTTCGCAACGGTGCCGTCGGCGCGCAACAGCACCGAGATCGGCAGCACGGCGGGCGCGCCTACAGCGGTGCGAACCCTGGCATTCGAATCCTCGACCCCGGGCAGGTGGATGCCGAGCCCGCTCAGCCGCGACAACGCCTTGGCGGTCCCCGGATCGCTGTGCACGGTCAGCACCGTGAGCGCGTTCCCGGCCTGCTGCGAGAACTGTTGCAGCAGCGGCAGTTCCTCCGCGCACGGACCGCACCAGTAGGCCCACAGATTGAGCAGCGCGGGCTTGCCGGCCAGCGCCGCAACCAGATCCACCGGCCGGCCGTCGGCCAGGCAGTCCAGCGTGATGCCGCGCAGCGGGCCGTCGCCGACGGGCGCGCCGGTGGGCACGGGACAGGCGGCCAGCGCCGCCGCGGCCCGATCCGAGTCGGCGACAGCCGGTTCGGCGGGCGCGGTGGCCGTGGTCGAGCCGGTCGCGGCGTTCTCGTGGTCGGAGTGGGTGAACTGCGGCCAGAGCGCGACCGCCGCCGCCACGGCGACGATCACCGCCGCCAGCGCCCACCGCCACCCGGTGTTGCCCCGCGCCGTCTCGGCGCTCACAGCCCGACCAGCTCGAGAAGATGCTCGGTCTCGGGGCCCTTCACCAGCTTGGCCGCCTCGGTCGGGTCGGTCGGGCCCTCCCCGAAGGACGGGCAGTCGTTGGCCAGCAGGCACGCGCCGCACGCGGGCTTGCGCGCATGGCAGACGCGGCGGCCGTGGAAGATCACCCGGTGCGAGAGCATGGTCCAGTCGCGGCGCTCGATCAGCTCGCCGACGGCGTGCTCGATCTTGACCGGGTCCTCCGCCGCGGTCCAGCCCCAGCGCCGCACCAGCCGCGCGAAATGGGTGTCGACGGTGATGCCCGGGACATCGAAGGCATTGCCGAGGATGACATTCGCGGTCTTGCGCCCGATGCCGGGCAGAGTGACCAGTTCGCCGAGGGTGCCCGGCAGTTCGCCGTCGAAACGCTCGACCAGTTCCTGGCCCAGCCCGATGAGGGAATTGGCCTTGTTGCGGTAGAAACCGGTGGGCCGGATGTACTCCTCCAGCTCGGCCCGATTGGCTTCGGCGTAATCGCGGGCGTCGCGGTACTTCGCGAACAGCGCGGGCGTGGTGAGGTTCACCCGCACGTCGGTGCACTGCGCGGAAAGAATTGTGGCGACCGCCAATTCGAGGGGCGTGGTGAAATCCAGCTCACAGTGCGCGTCGGGGAACTCGACGGTCATTTCCCGATACATGCGCCGGGCCCGCCGGACCAGGCCGATCCGAGTCTCTTTGTCGCGCTTGCGCGCTTTGGCCGGACGCGAAAACCGTGGCGCATCCGAGACATCGACCGGAGCCTCGGCAGGGGTCGCTCGAACGCCCGAATTATCCGGGTCTGCCCCGCTCACGGCCGCGTTGGATTCAGAGACACGCACGCCACCACCTTACGGAACCACCCCTGGCCCACAACCGGGCTGAGTACCCGCCGTGTTCCATCTGAGACCTTCGGCGTGTTTACTGCTGCCTATGCAAGGACTCGCTGTGGTGCTGTTTCCGATAGCGCTGATGCTGTTCGCGTTGGTGATGGAACGGGTCGAGAATCGGCTTCGCAAGCTTCTCGAACCAGACCCAGAGGTCCAGCAGTATCTCGATCGAGCCACGAATGCCGAGGTCAGCGATCTGACCAAGCTGGGTTTGCCGGCCGCGGCGGCGCGTCCGAGGCGCGCCCGGCCCGCGGCCAAGGGAATGGACGTCGCACAGGCCAGCTGATCCGCGCGGGTCGGTGCTCGAGTGGTCCGGTGGCTTTCAGCTCCAGACCACTTTTTACGATCTTCATGACGCAGGTCTCACGGCGTGTCGTAGATTGCTTGTGAAGCGTGTCGCGAAACCGTCGTTGTGTGTCGCATACTGCGGCTCCGTGTGTCTGAGAATGAGCTCGGCGCGTGGTGTCTATCACTACCCGGCGGTATTGCAAAGTAGACTGCACTGTCGGCCGAGTCGTTTCGGTCCAGGACAGAGCCATTTCCCATAAGGAGCACATTCGTGGACGAGGCCCTCGCCAGAGCAGGCATCTTCCAAGGCGTCGAGCCCACCGCGGTGGCCGCTCTCGCCAAACAGCTGCAGCCCGTTGACTTCCCGCGCGGCCATGTCATCTTCAACGAGGGCGAACCCGGCGACCGGTTGTACATCATCACCTCGGGCAAGGTGAAGATCGGCCGCCGCTCCCCCGACGGTCGTGAGAACCTGCTGACGATCATGGGCCCGTCGGACATGTTCGGCGAGCTCTCGATCTTCGACCCGGGCCCGCGCACCTCGACGGCCACCACCGTCACCGAGGTCCGCGCGGTCACCATGGACCGGGACGCCCTCAAGGCGTGGATCGATCAGCGGCCCGAGATCGCCGAGCAGCTGCTGCGGGTGCTCGCCCGCCGCCTGCGCCGCACCAACAACAACCTGGCCGACCTGATCTTCACCGATGTTCCGGGTCGTGTCGCCAAGGCGCTGCTGCAGCTCGCCCAGCGCTTCGGCACCCAGGAGGCGGGCGCGCTGCGCGTGACCCACGACCTCACCCAGGAGGAGATCGCCCAGCTGGTCGGCGCCTCCCGCGAGACCGTGAACAAGGCGCTCGCCGACTTCGCGCACCGCGGCTGGCTGCGGCTCGAGGGCAAGAGCGTGCTGATCTCCGACTCGGAGAGACTGGCCCGCCGCGCCCGCTGAGCGGCGACAGTTATCTACGCGAGTACATACGCGAGGCGCGTCGCCACCCCCGTAGCGGTGGCGACGCGCCTCGACGCGTAAAGGACCAAACTTTGGATTCCTCCGGGGCTTCGCCCTGAAACCCCTATTCCTGTGAACGCAGGTACGCCAGCTGCGCTTCGACCGAGCTGTGGGCGGCCGGCCAGAGACGCTTGTCCACATCGGCGTAGACCTCGGCGACGATCTGCAGCGCTTTGGCCTTGGAGCCGAGCTTCTCCAGGGCGGCGCGGACCTGGTTCAGGCGCTCCTCGCGGTGGGCGATGTAGTAGCGGATCACCGGTTCGGCGTCGGCGTGGTCGGGACCGTGGGCCGGGAGCAGGGTGCGGCCGGGAGCGACCGCCACGAGCCGGTTCAGCGAGTCCAGATAGGCCGCCAGCGCGCCGTCCCAGGATTCCAGGACGGTCGTACCACTTCCGAGGACGGTGTCACCGGTGAGCAGCGCCTGCTCGCCGTCCGGGCCGTCGAGCAGGAAGCTGAGCGAGTCCTCGGTGTGCCCCGCGGTGGCGAGCACCGTGATGCGCAACCCGGCGACCTCGATGACCTCACCGTCGGTCAGGTGGGTGCCCACGCCGCGCAGGAACTCGGAATCCTTGGCGCGCACCGCGGTTCCGGTGGCCTTGACCAGATGGTCGATGCCGCCGGTGTGGTCGTGGTGCTTGTGGGTGATGAGGGTGAGGGCGATGTTCCCACCGGTCTCGCGAACCAGCGCCTCGGTGTGCGCGCGGTCCTTCGGACCCGGGTCCACCACAACGTATTCCGTGGCGCCGGGAGCGCGCAGCAGCCAGGTGTTGGTGCCCTGCAATGTCATTCCGCTGGGATTGTCGGCCAGCACGACGGCGGCGGACGGAGTCACTTGCCGCAGTTGCTCGTACGCGGGGTGAGTGAGCGTCATTGTTTCGTCCTAATGCACCGAGCGTGATGCGTCCAGAGTTGAACGCATCACGCTTCCGACTGTGTCCCAAGCATTTCGGGGTCAACGCACCTCGGCGATGAGTTCCACCTCGACCGGGGTGTTCAGGGGCAGCTCGTTGACGCCGACCGCGGAACGGGCGTGCACCCCGGCCTCGCCGAGCACCGCGCCGAGCAGCTCGGACGCGCCGTTGATGACCAGCGGCTGGCTGTTGAAGCCGGACGCGGAGGCCACGAAACCGACGACCTTGACGATGCGCACGACATTGTCGAGGCCGACCAGATCGTGCACGACCGCAAGGGCGTTGAGAGCGGCCAGCTTGGCCATCTCCGCGCCCTGCTCGACGGTGACCTCGGCGCCGAGCTTGCCGGTCAGCGGCAGCTCGCCGTTCACGAACGGCAACTGCCCGGAGGTGTAGACGTAGTTGCCGGACCGGACGCCGGGCACGTACGCCGCGACCGGCTTCGGAGCCGACGGCAGTTCGAGCCCGAGCTCCTTCAGGTTCTCGGCCCAGGACATCAGCTCTTCGCCCGCTTCAGGTAGGCGACGTGCTGTTCACCGGTCGGTCCGGGCAGCACCGTGACGAGTTCCCAGCCGTCGGAACCCCACTGGTCGAGAATGGCCTTGGTGGCATGGGTCAACAGGGGCACCGTCGCGTACTCCCACACGGTCACATCACTCATGCGCTGAGACTAGCCCCGGCCGGCTTCCCCCAGTTCCCCAGGCCCGCCGACTACGCTGCGGGATCAGGAAATACGAGTTTCCAGAGTGGTGTATCAGACAGTTGCCGAGTCCTGTGGGCAGGAATTCGGGACGAGTTATAGGCTCGCGAGCGTGGGAGTACCGATAGCAGTGCCCGTTTCGGTTGAGCCGGGGGTCGAAGCAGGTTGGCCGGAGCGGGCGGACAAGGCCCGCCTGCACTACGTTTCCGGGAAGGGGGGCACCGGGAAGTCGACCGTCGCCGGGGCACTGGCACTGGCGCTGGCCGCCGGGGGACGCCGGGTGCTGCTGGTCGAGGTCGAGGGCAGACAGTCCATTGCCCAGTTGTTCGATCTCCCGCCCTTGCCGCCCACCGAGACTCGCATCGCCACCGCGGACGGCGGCGGCGAGGTGATGGCGCTGGCCCTCGATGTCGAGCACGCCTTCCTCGAGTACCTCGACATGTTCTACAACCTGGGCTTCGCCGGTCGCGCCATGCGCCGGGTGGGCGCCATCGAGTTCGTCACCACCATCGCGCCGGGTCTGCGCGACGTGATCCTCACCGGCAAGATCAAGGAATGCGCGGTGCGCGCCGACAAGTCCGGCAAGCCCGCCTACGACGAGATCGTCATCGACGCGCCCCCGACCGGCCGCATCGCCAGCTTCCTCGATGTCACCCAGGCCATGGCCGAGATCGCCGGCGGCGGTCCCATCGCCGCACAGGCCGAGGGCGTGTCCAAGCTGCTGCACTCCGAGCAGACCATGATCCACCTGGTCACGCTGCTGGAGGCGCTGCCGGTGCAGGAAACCGCCGACGCCGTCGCCGAACTCACCGCCAACGACCTGAATATCGGGACGGTCATCGTGAATCGGGCGAGCGAGGGCTACCTGCCGCGCTCGGTGCGCGAACAGGCCGCGCAGGGCACGGTCGACGTCGGCGCCCTGCGAGCCGGACTGACCGAGGCCGGGATCAGCCTGTCCGAGACCGATTTCGAGGGCTTGGTCGCCGAGACCGTGGAGCATTCCGCGCGGCTGGCCGCCCAGGACGAGAGCGCCGCCGAACTGGCTCAGCTCGACATCTCGCGGCTGTACCTGCCGTCGCTGGCCGACGGCATGGATCTGGGCGGGCTCTACGAGCTGGCCGAAGTCTTGAGCGCGCAGGGGGTTCGTTAGTCATGGTCGTTCCGGCAGGCACTGTGCCCCTGGACATTTCGAAGATCCTCGCGGATCCGTCGGCCCGCATCGTGGTGTGCTGCGGCTCCGGCGGCGTCGGCAAGACCACCACGGCCGCGGCCATCGCGCTGCGCGCCGCCGAGTCGGGCCGCAAGGTCGTGGTGCTCACCATCGATCCGGCGCGCCGGCTGGCCCAGTCGCTCGGCGTGAGCGATCTCGGAAACGCCCCGCAGAAGGTCGAACTCGGGCCCGAGGCCAAGGGCGAGCTGTTCGCCATGATGCTGAACATGCGCCGCACCTTCGACGACATGGTGCTCGAGCACACCAGCCCGGACAAGGCCGAGCAGATCTTCGCCAACCCGATCTACCAGACCGTCGCGTCCTCCTTCGGTGGCACCCAGGAGTACATGGCGATGGAGAAGCTCGGGCAGCTGGCGTCCAAGCGCGAGTGGGACCTGATCGTGGTCGACACCCCGCCCTCCCGTAATGCCCTGGACTTCCTGGACGCGCCGAAGCGGCTGGGCAACTTCCTCAACGGCAAGATGATCCGGGTCATCATGGCCCCGGGCCGCGGGGTCGGGCGGTTCGTGGCGGGCGCCATGAGCCTGGCGCTGCGCGGCGTCTCGACCATCGTCGGCGGTCAATTGCTCAAAGACGCCAGTGTCTTCTTGCAGTCACTGGAGTCCATGTTCGGCGGCTTCCAGGATCGCGCGGACCGCACCTACGCCATGCTGTCGCGGCCGGGCACCCACTTCCTGGTGGTGGCCGCGGCCGAGCCGGACGCGTTGCGCGAGGCGAGCTTCTTCGTCGATCGGCTCTCGACCGACCGGATGCCGCTGGCCGGCCTGGTACTGAACCGGACCCACCCGGTGCTGAGCGGCCTGTCCGCGGAGGAGGCGCAGGTCGCCGCGGATCGGCTCGCGCCGGAGACCGCGACCAACGGCGCGACGCCGGAACCCGAGGCGGATACCCCGGAGGCCCTGGCCGCCGCGGTACTGCGCATCCACGCCCACCGGGCCGCCACCGCCAAGCGGGAACAGCATCTGCTGCACCGCTTCACGGGCGCGCACCCGAGCGTCCCGATCGTCGCCGTCACCGCGCTGCCGTTCGAGGTCGCCGACCTGGAAGCACTGCGTGCGGTGGGTGATCAGCTGGTCGAGGCGGGCGTGAAGTCCGCCTGACCGAGTCAGGCAGTTCGACCCTTTGGTTTGAAATGCCCGATCCAACCCCGGACACGGATCGAGCCCGCTTTCGCGGGCTCGATCCGTTCTGCTTATAGGGGGGATCTGGGTAAGGGATACTCGGTTACATCGCTACCTTCTGTGATCGCTGGACGCGGAAGAAGTCCGCCCAACTCGTCACCTCCGGATGCTGCTTGAGCAGCGCGCGGCGCTGCCGCTCGGTCATGCCGCCCCACACTCCGAACTCGACACGGTTGTCCAGGGCATCCGCCCCGCACTCCATCAGCACCGGGCAGTGCCGGCAGATGGTCGCCGCTTTGCGCTGCGCTGCGCCACGCACGAACAGCTGGTCGGGATCCACTTCCTTGCATCGGGCCTGGGAAACCCAGGCGATTCTCGCTTCGGCCTGCTCCACGTCCAATCGAGCGATCGGGGTAGTCATGTGCATTTGGTGTGCCCCTTTGCAGTCCGAACACCGGGTCACGGCGCTCCAGAATCGCGAGTGCAGCGCGCAGTTACCCAACCCCACTGCGTTCTGCACCACATTCCACTTTGAGTGTTAGCTCTATCACACTGGGTTCTCAATCTAGGTAAAGGTGTGCGGCCTGCGCAAGACCGTCCCGAGATTTTCTGGTACGTCCGTCCACGCATTCGTTGCACTGAACCGGGCAGTCCGTCTCTTTTAGGACGAATGAACACCCCGCCGGGCGAACACCGAGTGTCCGCGAGGCCAATTAGGCTAGGGCCCGTGCCGATCACACGAACGCTCTGGAGACTGGCAGGCGCGTGCGTCTTGGCCGCCGTGTTGCTCGCCGGTCTGCTGTTCCCGCTCGCCGGTGGCTTCGGGTTCATCTCCAACCGAGCGGCGGACGCCGTCGACAATGTCTCCGCCGAACTCGTCGAGGGCAATGTGCCCGCCGTCTCGACCATGGTGGATGCGAATGGAACACCGTTCGCCTGGCTGTACGAGCAGCGCCGCTTCGAGGTCCCCAGCGAGAAGATCTCCAATGACATGAAGCTGTCCCTGGTCTCGGTGGAGGACAAGCGCTTCGCGGACCACCACGGTGTGGACTGGCAGGGCACCTTCCGCGCCTTCCTGACCAACACGTCGGGCGGCCAGGTCTCACAGGGTGGCTCCACCATCGACCAGCAGTATGTGAAGAACTACCTGCTGCTCGTCGTGGCCAAGACCGACGCCGAACGCCGGGCCGCCACGGAGACCACCCCCGCCCGCAAGATCCGCGAGATCCGGATGGCGCTGACCCTGGACAAGCGGCTCACCAAGGACGAGATCCTCACCCGGTATCTCAACCTGGTGCCGTTCGGCAACGGCTCCTACGGCATCCAGGACGCCGCGCAGACCTACTTCGGCGTGGACGCCAAGGATCTGAACGTCGCGCAGTCGGCCATGCTCGCCGGCATGGTGCAGTCCAGCTCCAAGCTGAACCCGTACACCAACCCCACGGGCGTGCTGGAGCGCCGGAACACCGTGCTGGAAACGCTGATCCAGAACGTGCCCAATCGCGCGGACGAGTATCGCAAGGCCAAGGAATTGCCCCTCGGCGTGCTGCCCGAGCCCAAGGGCCTGCCGCGCGGCTGCATCGCGGCCAATGACCGCGGCTTCTTCTGCGACTACGCGATGCAGTACCTGAACAACGCCGGCATCAGCCGCGATCAGCTCGAGAAGGGCGGCTACCTGATCCGCACCACGCTGGACCCGGCGGTCCAGGACCAGGTGCGCGACTCGCTGGCCGCCAACACCAACCCGAATCTGGACGACATCGCCGAGGTCATGAATATCGTGGCGCCCGGCCAGGATTCGCATCCGGTGCTGGCCATGGGCTCGAGCCGCGTCTACGGCCTGGACGCCAACGCGCATCAGACCGTGCAGCCGCAGCCGTACTCGATGGTCGGCGACGGCGCGGGCTCGATCTTCAAGATCTTCACCACGGCCGCGGCCATGGAGAAGGGCCTGGGCATCAATGCCACGCTGGATGTCCCGGCGTTCTTCTCGGCCAAGGGCATGGGTAATTCCGGGACGCCGGGCTGCCCGCCGGAGACCTACTGCGTGAAGAACGCGGGCAACTACGCGGGCTCGATGTCGGTGACGCAGGCGCTGGCGACCTCGCCGAACACGGCCTTCGTCAAGCTGATCCAGGCCGTCGGGGTGCAGCCGACCGTCGATATGGCGGTGCGCCTGGGCATGCGTTCCTATACCCAGCCCGGCACCTCCGGCCACGGCAACCAGAGCCTGGCCGACATGATCAAGGACCAGAACCTGGGCTCGTTCACCCTGGGCCCGGTGGCGATCAACCCCCTCGAACTGTCGAATGTGGCCGCCACGCTGGCCTCGAGCGGCAAGTGGTGCCCGCCCACCCCGATCAAGGAGGTGGTGGACCGCAACGGCAAGCAGGTGCCGCTGACCCAGCAGGCGTGTGAGCAGGTGGTGGATCCGGGCCTGGCCAACACCCTCGCCAATGCCCTGGGCCAGGACGTGGTGAGCGGTACCGGTGCCGGTTCGGCGCACTCGGTGGGCTGGAACATCCCGACCTCGGCCAAGACGGGCACCACCGAGACCCACCGGTCCTCGGCCTTCCTGGCCTTCACCAACTCCTTCGCCGGGGCCAGCTACATCTACGGCGACAGCCCGACGCCGGGTGAGATCTGCTCGTTCCCGCTGCGCAGCTGCGGCAACGGAAACCTGTACGGCGGTAATGAACCCGCTAAGACCTATCTGGGCGCGATGAAGAACGTGCTCGACCGATTCCCGCCGGCGGCGCTGCCGCCGCTGGACGACAAGTACGTTCGCGGATCGAACAATTCGCAGATCCCGGATGTGATCGGCATGTCCCAGGCGGAGGCCACTTCCACCCTGGTCGGGGCGGGCTTCCAGGTGTCGGTGACGACGCAGCCGGGCGCGAACAAGGGGACGGTCATGAACGTCTCGCCGAACGGGTCGGCCATCCCGGGCTCGGTGATCACGCTCTACGTGAGCGACGGCAGTCAGATCCCGGCGCCCGCGCCGAACGCGCCGCCCACGGTGCCGGGCTTGCCGAGCATCCCGCTCCCGCAGCTGCCGCCGATCCCGATTCCCATCCCGATCCCGCGGTAGGCAATCGCGCGGTAGGCAAAGGAAAGGCCCGGAGTGATTCACTCACTCCGGGCCTTTCGTATTGATAAGACAGTGTCAGAGTCGCGCCTTCACCGCGGCGGAGATCCGCGACCCGTCCGCGCGCCCCGCGGCGAGCGCCGTCGCGGCCTTCATGACCTGACCCATCTGCTTCATCCCCGGCCGCTCCCCCAGCTGCTCGGCGACGTCGGCGATGGCGGTGTCGGCGATGTCGCCCACCTCGGCGTCGGTGAGCTGGGTGGGCAGGTACTCGTCGATGATCGATTCCTCGGCGCGCTCGTTGGCGGCGAGTTCGCCACGCCCGGCCTGCTCGTAGACGACGGCGGCCTCATTGCGCTTCTTCGCCTCCTTCTGCAGGACGGCGATGATCTCCGCGTCGGAAAGCTCACGGGCCTCGGGTCCGGCGACTTCCGCGTTCTGAACGGCGGACAGCAGCATCCGCAGGGTGGCCAGCCGCAGCGTGTCCTTGCTCTTCATCGCGGTGGTCATGTCCGACCGCAGCTTGGATTTGAGTTCCGACATGAGCGACACGGTACGAGGGACTTCTATCGTGGTCCAGCTCATTTGACTCGATGTTTCTCCGCCGGGTCGCCTATTCTGGGCAAATGCCCGTCTTCTCGACCTCCGTCCTCAGCCGTGCCGCACTCGGAGCCGCCGGGGCCGCGGTCGCCGGAATCGGATACGCGACGCTCATCGAGCGCAATGCCTTCACGCTGCGTGAGGCGACGCTACCGGTGCTGGAACCGGGCAAGCCCTCCCTACGGGTGCTGCACATCAGCGACCTGCACATGATGCCCGGGCAGCAGTTGAAGCAGGCCTGGCTGCGGGAGCTGGACCGGCTGGAGCCGGATCTGGTGGTGAACACCGGGGACAACCTCTCGCACCAGAAGTCGGTGCCCGCCGTGGTGCAGTCGCTGGGCGGATTGCTCGCGCGTCCCGGCATCTTCGTGTTCGGCTCGAACGATTACTTCGCGCCGGTGCCGAAGAACCCGCTCAAGTACTTCAACAAGGACCACAAGCGGGTCTACGGCGATCCGCTGCCGTGGCAGGATCTGCGGGCCGCGTTCACCGAGCGGGGCTGGCTGGATCTGACGCATGTGCGCCGCGATATCGAGGTCGCCGGGGTGCGGATCTCGACCGCGGGCGTGGACGATCCACATCTGCAGCGGGACCGTTACGACACCGTGACGGGTGCGCCGAATCCGCTGGCGGACTTGAGCATCGGACTCACCCACTCGCCGGAGCCGCGGGTGCTGGACCGATTCGCGGCCGACGGCTACGACCTGGTGATGGCGGGCCACACCCACGGTGGGCAGCTGTGCCTGCCGGGCTTCGGCGCCCTGGTGACCAACTGCGGGATCGACCGCGCCCGGGTGAAGGGCGCCTCGCGCTGGGGTGCGCACACCCGGCTGCACGTGTCGGCGGGTCTGGGGACTTCGCCCTGGGCTCCGTACCGGTTCTGCTGCCGCCCCGAGGCGACGCTGCTGACGCTGGTCGGCGCGCCGCCGAAGAAGCCGGTCGCCGAGTCGGGGCGGGGCCGCACCGCGTCGTCGGAGGCTGTCGCGCGGTGAGCGCCCGCCGCGATATACAGCGCGGTATGTAGTCGTCAGTCAGGGGGCAACCGTGACCAGTGGAAACGACCACAGCAACGAGCCCGGCCGTCCGGAACCCGATCCGGACTGGTGGCAGGGTGTGCCCGGACAGGATCAGACCTGGCAGCAGCCGCAACCGTCGCCGCAGCCGGGTTATGGTGCGCCGCAACCCGATCCGGGCTGGCAGCAGCCCGGCTACGGGCAGCCGCAGCCGACGACCCCGCTCACCGGCGGTCCGTACGGCCAGCCCTATCCGCCCGGTCCCGCCCAGTACCCGCCGACCCAAGCGTTCGGCGCGCCGCCGGGCTACGGCCGGCAGCCCGGCTATGGCCAGCAGCCGCCCTATCCCCCGCCGCCCGGTGGCGGCAACCGCCGTATATGGCTGTTCGCCGGTGTCGGCGTGCTGGTGCTGGCGATCATCGCCGCGGTGGTGGTCGTGGCGCTGGTGCACCGGAACTCGAACGACGCCTCGGCAAAGTCGAACACCACGCCGTCGCTGATCAGCGCGCTCACCTCGACCGCGGCCAAGCCCACCCAGTCGGGCCGGCCGACGACCGCCAGGACCACCGCCCCGAAGGCGACCAGCACGCCCGCCGCGGTGATCCCCGGGTACCAGGTGGTCACGATCCCGGACAACGGTGCGGCATACGACATTCCGCAGAGCTGGAAGGTGGACGGCACCGGGCAGAGCACCTTCGGCAGCGGCGCGGACAGCATTCCGGTGGCCGGGCTGGCGCAGGACGGCATCGAGTACTGCCCGAAGTACGTGCGCACCAACATCTTTCTGACCCAGTCCGACGAGACGGATCCGACGCGGGCGGCGGCCGACATCGGCACCCGGATGGGCCGCATCGGCTGGTCCACGTCGACGGGTGCGACGCCCGGCGCGGCGGAGCCCTTCCAGTCCTCGGACGGGCAGCTGCAGGGCATCTACATGGAGACCAAGGGCGCTGCCCCGGCTCCGGCGGCGGGCTGTGCCTCGACGTATTCGGTCTACACCTTCGCCTTCCCCGGCGACAGCGGCGCTTTCGTGTTCACCATCGCCGCGGACACCGGGGTGGACCAGTCCGTGGACGCGACCTCGGCGAAGAAGATTCTCGCCAGTATCCGACCGATCCAGTAGGCGGCACGACTCGTCACAGGGGGTCCGACGATGAGCGGTGAAACCGACGGCCAGGACATCGATCCGGAGAAGACGACGTCCGGCGGGGACTGGTGGCAGGGGCCGGTGCACGAACGGCCCAAGCCCAGCCCACCGAACCCATCTCCCCGTCCGAGCCCGAATTCCCAAGCCTCCGGGCCCAATCCGATCCCGGGGCCCGGTCCGGCCTCGGGTCCCGGACCGTGGCCGGGCCCGAGCCCGTACCAGTCGGGGCCCAATCCCTACCAGTCCTCGCCCTATCGGTCCGGGCCGAATCCCGTTCCGCCGAGCGCGAATTCGTACAGCACCGGCGCGTCGCCCTTCGCCGCCGGGCAACCGGGCGGCTTCGGGCCCCCGCCGGGCGGCAATCGCGGGCGGGTGTGGCTGCTGGCGGCCGTCGGCGCGCTCGTGGTGGCGATCGTGGCCGTCGTGGCGATCGTGATCGTGATGCACGATTCCGGCAAAGGCCCTGCCCCGACCGCCGCGAAACCCACCTCGATCACCAGTGCGCCCGCCACCACGCCGCGCACCACCACGACCCCGCCGTCCACCTTGACTCCCCAGATTCCCGGCTATCAGGTCGACGTGCCCAAGGACCTGAAGGCCGCGTGGGACATCCCCAGCGACTGGAAGACCGATCTGACCGCCACCACCTACGGGAACGGCACCGACAGCATGCCCGCGGCGGGCTTCGCGGAGGAGGGTTCGGACTACTGCCCGGGCAATGTGCGGACCACCATGTTCCTGTCCACCTCGGATATCTCCGACGCGACGGCGGCTGCCACCGATGTGGGTGCGCACGCCGCCCGCATCGGCTACACCACCAAGACCTCGCTCACCGCGGGCGCCGCGCAACCCCTCGACACCAGCGACGGCCAGTTGCACGGCACCTTCCTGGAGACCAGCGGCGCCTTCACCGCTCCCGCGGGATGCGCCACCGGCTATTCGGTCTACACCTTCGCCCTCAGCGTGGGCGCCGGCAAGGGTTCGCTGGTGCTGGTGATCCTCGCCGACACGGGCGTGGATCGCTCGGTCACGGCCGATTTCGCGCGTAAGCTGTTCGCCACTTTTCGCCTGTTTTAGAGCACCTGACCAGCCGATTTAACGTCTGGACGACGGGTGCGCTAAGCTACTGCAGGTTCGCTTCACGGGGTGTGGCGCAGCTTGGTAGCGCGCTTCGTTCGGGACGAAGAGGTCGCAGGTTCAAATCCTGTCACCCCGACTGTGTGGTTGAGACACAACTCGGCCCCCGGCTCTTTCGAGAGCCGGGGGTTTTGTGTTTTCCAGGTACCCCGGCGTGTTTTTCGGGGACCCAGTGTGATTTCGGCGTTGGTTTTCAGTCGTCAGCCCGCGACCGGACGAAGGCGGGTGCCGCCCAGGCGGTCCGCGTGGTCGGTGAGGATGGTGCGCAGGGCGGCGGCGGATGTCGCGTCCACCGGCGTGAGGACCGTGATGCTGTGGTCGGCCCCGTCGGGGCTGGTGAGGTTGTCGTAGCAGACCGTCAGGTCGCCCGCGTCGGGATGCCGGATGCGTTTGGTGCCGTGGCTGCGGTCCTGCACCGCATGGTCGTCCCACCAGGTGGCGAATTCGGGGCTGTCCGTGCGCAATTCGCCGATCACCTCGCGCAGGCGCGGGTCGTCGGGGTGGCGGGCCAGGTTGCGGCGCAGGTTGCCGACGGTCTCGCGGGCCACCCGGTCCCAGTCCAGCTGGGTGGCGCGGGTGGCGGGGTCGAGCAGGGTCAGGCGGGCGACATTGATGCCGGGTTCGAAGCCCGGGCCGAACAGGGCCGACGCGGCGGTGTTGCGGGCGAGCACGTCGAGGCGGAAGTCGGACAGGTAGGCCGGGAGCGCGGGCAGGCCGTCGAGGATGGCGCGCAGTGACTCCGGCGGGTCGGCCGGTCGGCGGCGGGTGGGCGGCTGGGCGCCGCGGGCGATGAGGTGCAGGTGCGCGCGCTCGGCGTCGGTGAGCCGCAGGGCGTCGGCGAGGGCGTCGAGGATGGCGGCGCCGGGGGTGCCGACGCGGCCCTGTTCGAGGCGGATGTACCAGTCGACGCTGACCGCCGCGAGCTGCGCCACCTCCTGCCGTCGCAGGCCCGGAGTGCGCCGCTGCCCGACGTTCGGCAGCCCCGCCTGTTCGGGGGCCAGTCGTTCCCGCATGGCCCGCAGGAAGGCGCCCAGCTCCCTTCCCGATGTCGTAGTGTCCACGCTCGCACTCCTTCTCGCCGGAGCCCCGGCACCGCCCCGGCTCCCGGCCCTCAGCCTAGGGTGCGGCCGGGTGGCACGCGGGATACCAGGGTGCGGACGATCTCCCTGGCGATACCGGATTCCGAGAGTCTCTTCTCGTCAGTCGAGCAACGAGGAGAACCGCCATGAATCGCACCGCACGCATCGTTTCCGCGACCTTCGCCGTGGCGGCCCTGCTGTCGGCCGCCGCCTGCGGCCGCGACCGGGATTCGTCCGCCCCGGCCCCGAGCCCGAATCCGGCTCCGTCCGTTCAGGTTCGGGCCGTGGTCCCGGCGTCGGCCGCCCCGTTCACCGTCACCACCGGCGACGCCACGGCCGACCGTGCCTTCCCGGCCGACTTCTACGCGGGCGCCTTCGGCTGTACGGCCGCCAATCACGCTCCGCGCCTGCACTGGTCCGGCGCTCCGGGCGGAGCGAAGAGCTTCGCGGTCACCATGTTCGACCCGGACGCGCCGACCGGCGCGGGCTTCTGGCATTGGATGAACTGGGACATCCCGGCCGCCGCAACCGATTTCACCGCGGGCGCCGCGGGTGTGGCGGGCGCCAACGACGCCGGTGTCCCCGGCTACCTGGGTCCGTGCCCGCCCGCCGGCGACCGGCCGCACACCTACCAGATCTCCGTGCTGGCCCTGGACACCCCGACGCTGGACCTGCCCGCGGCGACCACCCCGGCGGTCGCGTCCTTCTCGATGGGTTCGCACATCATCGGAGTGGCCCGGCTGTCGCTGACCGCGCAGCGACCCTGACCCGAACGCACGCCGGGTCCCGGCCACCCGGCCGGGACCCGGTGCGGTGGAACGGCTTTCAGCCCAGGTGCAGGCGCCGCATGAGGCGCAGCGTGACCAGGGTGGACTTGAGCTGCTTCTCGTAGGGCATGTTGGCGCGGGCGGCCATGATCTGCTTCTTCTGCACGCCGACATTGATGGTGTCGGTGTACTTGAGAATGCCGGCCGCGCCGTGACGGGTGCCGACGCCGGACTGCTTCACGCCGCCCGACGGGGTCCCCTTGGCGGCGTAGCTGGTGACGAAGCCGTCGTTGATATTGATGGCGCCGGCTTCGACGCGCTCGGCGAGTTTCGTCGCGCGGTCGATGTTTCCGGTCCAGATGCTGGCGTTGAGGCCGTACGCGGTGTCGTTCGCGAGCGCGACGGCCTCGTCCTCGGTGCTGTACTTGTAGATGCTGACCACGGGGCCGAAGGTCTCCATGGTGGCGTGGGCCATGTCCTTGGTGACGCCGGTGAGGACGGTCGGCTCGAAGAAGGCGGGGCCGATGTCGGGGCGGGGGTTGCCGCCGGTGACGACGGTCGCGCCCTTCTCCCGGGCCTCGTCGACGTGGGAGGCGACGCGCTTCATGTGGTCCACCGAGACCAGCGAGCCCATCTCGGGATCGAAGTCGTAGCTGGCGCCCATCTTGCCGGCGAGGTCCTCGGCGGCGGCCACGAAGCGGCGCAGGTACTCGTCGTGGATGCGCTCGTGGACGTAGATGCGCTCGATGTGCATGCACGCCTGACCGGTGTTGCCGAAGACGGCGAACACGGCCGAGGGGATGGCCTCGTCGAGGTTGACGTCGTCGAGCACGATCATCGGGTTCTTGCCGCCGAGTTCCAGGCTGCAGCCGATGAGGTTGCGCCCGGCCTGCTCACCGATGGTGCGGCCGGTGGCGGTGGAGCCGGTGAACATGACGAACTCGACATTGTCGATGAGGGTGGGCCCGACGTCGGGGCCGCCGCCGCAGACCACCTGGATGAGCCCGCGCGGCAGGCCCGCCTTCTGCAGCAGTTCGATGCCGTACAGGGTGCACAGCGCGGTCTTGTTGTCCGGCTTCATGATCACGCCGTTGCCGGCCATGAGCGCCGGGGTGGAGTCGGACATGGAGATGGCGAACGGGAAGTTCCAGGGCGCGATGACCGCGACCACGCCCTTGGGCCGGTGCTCCTCGGTGGAGGAGGTGATGACCGGCATCGGGCCGCTGCGCTTCTTGGGCTTGAGGGTCTTCTCGGCGGTCTTCAGGTAGTGGGCGATGACCATCGGCGTATCGCACGCCTCCTCGATGGCCATCCGCCGCGCCTTGCCGCAGCCGATCTGGATCAGGTCCGCGATGGTCTCGATCTCGGAGAGAATCAGCTCGTGCGCACGCTCGAATACGGCGAGGCGGTCCTTGAGCGGCCGGGCGGCCCATTCCTTCTGGGCGGCGCGGGAGATCTCGACGGCGGCCTCGACGTCCTCGGGCGAGGACTGCGGCAGGTAGCCGACGACGTCGCCGGTGTAGACCTCGACCATCTCGAAGGGCTCGCGGGCCTCGCCGGCCTGGCCCGCCGTCACCATCGCGGTCAGCCGGTTGATGAGGGATTCCGTGACGCGCGGCGGAAGCTTCGCCTTGCTCGTTGTGCTCATGGGACTCTCTCCACTACTTGCCGCCCGTGACGGCGGTCACCATGATCCAAACTAGAACACGTTATTGTTCAGGACAACGGCGCGGGGTAGTTTCGTGCCGGAATCTTGGTTCGCCCATGTGGAAAGAAGGGTCGGCGATGACCGCAGCGACTGCTGAAACACCTAGCAACACCGAACCGCACGCTCTGGTCGAGAAGCGCGGCGCGACCCTGATCGTCACCATGAACCGCCCCAAGTCCAAGAACGCCCTCACCGGCGAGATGCTGGCGATCATGACCGAGGCGTGGGACACCGTCGACAACGATCCGGAGATCCGCTCCTGCATCCTCACCGGTGCCGGCGGCGCGTTCTGCGCGGGCGCGGACCTGAAGGCCATGAACAAGCGCAGCCCGGACGACGGCATGAAAGAGGGCAGCGCGTTCGACCCGTCCCGCATGCCGGGTCTGCTCAAGGGCCGTCGCCTGACCAAGCCGCTGATCGCGGCGGTGGAGGGCGCGGCCATCGCGGGCGGCACCGAGATCCTGCAGGGCACCGATATCCGAATCGCCGGTGAGAGCGCCAAATTCGGTGTCTCCGAGGCGAAGTGGAGCCTGTTCCCGATGGGCGGCTCGGCGGTGCGGCTGCCGCGCCAGATCCCCTACACCGTTGCCGCGGAACTGCTGCTGACCGGTCGCCACATCACCGCGGCCGAGGCGCTGAACTTCGGCCTCATCGGCCACGTGGTGCCGGACGGGACCGCGCTGGACAAGGCCCTCGAAATCGCCGAGCTGATCAACAACAACGGCCCGCTGGCCGTGCAGGCGATCCTGAAGGTCATCCGCGACACCGAGGGCATGCACGAGGAAGAGGCGTTCAAGATCGACGCCAAGGTCGGCCTGCCGGTCTTCCGCAGCAACGACGCGAAGGAGGGCCCGCGCGCCTTCGCCGAGAAGCGCAAGCCGAATTTCCAGGGCAACTAGGAATTCCGGGGACTATCCCCCGGAGCTGAGGTGGCGACGGACCTCTCACATCGCCACCTCACCGTCAGCGAGCGGCCAGCTCCTCGCCGAGGAAGCCGCCGGACTGGTGCCGCCACAGCTGCGCGTACGTACCGTCGCCGCGCAGCAGCTCCTCGTGGCTGCCCTGTTCGACGATCCGCCCGCGATCGAGCACGATCAGCCGGTCCATCCCGGCCACCGTGCTCAACCGGTGCGCGACCACCAGCGCCGTACGCCCTTCCATCAACTCCCAGAGCGCTTGCTGCACAAGGATTTCGCTCTCGGAGTCGAGGGCGCTGGTGGCCTCGTCCAGCAGCAGGATCGGGGCGTCGCGCAGGATGGCCCGGGCGAGCGCGACCCGCTGGCGTTGCCCGCCGGAGAGTTTCACGCCGCGCTCGCCGATGAGCGTCTCCATCCCCTCGGGCAGCCCGTCGGCGAATTCGGTGACGTGCGCGGCCTTGGCGGCGCGCCGCACCTCGTCGTCGGTGGCCCCGGGCCGGGCGAAGCGAATGTTGTCGCTCAGCGACCGGTGGAACATGGCCGGGTCCTGCGGCACGTAGGACAGCAGGCTGCGCAGATCACGCTGCCGCAGGCGCGAAATATCCTGTCCGCCGATGCGGATGACGCCGCCGTCGACGTCCATCATGCGCAGCAGCAGCTGGGTGAGCGTGCTCTTGCCGCCGCCCGACCGGCCGACCAGGCCGATGCGCGCGCCACTGGCCACTTCCAGATCCAGCCCGCGGAACAGGGGCGGCGCGCCCGCGTGGGCGAAGTCCACCCGCTCGAACCGGATGCCGGACCCATTGGGGCACAGCGGTTCCGGCTCGCTCGTGTCGAGCACCGTCGGCGATTCCAGTAGCAGTTCGGTGAACTGCGCGGCCTCGGTGGTGGAGCTCTCCAGTCGCCGGTAGATCTGGTTGAACCGGAACATGATGCCGGTGGCGTTCCAGTAGTAGGTGAAGGCCACCATGATCACCTCGACCGAGGCGTGCCCACCGCCGATGCCCAGCGCGATCAGCAATCCGGAGACGTTCACGATCACCATCAGCGGCGTGACCGCGGTGTCGATGTAGAGGTTGTTGTAGTCCCAGGACCGCAACGACTTTCGCCGCTGTACCGCCACCCGCCGCCGATGCTCGTCGATCTCCTGCGGTTCGGCCGCGAAGGCCCGCACCGCCTGCATGTTCGACAGGGTGTCGGAGACGTGGCCCGATACCCGCGCGATGGCGGCCTCGCGATCGTCGACCAGGTGCTGGCGCCGCCGGATCAGCGGGGCGACCACGACGCCGCTCACCGTGATCAGGCCGAGCAGCACGATGACCAGCATCGGGTCGTAGCGCCACAGCACCACCGAGGCGAAGCTCAGCGGCACCAGGGCGGCGACGATCTCGAAGGCGAAGGTATCGGCGAACTCCTCGAACCGGGTCGCGAAGCTCAGGGCGCGCTTGGTCAGCGAGCCCGCGAAGTTGTTGTGGAAGAACGCCGAATCCTTGGCCAGCAGTTCGTCCATGGCGGTGTTGTAGAGACTCTCGATGCCATAGGCGTCGAGACGGTTGAGACAGTGGATCCCCAACCGCCAGAAGACTTCCGCGATGAACAGCAGCGCGCCGAACCCGATCACGTACGGCGCGAGTGTGCCGAACGAGGAGTCACCGGTGGCGGCCACCTTGCCCACGACCACCGCGACCAGCAGCGGCGCGATGTAGAGCTGGCAGATATTACCGAGGGCGGGCCCCAGCATGGCCGGAATCGTGATTGCCTTGCGCCGGGCCATTTCCCGGCCGTAGTAGCGCAGAACCAGCCTGATAGCGGATGTGCGCGAACTCATCCATCCCCTCTCGAACAGGTGCTTCGAGCAGTGCAGACAGCCCAGAGTGCCTGGTGGGGAGAGAGTGCGCCACCGAATTATTGCTGCACGGTAGCTGGCTTCCGGCTCCGGCCGAACGGATTTCAGCGCTGGGCAGCCTCAGGGCCGGCTGCCCAGCGCTGGGAGCGGATGCCGATCGGAGCACGTGCCGGCATCCACGTTCGGGGGGATTACTCGGTGGGGTGCACCGTGCGCCGGACGATGGCCCGCGCCAGGCCGGGCAGCAGCCTCCGCATGAGATACGCCGGTCGCGCCTGTCCGGGGAAGACGAACAGCGGCGACTTCGGTTTGGCCAGTGCCTTTTCCAGCGCGTCGACAATGCTCTCGGGCGTGGCGCCGCCGGCGTTGCCGAGCACGCTGGCGTTCTCCTTGCGGACCGCGTCCAGGAACGGGGTCTCCACCATGGGCGGGCAGAGCACGAGCAGCCGCACGCCGGTGCCGTGCAGTTCGTAGGAGAGGCTGTCGGCGAAGCCGACCACCGCGTGCTTGGAGGCCGTGTACCCGGCCATGCCGGGTGAGGGCAGCCAGCCCGCGAGCGAGGCGAACAGCACCACGGTGCCGGCGCCGGCCTGCTTCATGGCGGGGATGACGGCCTGGCAGAGGTTGACGGTGCCGATGTAGTTGATGTCCATCATCTTCCGGATCTGGGCCACGTCGTGGTCCAGTACGGAGGCGTGCACGTGCGCCATGCCGGCCGCGTGCACCAGGCGGTCGATGGTGCCCAGTTCCGCGCGCACCTTGTCGACGACGGCGCGGACCTGCGCGGAATCCGACACGTCACACGCGTAGGTGTGGGTGTTGGGCGAGCGCGCGGCCATGGTGGCCAGGCCGTCGGCGTTCAGGTCGACCGCGGCCACCTGCCAGCCCGCGGCGGCGAGTCGCTGCGCGACGATGCGGCCCATGCCGCTGGCCGCTCCGGTGACGAGTGCCGTCCGGCTCATCGGACCTCCCGGGTCTGCAATACCGTCGCGGCGTCCTCGAAGGTCATGCGGAGTGCGCCGATCCGGCTGGAGAACAGTGCGCGCGCCGGGAGTCCCAGCGCCCGCAATTGCTCGGAGACCGGATGGTCTCCGAGTTCGATCCGCGCACCGCCCGGCCGTCCCCGGACCTGGGCCGGATTCATGACCCACGGTGTGCGCCGCAGGATTCCGTTGCGGGCGGTGTACGCGTCGATGGATGCCCCGCCCGCGCCACCGGGCATGCGGAAGCCGTCGGCGACCCGCAGCGCGAGCACGAACTGCCCGTCGACGCGGACCTCGCAGCGGTGCCCGCGCCCGTCCGGCGTGATGTCGATATCGGCCATGAGCTTCGGGAAGCCCCAGATGGATTGTCCCGCTTCACAGGTGAAGCTCTGGTTGACCGGCAGCCAGTGGATGTACGCCCCGGTGCTGTTCTTGCGTCCCGGCTGTCTGGCCATGAGCGAGAAGGCGAATTCGTGGTACGGCCCGAGGTCCCCGTCGATGTAGCGGACGAAGGCCAGGGAGAGCACGGCTCTTCCGGGCAGCGTCGTGATCGGCTCCAGCCCGGTGCCGGTGAGCAGGTCGCGGGCCGCGGCGGCGTCGACGAGGAACAGCGCCGAGCAGGCGTCCGCGTGCCGGATCTGCACCGGCATGCGGACCTGTTCGCCGAGTACGGTATGCGCCTCCATGCCAGAATTAGAACAGGTTTCAGTGACGGACGCCGGTTGTTTCACCGAGTTTCTTCACCTCGCCTCGTAGTCGGGTCCCCGCTCGGCCACATAACCCTTGGCCCAGCGGTAGTCGGGCTTACCGCTCGGCGTGCGCGTGACGGTCTCGGCCACCCAGATCCGCCGCGGCAGTTTGTATCCCGCGAGACGCGCGCGCACGTGCTCCGCCAGCGCGGCGAAGTCGATCGCGCCCGCGGCCGGCGACACCACGGCCGCCACCAGCTGCCCCCAGCGCTCGTGCGGCACCCCGATCACAACCGCGTCGTAGACGGCGGGATGGGCCTTGACGGTGGCCTCGACCTCTTCCGGAAAGACCTTCTCCCCGCCGGTATTGATGACCATGTTGCCGCGGCCGATCAGGGTGACGGACCCGTCGGACTCCACGCGCGCGCGATCGTCGGTGATGACCATGCGCACCCCGTCCACGGTGCGGAAGAGCTTGTCGGTCTTGACCGGATCCTTGTAGTAGCCGATCGGCACATTGCCGGTCTTGGCCACCCAGCCCTCGCCGCCCGGCGCGACGGGCCGCCCGGCGTCGTCCACCACCAGCGCCCCGCGCCCGGTGTGCACCCGCGGCGCACGGGCCGGATCATCGTCCTTCTGCGCGAATCCGATACCGCCGAAACCGGTTTCGGAGGAGCCGATGGATTCGGTGACCAGTGTGTTGGGGAACAGTTCCAGCAGTGCGTTCTTCACCGGCTGGGTGAGCTGGGCCGCGCCGGAGCCGATGGAGATCAGCGATGACGCGTCCACCGGCGCGGCCCGGTAGGAGTCCACCAGCGGCCGGGCGATGGCGTCGCCGGTGACCACCAGGACCTGGGGCCGCTCCCGCGCCACCACCTGCCACACCTCGTCGGCGTCGAAGCGCGGCTGGAACAGCACCGCGTTGCCTGACCACAGCGCGGTGAAGGTGGGCATCATGGCGGCGGCGTGGATGAGCGGCGGCAGCACGAACCAGGTCATGGGCGAAGGGTTCCCGGCCCCCGCGCGGGATTGCTGGTACTCGTCGGCGACGGGTTCACCGGTGTAGAAGTCGATGCCGCCGCCCAGCACCCGCCACATGTCCTCCTGCCGCCAGATGACGCCCTTGGGCAGGCCGGTGGTGCCGCCGGTGTACATGATGAAGTGATCGTCGGCGCTGCGCGGCCCGAAATCCCGCTCGGGCGAACCGGATTCGAGCGCCTGCTCGTACGGGACGGAGGTGGTCGGCAGCCCCGCGCCGCCCTGATCGTCCTCCACCACCAGGGTGTGCCGCAGCTTCGGCAATTGCGGCCGGATTTCCTCGATCAGCGGCGCGTAGCAGCGGTGGTGCACCGTCATCTCGAGGTCGGCGTTGTCGTAGACGTAGCGCAGTTCCTCCGCGCGGTACCGGTAGTTGATATTGACCGGCACCGCGCGAATCTTGTAGCAGCCCAGCAGTGTTTCGAGACTCTCGATGCCGTTGTGCATGTGGAAGCCGATGTGGGTCCCCGGTCCCGCGCCGGCGGCGGTGAGGTGGTGGGCCAGCCGGTTGGCGCGGGCGTCGAGTTCGGCGAAGGTGCGCCGGCGCGGGCCCTCGATGACGGCGGTCCGGTCCGGCACGGCGTCGGCGGAGTGTTCGTAGAGGTCGGCGAAAGTGCACGCCATGGCCGTATCTCCTGGTGTGTTCCGGCTACAGGACGGTGAGCGGCAGCGGGATGCCCCGGTCGGTGAAGGTGAAGGCGGCCCCGGAGCTGAACCGGGTGATGGCGACCTCGTCGGCCTCGCGGTACGGCAGGTCCGCGCAACCGATTTCGAGGGTGAGGCCGCACTCGTCGACGGAGCGGACCCGGGTGTGGAAACGCGGGTTGACCCCGCGCACCAGTGCGTCGAGCGGGGCCAGGTGCTCGGGGTCGAGCAGGGCGGGCCACGCACCGTCGTCGATCGCGCCGCAGCCGCGGCCGATCCGCAGTTCCACCAGCTGTTCGCCGCCGATGGTCTCGGTGGCGACCTGGATGTCGACGTAGACGGCCGGATTGAAGGCGGGATGCAGCCGCAGCACCTTGGCCAGCGCCGCCGCGTCGTCGCCGAGCCCGAGCGCCGTGCGGATGCGCTCGGCGGTGAGGCCGGCGATTCCCGTCCACTGCTTGCGCAGGATATCCAGCGCCACATCGGGTTTCGTCCGGGCCTCGACGGCGGTCCGGTAGCCGAGGGTGAGCAGATGGTGCTGCAGGCACACCTCGTCGGCGATCCGGATGAGCGCGGAGCGGGAGAAGTCCGCGAAGCGCAGATCGCTCAGCAGCGGACCCGAATAGTCGTGCTGTCCCGGATCTTCCGGGTCGATGGGCGCCAATACCGTGGCGGCGGCTTCGGATCCGGCCACCACCTGCGCGTCGTCGGGCGGGACCGGGGGCTCGTGGGCGGGATCGATGGTGACGGTCCACGCGCACACCGGCTTCTTGGGATGTTCCAGCCGATCGGCGGGCTCGCGGGGTGGGCGGTGCACCGGGCGGACCTGCGCGTAGGGGTTGGTGGCGAGTGCGGTCGCGTCGAAGGTGGGGTCTTCGATGTCGTGGCACATGGCGACCACGAACTCGGTGCCCATCGGCTCCACGTCGGCGAGCGCGCCGCAGTGATCCAGGTGGAATTCGCCGTGGTCGTGGTCGATCACCCGGAAGCGGAAGTCCATGAATTGCGGTGGCGCGCCGATATCCAGCTGGAAGCCCTTGAAGATGGCGTCCACGCCGTCGCCGGTGATGTCGAGCGCCCGCCGCATGCGCCGGGTGTAGACCGGGCTGGCCAGCTGCCATTCCTCGATGGCCACCGCCGTCATGCCTTCCCGGCCCAGCGCACCCAGCACGTGCGCCATGCCGGAGCGGTCGATGAGGTGGCCGCACAGCAGCAACTCCGGAACCAGCAGGGCCAGTTCGGATCTGGTCAGGGCTTCGAATCTGCTGTTCACCACAGGGGCACCGGCCCCTTTCCGACGGGGTACCAGCCGGGCAGCGGTTCGCCCGTCATGGCCCGTTCCATGCGCTTGCGCATTCCGGACGATAGCGCGTCGTTCGAGATCATCTCGACGAAAAGCGCGGTCACATTGCCGAAGTCGAAGAAGTCGCGCTGCCAGGACCACCGGTAGTCACCCGCGTAGCGGAACCAGCTGCCGCCGATGCCCTCCGGACTGTAGGGCCGGCCATCCGCCCGCCGGCCCTCGTTGACCTGCTTCCAGAAGCCGATGACGCTGCCGCTGCGCTCGTCGACCACGAATTCCTGATACGGATAGGTCCAGCCCTCCAGGCCGAACATCTCCTGGCCGAGCGCGATGTCACGGATCTCGTCGCGACCGACGGCCATGAACTCCTGCTGCGGGCCGTAGTTCCAGCCGTAGGTGGCGTCCTCGGTGTAGAAGTGCTCGAGCGGCTTCCAATCGCCCTGGGCCTCACACTGTTTGTTCTCGTCCACCCAGCGGCGGATCATCTCGTCGAGTTCGTCGCGGGACCAGCTCACCGCGGCCTCCTTCTGTTCGGGTTGCGCTATTCGGCGGCGCTGTCGTCGACCAGCGACAGCGCCTGGGTCGGGCAGTAGCGGACGGCGGCGCGGGCCGCCTCCAGGTCGGCGCCGGGGTCGGGGCGCAGGATCCGGACCTGGCCCTGTTTGGGCACCTGGAAGAGTTCGGGGGCCTCGTCCTGGCAGACGGCGTGGCCCTGGCAGAGATCGAGATCGACGATCAGTCGCATCAGGAGGCGTCCTTCCTGTCCTGGATCGGCGCTTCCGGCTGCACCTCCACCAGCACCAGGTGGGCGCCGCGCGGGGTGGAGACGACCGCGGTCACGGCCGCCGCGAGATCGGCCGGCCGCAGGAACTGCGGGTGCCGGGCGAAGCCCCATTTCACCCAGTTCTCCAGCAGCGGGCCGACGACTTCCGGGGTGGCCTGCATGCCCATGCCGGTGAGGGTCTGCCCCGGGCGGACGATGGACGAGCGCACCCCGGTGCCCTCCAGCTCCATGCGCAGCTGGGTGGCGAAGGCCTCCACCCCGGTCTTGGCCGCGTTGTACGCGCCCGCGCCGGGACGCACCCGGACCGCGCAGTCGGAGCCGATGACGACGAAGTCGCCGCGCTGCCGTTCGATCATGCCCGGTAGCACCCGGTGCGCCAGGCGCTGCGCGCCGACCAGGTGCACGCGGACCTGGGATTCGAAGACGTCGGGATCCATTTCCCAGGCCTGCCCGAATTCGAGGTCGCCCGCACCGGAGACCAGGATCTCGGTGGGGCCCAGCGCTGCTTCGACGGCGGTCACGAATTCGTGCACCGAATCGGTGTCGGAGACGTCCAGCCGTCCGGCGAACGCCTCACCGCCGGCGGCGCGGATCTTCTCGGCGAGGGTCTCGCAGATCTCCACCCGGCGTGCGCCGAGCGCGACCGGATGCCCCAGGGCGGCAAGGGCTTCCGCCGTGGCGGCGCCGATGCCGGAGGACGCGCCCGCGACCATGGCGGGACGGCGGCCGGGATGTGCGGGGAAACGGGTCATCGACGGACCTCCACGGAGACGGGCAGGTGGGCGAATCCGCGCACATTCACCGAATGCACGCGCCGGCAACCGGATTCACCGATGCCGAAGGCGGGCACGCGAGCCGCGAACTCCCCCAGCACGATCGAGGCCTCCAGCCGGGCCAGGTGCGCACCCAGGCAGAAATGCACGCCGCGGCCGAAGCTGATCAGCCCGCTCTTGTCGGCGCGTTCGATGTCGTAGCGGTCCGGGTCGTGGAAGACGGCGGCGTCGCGATTGGCGGAACCGACGAGCAGCAGCACCTTGGCGCCCCGCGGAATCGTCTGCCCGTAGTACTCGAGATCCTCGGCGGCGGTGCGGGCCAGAATCTGGCTCGACGCGTCGTAACGCAGCGTCTCGTCCACCCAGTCCGCCACGAGTTCCGGATGGGCGGCGACCTTGGCATACTCGCCGGGATTGTGGCCCGCCCAATACAGCGCATTGCCCAGCAGTTTCGTGGTGGTCTCGTTCCCGGCGACCACCATGAGGAACATGAATCCGAGGATCTCCTCGTCGGTGAGCCGGTCCCCGTCGGCCTCGGCGTCGAGCAGGGCCGAGGTCAGATCGTCGGTGCGCTGCCGCTTCCGGGCCTCCAGCATCTCGTGGTAGTAGCCCGCCAGCTGCAGGGCGGCCTCCATGGCCGCGACCGGCACATCCAGCACGCCCTCCTCGCGATGCACCAGCAGGTCCGCGAGCCTGCGCAGTTCGGTGCGATCGGATTCGGGGACGCCCAGCAGTTCGGAGATGACGTCCATCGGGACCTGTCCCGCCACCGCGTCGATCCAGTCGAAATCGCCTCCGGCCAGCGCGGGTTCGAGATAGCGCCGGGTGATGTCGCGGATGCGATCGCTCATCTCGGTGACCCGGCGCGGCGTGAAGCCCTGGTAGACCAGTTTGCGCAGGCGCAGGTGCCGCGGATCGTCCATGGCCAGGAAGGACATGGTCCGCCAGGCGTGCGGACCCCAGGCGGCGGGGTCCAGGGAGACGCCGTTGGTGCTGGAGAGCCGGATGTTGTCACGGAACCCGGCGGTCACGTCGGCGTGCCGGGACAGTGCCCAGAAGTCCAGGTCGGGGTGGTGGTACACCGGCGCCTCGGTGCGCAACCGCTGGTACACGGGGTAGGGGTCCTCGTGGATGCGGTAGTCGTAGGGGTCGAACAGCAGCGGCTCTAGGGAGGCTGCGGTCATGGTGTCTGCACCTCGTCTTCGATAACGCGTTCATCGGAGCCGATGAACGTTTTCCAGCAACGGAGACACGTAGCTGGACATGTGTCTGTACGGTACTAGCGACGGGATCGCCTGACAACGGAATCCCGCGAACCAAATCGGCAAAGTCCGCGCAAACTGAAACAGGTTCTTGCGCGTATCCGAGCCACGAACCTATAGTCCGTACACGTGTCCGGACAGCATGGGAGCTACCTATGAGCCCGAGCGATCTCGTCCCCGACGGCGGTTCGCACCTGCTGATCGGCGGCAAGCTGACGCCCGGCGGCGGCGGTGTGTTCACCACCGCCAACCCCGCCACCGGGGAAACCCTCGGCTACGCCGCCAATGCCGACGCCGCCGATATGGACGCGGCCATCGCCGCCGCCCGTACCGCCTTCGACACCACCGACTGGTCGCGCGATCCGGGATTTCGCGCGACCTGCCTGCGGCAGCTGCGGGACGCGCTGCGCGGGCACCTCGAGGAACTACGCGAGATCACCATCGCCGAGGCCGGCGCACCCCGCATGCTGACCAGCGGGCCGCAGCTGGAGGGCCCGGTCGGCGATCTCGGGTACTTCGCCGGCCTCGCCGAGAACTACGCGTGGGAAACCGATCTCGGCATCGCCTCACCCATGGGAATCAAGAGTGCGCGGCGGGTGCGCCGCGAACCCATCGGCGTCGTCGGGGCGATCACGCCCTGGAATTTCCCGCACCAGATCAACTTCGCCAAGCTGGGCCCGGCGCTCGCGGCGGGAACCACGGTGGTGCTCAAGCCCGCGCCCGATACACCGTGGTGCGCGGCAGCCGTGGGACGGATCATCGCCGAGGAGACCGATATTCCAGCCGGGGTGGTCAATATCGTCACCTCCGACGACCACGGGCTGGGCGCCCAGCTGGTCACCGATCCGCGGGTGGACATGATCTCGTTCACCGGGTCGACCCAGACCGGCCGGGCCGTCATGGCCGCTGCGGCAACGTCTTTGAAGAAGGTGTTCCTGGAGCTGGGCGGGAAATCGGCGTTCATCGTGCTGGACGACGCGGATATCACCGCGGCGGTCAGCTACGCGGCGTTCGGGGTGTGCGTGCACGCCGGGCAGGGCTGTGCGATCAGCACCCGCCTGCTGGTGCCGCGTGCACTGCACGATCAGGCGGTCGAAGCGGCCGCGCGCACCCTGGCCGGGATCAAGCCCGGGGATCCGTCGAAACCCGGAACCGTCTGCGGCCCCGTCATTTCCGAGCGGCAGCTGGCACGCGTCGAACGCTATCTCGAGATCGCGCGCGCCGAGGGCGGCACCATCGTCACCGGCGGCAGACGCCCCGAGCGCGCCGGCGGCTGGTACATCGAACCGACCCTGATCACGGGGCTGCCCAACAGCTCCACCGTGGCACAGGAGGAGATCTTCGGGCCCGTCCTCATCGTCATCCCGCACGACGGTGACGCGGATGCCGTCCGCATCGCCAACGACTCCCCCTACGGCCTGTCCGGCTCGGTCTGGGGACGCGATCCCGAGCGGCTGCGCGCGGTCGTGGAGGGCGTGCGCACCGGGACGCTCAGCGTCAACGGCGGCATCTGGTATTCGGCCGACGCGCCCTTCGGCGGCTACAAGCAGTCCGGCATCGGCCGGGAAATGGGCGTCCTCGGCTTCGAGGAATACACCGAAACCAAACTCATCGCGACCGGTGTCTGAGGAGAACTGACATGAACCGATTCACCGACAGGTCGATCATCGTCACCGGCGCCGCGCGCGGCATCGGCGCCGCCTACGCACGGGCGCTGGCCGCCGAGGGCGCGAAAGTGGTTGTCGCCGACCTCAACAGCGAACTGGGCGAGACCGTCGCCAAGGAGATCACCGCCGCCGGCGGCGTCGCGGTCTTCGCGCAGGTCGACGTGGCCGATCCGGCCTCCGCCAAAGCGGTCGCCGACTTCACCGTCGCCGAGTTCGGCGGCATCGATCACCTGGTCAACAATGCCGCCATCTACGGCGACATGAAGCTGGACATCCTGCTCACCGTGCCGTGGGACTACTACAAGAAGTTCATGGCCGTGAATCTCGATGGGGCGCTGAACATGACGCGCGCGGTGTACCAGCACATCGCGGCCAAGGGTGGCGGGTCGATCGTCAATCAGTCGTCCACCGCGGCCTGGACCTACTCCGGGTTCTACGGATTGGCCAAGGCGGGCATCAACAGCCTGACCCAGCAGCTGGCACACGAGCTGGGGCACTCCAAGATTCGGGTCAACGCCATCGCACCCGGGCCCACCGACACCGAGGCCACCCGCAGCATCGTGCCGGACCAGTTCGTGGATCAGCTGGTGAAGCAGATGGCGCTCGAGCGGCTCGGCACCACCGAGGACATGGTCGGGGCGTGCCTGTACCTGCTGTCCGACGATGCCGCCTGGGTGACCGGGCAGGTGCTCAATGTCGATGGGGGGCAGGTCTTCCGGCCATGAGTGCGAACCAGGAAATCTCGGTCGGGTTCATCGGACTCGGCAATATGGGCGCGCCGATGGCGCAGCGCCTGGTCGGCTGGCCGGGCGGGCTGGTGGTGTGCGACATGCGGCCGGACGCGGTGCAGCCGTTCACCGACGCGGGCGCGACGGCCGCCGCCACCGCCGCCGAGGTGGCACAGCGCTGCGGCGTCGTCTCGGTCGTGGTCCTCGACGACGACCAGGTGCGCTCGGTCGTGACCGGCCCCGACGGGCTGTTGCAGACCGCGAAACCGGGCACCGTCATCGCCGTGCACTCCACCATCTCCGATCGCACCGCCGTCGAGCTCGACGCCGAATGCGCCTCGCACGGCGTGGAATTCGTGGACGCGCCGATCAGCGGCGGCGCGCCGGCCGCGCAGCGTGGGGAGCTCGCGGTCATGGTGGGCGGCAGCGCCGCCGCCTTCGAAACGGTGCGGGAACCGTTCGGGCGCTTCGGATCCCTGGTCATCCACGCCGGCGAGGTCGGTGCGGGCACGCGAATGAAGCTGGCACGCAACCTGCTGCACTTCGTCGCCTTCACCGCCGCGTCGGAGGCGCAGCGACTGGCCGAGGCGGGCGGGCTGGACATCGCCGCGCTCGGCAAGGTGGTCCGGCATTCCGACTCGCACACCGGCGGGCCCGGCGCGATCATGCTGCGCAAGACCACCACGCCGGTCGCCGCGGACGATTTCTGGTTCCCGATTCTCGGCCACGTCCGCGACCTCGGCGAGAAGGATCTGGCGCTGGCGCTGGACCTGGCCGGACGGCTGGATGTCGACCTGCCGCTGGCGCGGCGCGCATTGCACGACCTGGGTGACGGGCTCGGCGTGGGGCCCGGAACGATCGCGAAGGAGCAGTCATGACAACGGATCAGAGTCCCTCCGAGCAGCGGCAGCAGGGCCTGAAGAAGATGTCGGAGGTGTACGGGTTCGAGCTGCCGAACCTGGCCGGTGATCCGTTCTTCGAGGTCACCGTCGATCACCTGTTCGCCGACATCTGGAATCGGCCCGGCCTGTCACTGCGCGACCGGCGGCTGCTGCTGCTCGGCGCCATCACGGCGCAGGGACATTCGGAGATCGCGGAGATCCAGGTCGGCGCGGCCCTGCGCAATGGCGAGCTCGACGCCGATCAACTGCGTGAGATCGCGGTGTTCCTGGCCCACTACGTGGGCTGGCCCGCGGCCACCAAACTGGACGGCGTCATTCGCAAGACGCTCGCCAAGGACAAGAAGAAGTAATCCCAACCCGCAGTGAGGAATACAGAGACAATGGCGGAAACCGCAAGCGTCCGACCGCTTCTGGCCAGCGAGGTCGAGACCTGGGATGACCGGGCCGACGTCGTGGTCGTCGGCTTCGGCATCGCCGGGGTGTGCGCGGCCATCGAGGCCGCACGCTCGGGGGCCGATGTCCTGGTGCTGGAACGCACCGGCGGCTGGGGCGGTGCGGCCGCCATGTCCGGCGGCTTCATCTATCTCGGCGGCGGTACCGCGCTGCAGCGGAAACTGGGCTTCGAGGACACCGCCGAGAACATGGAGGCATTCCTCACTGCGGCCCTGGGTCCGGGCGTCGACAAGGCCAAGATCCACGACTACTGCCAGGGCAGTATCGAGCACTTCGATTGGCTGGTCGCCCAGGGTGTTCCGTTCAAGGAGGAATTCTGGGGCGAGCCCGGCTACGAGCCGCCCGGCGACCAGGGCCTGATGTACTCCGGCGGCGAGAACGCCGCGCCGTTCAAGGACTCGATCCCGCCCGCGCCGCGCGGTCACCTGGCCTGGACCAAGGACAAGAAACTGGGCGAGAAGGGCGGCGGCTACATGCTGATGGAGCCCCTCGCCCACAAGGCCGGCGAACTCGGCGTGCGACACGAATACGACGTGCGCCTGCGCCGGCTCATCGTCGACGAGACCGGTCGCGTGGTGGGCGTGGCCGCCACCCGCTACGGCAAGCCGGTACACGTGCGCGCCGAACGCGGCGTGGTCCTGGCCACCGGAAGCTTCGCCTACAACCATGAAATGGTGCAGCGCTACGCGCCCAAGATCTCCGGCCGGCCCACCGCCACCGTCGAGGAGCACGACGGCATCGGCATCCGGGTCGCCCAGGCGCTGGGCGCGGATCTCGCGCACATGGACGCCACCGAGGTGGCGCTGGTGGTGGACCCGCAGGTGGTGGCGCGCGGCATCCTGGTGAACGGGCGCGGGCAGCGCTTCATCACCGAGGACACCTACGCCGGGCGCATGGGTCAGGCCGTGCTGCAGGAACAGGGCAATCAGGCGTACCTGGTGATCGACGAACTCGCGCTGGAGGAGGCGATGGAGAGCAAGTCCTCGCTGTCGTTCCTGCGCACCGCGCCGACCTGGGTGGCCGAGACGGTCGCCGAACTGGAGAGCGAGATGGGCCTGCCGGAGCACACCCTGCAGGCCACCGTCGACCTCTACAACCACCACGCGGAGCAGGGCGAGGATCCGCTGCTGCACAAGAAGACCGAGTGGGTCAAACCCATCCGCACCCCGCTCGGCGCGTACGACCTGCGCGGCTACACCGGCGGCTTCACCCTCGGCGGCCTGCGCACCGATCTGGACTCCCGAGTCCTCCACGTCTCAGGCGAACCCATCCCCGGCCTGTACGCCGCAGGCCGCGTCACCTCCGGCATCTGCGCCGGCGGCTACGCCTCCGGTTGCTCCCTCGGCGACGGCAGCTTCTACGGCCGCCGCGCCGGCGTCTCCGCCGCCAAGCAGCTCTGAAAGGAGCCGTCCCCCATGCGATTCGGCATCGTCCTGTTCACCAGCGACCGCGGCATCACACCCGCGGCCGCCGCCAAGGCCGCCGAGGATCGAGGCTTCGACTCCTTCTTCGTCCCCGAGCACACCCACATCCCCGTCAAACGCGACGCGGCCCACCCCCAGACCGGCACCTCCGAACTCCCCGACGACCGCTACATGCGCACCCTCGACCCATGGGTGGCCCTCGGCACGGCCGCCGCGGTCACCTCCCGCATCGAATTGTCCACCGCGGTAGCGCTGCCCACCGAGAGCGACCCCATCACCCTCGCCAAGACCATCGCCACCCTGGACCACCTCTCCGGCGGCCGCGTCACCCTCGGCGCCGGATTCGGCTGGAACACCGACGAACTCACCGACCACGGCGTACCCGGCAACAAGCGCCGCACCGTGCTGCGCGAATACATCGAAGCCATGCACGCCCTCTGGACCGAGGAAGAAGCCTCCTACTCCGGCGATTTCGTCTCCTTCGGCCCCAGCTGGGCCTGGCCCAAGCCGATCCAATCCCACATCCCCGTCCTCATCGGCGCCGGCGGCACCGAGAAGACCTTCACATGGATCGCCCGCTCCGGCGACGGCTGGATCACCACCCCCTACGAATCCGACGTCTCCGCCGCCACCACCCTGCTGATGAAGCACTGGCAGGAAGCAGGCCGCGAAGGCACCCCCCGCGTGGTGGCCCTCGCCCACAAACCCGACCCCGAAAAACTCTCGGCCTGGGCCGAAGCCGGCGTCACCGACGTCCTCTACGGCCTCCCCGACAAACCCGAATCCGACGTCCTCGCCTATCTAGACCGCCTGGCAGGCAAGCTCACCCCGCTGGGCCTGACCACCCCCACCGCCTGACCCGTCCCACTCGCAGCCAGGAGCAACACCGACCTCCCCGCCCGTAATAGACCGCGGGCGTGGAGGTCGGTTGCGCAATAGAGGAACGCAACGGTTGTCGGAAACTGCGCCACCGGCGAACAGCCGAGCTTTCGGTTCTTTCGGTTTGTTCTGTTTTGTCCTAAAAGGTGATCCGTGCAGTCCGTCGGCCGGGACCGAGGTCACGGCTCTCGAGCCGCGTCAGCGAAAGTCCGGTAGGGCAGGCGACGCAACCACACTTCCAGGTGCATCACCGCGCGAGGAATCCAGTTGCCAGTCATCCACCCTGGTTGTCTTCCCCCGAGTTACCTGGCCTCATGCATCTGAATCACATAGTGACGCGGGAGGTCCCGACGTGTGAACGTACCGCCCGCCGCTGGCCGGGCGTGCAATAGACGTGGACAAGTTCGGTCATGGCGTTGACGACCGGGCCCGGATCGATCAGGGGCCGAATCGGTTCGGCATCCGGAACTCCGGCAGCGGTGACCGGCGGCACCGCCAGCGCCGGGAACAGGAACTTCGCACCCTCCGGGGACGTGATCACCGAACCACCCGAGGGCGTGCGCCATTCGACCTTCCGGTCCGGATGGTGAACGACCTGCCAGCCATTGGCCCCATTGTCGGCGAGTGTCTTCAGGCGATGGTGGCGACGACACCGGCATCCGAGATTGGACTCGACTGTGCGGCCGCCATTTTCGGGGTCCGCGTGATCGAATCGATCCTGATGGTCGAGATCGGTTCCGGCAGGGGGAACTCCGCAGCCCGGTGCGCGGCAACCACCGTCGAGAGCGCGAACTCGCCTGGCCGCTCGGGCCGCAGGGCGGTATCGCAACTCGGAATCAGTGGGCCGTGCCGCGGGTGCGGGTGGCCGAGCGGCCGGGTCGGTGATGATGTCGAAGCGGGCATGCCGTGCGATCTGGCGGGCCAGGTCGGCATCGATCGCACCGAGACCCGCGAGCAGTGCCGGGTTGTCCTGCAGACCGGCCAGCGTCTCCGCCGAAACCCCGACCTGCACAAGGGCTTTGCGCGCCGCAGGAGTCGGCTCGCCCGTATCGGTGCGGGGGCAGTCGGCGCGCCCACATTCGCAGGTGAGGCGACCGCGGCCGTCAGCCAGCGCGACCAAGGCGTCAGCCCGGCGCTGGTTGGTGGTGCGCGGGTCGTTCCCGCAGCACTGGGTGGTCGCCATTTCCCGCAACCGTTCATAGAGCGCCTGCCCACCGGCGGCGGGCAGCACCCCGTCGAGCAGCGCGGTGCCGTCATCGGCCGCGGTGACCTTCACATACCGGTCCGCCTCGGCGGACCTGCGCCGCGCGGCCCGACCCGCCGGATCCGCCTCCAGCAGCCACCGCCGCAGGGTCCGCCGAACCCGCTGCGGCTCAGCCTTCTCCGCATACGCAACAATCCGCGACTCCAGCTCGGCCACCAGATCCTCGGAAGCATTGGCCAGCGTTTCACTGATCGCCCGCACCCGTGGCAGGTCGATCCGCCCATCGGCGAAAGCCTCGCGAGTACCGCTGTATCGGTTGTCCAAGCCCAGACCGAGCGCGATCAGCCCGTCCGCCGACCGCTGCGACACCTTCAGCGCGATCCCGATCTCGGTGGCCGCATCCTCCCCCGCATACAACGCACCGACCCCCAGCTGCAACTGCTGCTCGCGCCGCAGCCGATACAGCTGCGTCATCAACTCGACCTCTTCGGCCTGAGCCGCAGCAATCATCGAGTGCACCACACGGAGTCGCTCCACCACCTGCACGGCAGCGAAGCCCTCACCAGCTGATTCACTCATAGATTCGATCATAATTTCGAATCAGAAGACACGGAAGCAAGATAACCGAGACACGCCTTGAAAATCTCTGGCAAACAATAGGATTCGTGCCGCACGCGGTCTAATTACAGGCGGCGATCCGTTGCAGGATTCGCAGCGCCCCGACCGCAGCGAGCTCGCGGAACTTCCCACCCGCCGCGACTCGGCGATAGAGGGCATCCGCGTCGCGGAGCACGAGCAGCCCGCCACCGGCGATCCAATGAGCCCAGTCGTCGTAGGCGAGCTCCGCGGCGGCATCGGAGCCCGGCTCGGCGATCAGGAGCAGACGCAGCGGCGTACGCCACCCACGAACCTCGCTGCCATAATCACCCGGCGCGGCCTTGTCGGGATTACCCGGCACAGCCTCGTCGGCGTGAGCGGCGACTTCCAGAATGACGCCCTTGCCCGCATAAGCGTGCGCGGCCTCGGCCAATGCGCGAGCCTCGTCGAGCGGCCACGTTCTGTTGATCCGCTCGATCAGTGCCGACATCTCGCGCGCGGTGACCTGGAGCGCGATGCGGTTCATTCGAAAGCCTTTCCGATGCGCCCTCATTCATACGGTTCACGCATACCGCGAGTTGCTCGGCGGGCTCGGCCATAGTAGCATCCGGACACGTGTCTGATCCCCTTTCCGCCCGCCCTGCGGTGAGCATGGAGGCCACTCGCCGGCGACTCACCGAGAAGCAGGCCGATACCGTGGACCGCCTGACCCAGGCGGCCATGGATGTGCTGTCGCGGGAGGGATTCGCCGGGCTCACCGTGCGCATGGTGGCGGCGCAGGCCGGGGTGGGCACGGCCACCGCGTACACGTATTTCTCGTCGAAGGAACACCTGGTCGCGGAGATGTTCTGGCGCCGATTGGCCGCCACCGAGCCGCCCGCCGGCGAGGGCGCCGATTCGACCGCGCGGGTGCTGGCGGTACTGCGGCAGATCGCGCTGCTACTGGCCGACGAGCCGACCCTCGCGGGCGCGGTGACGGCCGCGCTGCTGGGGACCGATCCGGATGTGGCGCATCTGCGGCTGCGGATCGGTGGCGAGATCCGGCGGCGATTGATCGACGCGCTGGGCTCGGACGCCGATCCCGAACTCGTGGAAACACTCGAAATGATCTACGCGGGCGCACTGGTGCGCGCGGGCATGGGCTATGTGTCCTACGCCGAGATCGCCGATCGCATGGAGAAATTCGCGCTGCGCGTGCTGCGGAGCTGAAACCGGTTCGGGGTGCGCGGCCACCGTATCGATCCTGGTGGCCGCGAGTCCCGCTGTCTCCAACCGGATCCCGGAGGACTTCCCGGATCCCTAATGCTTCGACCCGGTCCGCTACCTCGACCCGAACCAGGCGGATCTGGCCAACCGCTGGACCTGGATACCCTTCGGCGCGGGCCGCCACCGCTGCGTCGGCGCGGCCTTCGCGCTGATGCAGCTGGAGGCCATCTTCTCGATCCTGCTGCGGGACTGGGAATTCGAGCTCACGCAGCCATCGGACCGCTACCGCAACGACCATTCCCGGATGGTGATGCGGCTGCAACAGCCGTGCGCGGTGCGGTACCGCCGCCGGGCACGGCCGTCGTAGAGCTGAGCTATAGGGAAGCCCGCTGAGTTACAGCGCGCCCTCGAGGGCGGAGACCACGGCCGGATCCTTCGGCTCGGTGCGCGGACGGAAGCGCCCCAGCACCGCGCCATCGCGCCCGATCAGGAACTTCTCGAAGTTCCACTGGATGTCCCCGGCCTCGCCGGCCGCGTCCGCCACCTGGGTCAGCTCCTGGTACAGCGGAATCCGGCCCTCGCCGTTGACCTCGCTCTTCTCCAGCAGCGGGAAGTCCACCCCGTAAGTGGCGGAACAGAATTCCGCGATCTCCTCGGCCGTGCCGGGCTCCTGGCCCATGAACTGGTTGCACGGCACGCCGACCACGGTGAAGCCCTGCGGCCCGTAGGTCTGCTGCAGTTCGACCAGGCCCGTGTACTGCGGGGTGAGCCCGCACTTGGAGGCGACATTGACCAGCAGCACGACCTTGTCGCCGGCCAGTTCGGCCAGTGTGGTGGGCTTGTCGGTCAGCGTGCGCAGCGGAATCTCGCGAAGATTGGTCACAAACACGAATAGTAGAACGAGTTCGATGAGGTCACCGGTTCAGGAGTAGCTCACCCGCCAGTGTTTGATCCCATTGATCCAGCCCGACCGCAGCCGCTGCGGCGGCGCGACCTCGGTGATTTCCGGCATGGCGTCGGCAATGGCATTGAACATCAGGTCGATCTCCAGCCGCGCCAGATTCGCGCCCACGCAGAAGTGGTTTCCGGTCCCGCCGAATCCGACGTGCGGATTGGGATCGCGCTCCACATCGAATTCGAAGGGGTGGTCGAAGACCTCCTCGTCGAAGTTGGCGGAGCTGTAGAACAGCCCCACCCGCTGCCCCTCCAGAACTTTCTGCCCGCCGATTTCGGTGTCGCGCACGGCGGTCCGCTGGAAGGCCGAGACCGGCGTCGCCCAGCGCACGATTTCATCGGGTGCGGTGCGCGGCCGGCGCTCCTTGTACAGCGCCCACTGATCGGGGTGATCCACAAAGGCTTTCATGCCGTGCGCGATGGCATTGCGGGTGGTTTCGTTGCCCGCCACCGACAGCAGGATGACGAAGAATCCGAACTCGTCCGAGCCCAGGGCCTCGCCGTCCACATCGGCGGTCACCAGCTGGGAAACAATATCGCCGACCGGGCGGGCCCGGCGCTGTTCGGCCATGTTGTAGGCATAGCCGAGCAGTTCGGCATTGGCGGTCATATTGTTGCCCGCGAATTCCGGATCGTCGTAGTTGAGCAGCTGATTGGACCAGGTGAACAGCTTGTGGCGGTCGTCCTGCGGCACGCCGAGCAGTTCCGCGATGGCCTGCAGCGGCAGCTCGCACGCCACCTGCTGGACGAAATCGCCGCCGCCACTCGCCTTCGCCTCCCGCACGATCTTTGCCGCGCGTTCGGTGAGCGCGGCCCGCAATCCCTCGATGGCGCGCGGGGTGAATCCCTTGGAGACGATGCGCCGGATCTTGGTGTGCTTGGGCGGATCCATATTCACCAGCAGCGCCTCGCGCCCGAGTTCGAGTTGTTCGGGTTCGGAGTCGGCGGGCATTTTGATGATGGAGCCCTTGCGATTCGAGGACCAGAGTTCCGGTCTGCGGGAGATCTCCTTGACATCCTCGTGGCGGGTGATCACCCAGTAACCGTCGTCGTCCATGGGTGCGGCCTGCTCGGGAGTCTGGGCATTCCACCAGACCGGCGCGGTGCGGCGCAGCAGTGCGAACTCCTCGGCGGGGCTGTGGTCGGCCCAGAGCGCGGGATCGGTGAAGTCGAAGCCGGCCGGTAATGACGGAACAGACACTGTTCCTCCTCGGGCAAGGTGCCGCTATGATCACGAAATTGGAACGTGTTTCACAGAAATTGAACCATGCCGACCTGCGGCTGGGCAGCGTTTCCGGCCTCCGATCCCCGGGTTTCCGCACGCCCTGCGGTGCAGCTACCCCGCAGCAGTGGATCTGCAACATGTTCAACAAGAACTCGCCGCGCCCGCAAGATCGCTCAACCCGCCCTGAAGTCGATCTTGTGACTGGACATCATGTCCAATGTGTCGGCAGACTAGAACTTGTTCTACAGTGATGCCAGGCACACTCGAAGATGAGGTAACTGATATGACCGCTTCCCCGGGCTCCACGTCCGAAGCCGATTACGTCGTCGTTGGCGCGGGCAGCGCCGGTGCAGTATTGGCCGGACGGCTCGCTCAGCGTGGCGCGAGCGTGATCCTGTTGGAGGCCGGGCGCAAGGACAACACCCAGCTGGTCACCCGCCCCGGCATGATCTCGATGGTCCACACGGTTCCGCAGCTGAAGAAGCTGGTGGCGTGGAAGCAGTACTCGGTCCCGCAGAAGCACGCCAACGACCGCCTGATCCCGATGACCCGCGGCAAGGTGCTGGGCGGCTCCAGCTCCATCAACGGCATGCTCTACGTGCGCGGCAACCGCGCCAACTTCGACTCCTGGGCCGCCGAGGGCAACACCGGCTGGAGCTACGACGAGGTCCTGCCCGCCTACAAGCGCCTCGAGAACTGGGTCGACGGCGCGGACGACTACCGCGCCACCGGCGGCCCGATCGAGGTCACCCGCCCCCGCGAGATCACCCCGATCTCCGAGGAGTTCATGACCGCCGCGTCCGAGACCCTCGGGGCACCGATCATCGAGGACTACAACGGGGCGTCGCAGGAAGGCCTCTCGATCTTCCAGCAGAGCGTGAAAGACGGTGTGCGCTACAGCTCTTCGCGCGGCTTCATCACCAACATGCCGAACTCGAACCTGACCGTGCTCACCCACGTGCAGGCCACCCGCGTGGTGATCGAGAACGGCCGCGCCACCGGCGTCGAGATCGCCGAGAAGAACGGCTCGCGCCGCATCGTGCGCGCCGCCAAGGAGGTCATCGTCTCCGGCGGTGTCGTCGGATCGCCGCAGCTGCTCATGCTCTCGGGCATCGGCCCGGCCGGGCACCTGCGTGACCTCGGCATCGAGGTGGTCGCCGACCTGCCCGTCGGCCAGAACCTGCACGACCACCTGTTCGTGCCCATGACCTTCGTGTCCAAGAAGGCCATCCACCGCGGCATCCCCACCTACTTCGCGCGCGGCATCCTCAAGGAGATGCGCAACCCGGGCAGCTCCTTCATGGGCCGCACGGTCTTCGAGGCCGCCGGCTTCGTCAAGACCAAGTTCGCCCAGGGCGACCACCCGGACATGCAGATCCACACCCTGCCGTGGAGCTACCCGACGCCCAACCAGGACGCCGACAAGCTGCACCTGGTGGACCGCCGCCCGGCACTCACCGTCATGCCCAGCCTCATCTACCCGAAGAGCCGCGGCGAACTGAAGCTGGCCTCCGCCGACCCGTTCGCCTCGCCGCTCATCGACCCGGGCTACCTGACCGACCCGTGGGACACCGAGTTCCTGATCGAGGGTATCAAGATGATCCGGGAGGTCATGTCGCACAAGAGCATCGCGGGCGACATCACCGAGAACTTCTTCCCGGGCCAGGAGTGGGCGGACGAGACCGCGCTGCGCCGCGAGCTGCCCAACCGCGTGCACTCCATCTACCACCCGGTCGGCACCTGCCGCATGGGTGTGGACGAGCGCGCGGTCGTCGACCCGACGCTGAAGGTGCACGGCATCGAGGGCCTGCGCGTGGCCGACGCCTCGATCATGCCGAGCATCACCGGCGGCAACACCAATGCGCCGAGCTACATGATCGGCGAGAAGGCGGCCGAATTCATCGGCTGACCACAAGCCCGCGGAGGAGTGCTGCTACTTCCCTGGTAGCTCCCCCGCGCGGGTCAGCGGATCACGACCACCGCTGACCCGAAACAGCCCCGGGCCTACTACCTCTCGGCCCGGGGCTGTTGTTTTCTCGTATCAGGAGGAGTCACGGTGTGCCTGCCCGTCGATATCTGGCTGAACGCGCCGCTCGCCGAATCGGCCTCCCGCGCAGCGCGATTGCGCGAGCTCGGAGTGGACGGGGTGTTCACCTTCGAGGGCGCGCACGACGTGTTCCTGCCCTTGACACTGGCCGCCACGTCCGGGGTCGACATCATGACCAATGTGGCCATGGCGTTCCCGCGCAGCCCGATGCATCTGGCGCACACCGCGTGGGATCTGCAGTCGTTGTCGGGCGGGCGGTTCCGGCTCGGGCTCGGCAGTCAGATCCGGACCCATATCGAGCGGCGCTACGGCAGCACCTGGTCGGAGCCGGTGGAGCGAATGCGCGACACCGTGCTGGCGGTGCAGGCGATCCTGCGGGCCTGGCAGGACGGCGAGCGGCTGGACTACCGCGGCCGGTTCTGGCAGCACACGCTCATGACCCCGCAGTTCGATCCGGGACCGAATCCCCATGGGGCGCCGCCGGTTCTGGTCGGCGCACTGGGGCCGCGCATGACCACCATGGCGGCGGAGGTGGCCGACGGACTGCTGGTGATGCCGTTCAATACCGAGCGCCACTTCCGGGAGCGGACCCTCGCCGCTGTCGCGCAGGGGCGCGGGGACTCGACCCGGCCCTTCGAGATCATCGTGGAAGCCATTGTGGCCATGGGCAATTCGGAGCAAGAACTGCTCGAGGCGCGCCGGGCGGTACGAAACCTGCTGGCGTTCTATGGTTCCACGCCCGCCTACCGTCCGGTTCTGGAGGTGGAGGGCTGGGCGGAGCTGCAACCCGAGCTGAACCTGCTCTCGAAGCAGGGGCGGTGGCGGGAGATGGCCGGGCTCATCGAGGACCCGATGGTGGACGCGCTCACCGTCAGCGGCACACCGGTCGAATGCGCGGAGCTGATCCGTACCCGCTTCGGCGACAGCGCCGCTCGCGCCTGCTGCTACTTCCCGGGTTACCAGGTCACCGATGCCGCCATCGCCGACCTGGTGACCGCGCTGCACTCCTGACGGTCAGCATTCCACGAAAACTGCCCATCAGCAGGCATTTTCGCAATTACAAGATCTTGTTAAGGCCGTGCCAAGCGCGGCTCGGCATCGTTTGTGTCAACGCCGGAACGCACCGGCGGACCCAACGAGCCACCATCCGGGGGTGGGAACGCTGGGGCCGACCCGTCTACGAGGGGTGGCGGGTCGGCCACAGCAAACCAACCAACCGGTACTCAATTGGGGACACGGCCTACCGCGAAGGGGGTGGTAGGCCAGCGCAGAACCCGCCGAGTCCGACCACGAGGGGTGTCGGACTGGGCGGGTTCTTTGTGTGGCAGGCTAACGGTTAGCGATCTTGTTCGTCCGATTTGTGGCCTTGTCCGCCTGGTACACGGCATCATGTAGGTAAGTGCGCCAAGAAGATTGGGATTGCCGATGGAAACCGTGGTCGTCTTCGTACTGGCCTGCCTGATCTACTGGTGGGGCCTACTCTGACGTGGGAGTTTGCGCGACCGCGTGCAGCGCGTCCGCGATGCGGCGGCTGAAGTGGTCGGCATCCTCGGTGCCGTGCGTGAGCGCGCGCATCAGGGTCGCACCCCGCAGGAATTCGAAGATCGCCTCGACATCGCAGGCGCCGGCCGCCTGACCCGATTCGGCAGCGGCCATGAGCAGCTCGCGCAGTGCCTGAATCGTCGGCCGCTCGCCGCCGTCGAGCAGGCGGCGGTAGCTCTCCCGATCGTCGTGATACTCCGAGAGCAGGCCGGGGATGGCCGAGCGCGCCGCCGGGTGCGCGGCGGCATTGAGGAACAGGCGCGTCCAGGCCAGTAGGTCGGCGCGCAGGTCGCCGCTGGGAACCGGGTGATTCTCGGTGTCCAGGGCGAAGATCGCATCCTCCACCAGGGCACGCTTGCCGGGCCAGCGTCGGTAGATCGAGGTCGTGACGACTCCGGCACGCCGGGCCACGGCCGCGATGGTGGTGGCCTGGTAGCCGTCGCGGACCAGGAGTTCCTGGGTCGCGGTGAGTACCAGGGCGTCCAGTTGCGGGTCACGGGGTCGGCCGGGGCCGGGGCGGGTGGTCCCGGTGGCTGCGGTCACGGGGCTCCCCTCTCGCTCGGGTCGATGGCAAATTCTGAAACAGGTTACATCGTCGTCCGATTTGAAATACGGTATGGCCCGTATTCTAATTCAGGAGGCACCCATGCTGACGCCCCAGGACGAACTGCTCGCCCACCAGCTCCCCACCACCTTCGACCACGTCCAGCAGAGCGATCTGCGCTGGACCGAACGCGTCGTCCTGTACGGCTTCGACACCACCGGCGAGATCAGCGTGATGACCGGCATGGCGCGCTACCCCAACCGCAATGTGCTCGACGCCTACGCCATGATCACGATCGGCGACAAGACCGCCCACGTGATCCGGCTCTCGCGCGAGATCGGCGGCCGCTACGACGGCCTCGCCGACTGGCAGGTCGGCCCGTACAGGTACGAGATCGTCGAACCGCTGCGCAAGGTGCGCGCCACGCTCGGCGACAACGAGCACGGGGTGCGGCTGCAACTCGACTTCGAGGGGCAGTTCCCGGCCTACGAACAGGAACCCGCCTTCTTCCGCAGCCGCGGCCGGGTGCGCGAGGACGCCCGCCGCTACTACCAGAACGGGCGCATCTCCGGGTGGATCGAGGTAGCGGGCAGCCGCTTCGAAATCGATCCGGAGACGTGGTGGTTCGGGCGCGACCACTCCTGGGGCACCCGTCACGGCGGGGGCGGCGGCAGTCTCGGCGAGGGCGAAGGCCTGCAGCCGGGCGACATCCCCGACGGCGTCCTTTACTACATGGGCATCTTCCAATTCGAGGACGAGCTGGTGCATTTCGCGCAGCGCGAGACGGCCGACGGGCAGCGCTGGCACTTCGAGGGCACCGTGCTGGCCCCGATCGGCTCCGCCGCGCAGCCGGTCCCGATCGTCACCACCGACCACGCGCTGACCTTCCGCGACGACTTCCGCATAGTCAGCGGCGGCAGCTTCACCGCGCGCGGCGCCGACGGCCGCGACCGTGAATTCACCATCACGCCGGTCTCCGGCTTCTGGCCCGGCCTCGCGGGATACGACCACTACCGCGGCTACGCCTCCGGACTGTGGAAGGGCGCGGACTGGAGCGACGGCTTCACCGCCGACCTCACCGACACCGCGGATCTGCGGCAGGTCAGCATGCTCAGCGAGACCTTCTGCCGCATCGAGACCGCCGGCAAGGCCGGATACGGGCTGGTCGAAATGGTGTTCATGGGCCGCAACGCGCGATACGGGTACGAGGGGTACTGACCGTGAGCACCACCCGAATTCCGGCCGAGCAGCTGGCGACGGCACTGGAACCGGCCGTACGCGAGCATCTGTCGCTCGCGGGGAACGCGCGAGTGCTCGAGCTCGCGCGCACCGAACGCGGATTCGCCACCGAGACCTATCTTTTCGAGGTCGAGGTCGAGGTCGAGTCCGGCCGCACTCCCCTGGTCCTGCGACGACCACCGGACCTGTCGCTGTTCCCGGACTACGACCTGCTGCGACAGGTGCTGGTGATGCGCCGGCTGGCGGACACCGGGCTGCCGGTGCCGGCCGTGGCCTGGCTGGAGCGGGGCGACAATCCGCTCGGCAGCCCGTATTTCGTGATGAACCGGCTGGAAGGCCGGGCGCCGAGCGACTATCCGTCGTATCACGCCGCCGGGAACTACTTCGAGGCCACACCCGAGCAGCGGGCTCGCATGTGGTGGGGATGCGTGGACACCATCGCCGAGGTCAACCAGTTGGATTGGCGGGCACTGCGATTGGACTTCCTCGCGTTTCCCGAGCACGGCGCCGGGGTCGTCGAGCAGGGGGTGAACTATCTGGACGCCGCACTGAAGTGGGCTTGCGAGGGAACGCCGCCGGAGACCTACCGGCGGGCGGTGGCGTATCTGCGCGACAACCGCTGCGAACCCGAGCAGCCGTGCCTCTGCTGGGGTGACGCCCGTATGTCGAACATACTGTACGACAACGACTTCCGGGTCCGCGGTGTGCTCGACTGGGAGATCGCCCACCTCGGTGCGCCGGAGTCGGATCTGGCCTGGCTGCTGTTCCTGGACTGGGCGTGCAGCGAGTACGAGGGCCATCCCCCGCTGCCGGGCACACCGACCCGCGCCGAGACCATCGCCTACTACGAGAAGCGGACCGGTCACGAGGTCCGCAACCTCGAATACCACGAGGTCTTCTCGGCCGCCCTGTTGTCGATTCCCCTGCTGCGCATGACCCACCGCGTACAGCTCCCGCCGGAGATGAACATCACCGGCTTCTGCACTGCCCGCATCGAGCAATTGCTCGGCTGACTTCTGCCGGCGCCGCGCTGTCGCGGCGGTGACTCCCTTCGCGGCAACGACTTTGCCCCCGGCGTGCTGCCGGGGGCAAAGTCGTTCGCGGTTGTCGGGACTAGCGGGCTTCGTCCAGGTCGGCCTCGGCCAGAACCCCCTCCGGCGCAGCCGGCTTCGCGCCCTTCATCAGGAAGAAGGCGATCACCGTGGCGACCAGGACGGCCGCCCCACTCGCGAGGAAGGTGGTCGACATGGCGTGGGTGAAGGCCTCGCGGGCCGCGGTCACCAGGGCACCGTCGCCGGAGATGAAGGCACCCGCGATGCTGTCGCGAGCCGCCGCCGGGGCGGCGGAAGGCATTCCGTCGGTGTAGGTTCCGGCCAGCACCGCGCCGAGCACCGCCACACCCAGCGCACCACCGGTCTGCTGGATGGTGTCGTTCAGCGCGGAACCGACACCGGCCTGCTCCGGCGGGATGGCGCCCATCAGAGCGCCGATGGCGGCGGGCATCGCCAGACCCGCACCTGCACCCAGCACCGCCATGGCCAGGGCCGCGGCCCAGAATCCGGAGTCGGCGGTCAGCGCCGCCAGCGCCCCGGAACCGGCGGCCAGCACCACCATGCCGATCAGGGTCACCAGGCGCACCCCCAGCTTCTGAACCAGCGCGGCGCCCAGGCCGTTGAAGAGCAGTGCGGCCACCGCCAGCGGGGTGAAGGCCAGTGCGGTCTTGATCGGCGAGTAGCCGAGCACGAACTGAAGGTACTGGGTGAGCAGCAGGCTCAGACCGGCGTTGGCGAAGGTGACCAGCACCAGCGAGAAGCTGGAACCGGTGAAGACGCGGTTGCGAAACAGGTGCAGCGGAACCATCGGGTGTTCGGCCTTCAGCTCACGAATCGCGAAGGCCGCCAGGAAGACCGCCGCGGCGAGCATCGAAACCCAGGTGCCCGCAATGCCCTTGGTCGGGAACTCGATGATGCTCCACACCAGCGACACCGTGCCCACGATCGACAGCGCCATGCCCGGCAGATCGGTCGGGCGGGCCGGGCCCTTGGACTCCGGCATCAGGGCGAAGGCCGCGAAGATGGCCACGGCCGCGATCGGCACATTCAGCAAGAACACCGAACCCCACCAGAAGTGGTTGAGCAGCACGCCGCCCAGCACCGGGCCGCCGACCATGCCCAGCACGGACACGCCGGTCCACGCGGCGATCGCCGTGGGCCGCTCGTCCTCGTCGAACACGGTGATCAGAATGGACAGCGTGCTCGGCATGATGAGCGCGCCACCGATGCCCATGATCACGCGGCCGGAGATCAGCATCCCCGCGCTGGTGGCGTAGGCGGCGAGCAGGGAGGCCACGCCGAAGAGGACCAGGCCGAGCACCATCACCAGCCTGCGGCCGAAGCGATCGGAGAGGCTGCCGGTGGTGAGCAGCAGGCCCGCGAAGACCAGGATGTAGCAGTCGATCACCCACTGCAGCGCCTGCGGTCCAGCGTGCAGGTCGATCGCGATCTCCGGCAGGGCGACGGTGAGGACCATATTGTCGATCACCAGCACCAGCGAGGCCAGGCAGAGCACGACGAGAATCAGCCAGCGCTGCGGGTTGCGCTGGGCCGCAGGCGATGTCAGCGCCTCGGCCATTTTGTCGGAAGTCATTTCGGTTCCCCTTCGAGAAGCTCTCCCGCACACTGTGCGGCGTTGTCGCACACTGTACGGTCTCCGTACACTGTTCGCAATATGGAACGATGTACGGTCGAACGAACGGCGTTCTAGCTGGGGTTATGCTGTTCGGCGGACGAAGGAGGAAGAGCCATGGCGGCCAAGGCACAGGAGTTCTCGTCGGTGTGGACCCGCCCGCAGCGACAGCGGCGGGATCAGCCCGCACTGAGCCGGGAACAGATCGTGTCCGAAGCTCTCGCGCTGCTCGATACCGAGGGCTACGACGCGCTCAGCATGCGTAAGCTCGGCGCCCGCCTCAATGCCGGAGCCACCTCGCTCTACACGCATGTCACGAACAAGGACGAGATCCTGGAACTGGTGATCGACGAGGCGTTCGGCGAGGTCCACGAGCCCGCCACCATCGCACCGGAGAACTGGCGCGCCGATCTACTCGCGCTGGGTCGCGATGTGCGCGACACCGTCCTGCGCCATCCCTGGATGAGCACCGCCATCACCGGAGCCGGACTCGCCTACCTCGGCCCCAATCTCATGCGCCTGTCGAACGCCATGCTCGCGACCCTCGAAGCGGCGGGCTTCGACGACCGGGAGGCGGACCGGGCCTCGAATGCCTTCTGGGCCTTCGTCCTCGGCTCGGCCGGCACCGAAACCGCCATGCTCACCAGCGTCTCCCGCAGCGGGCTCAGTGAACAGGAGTGGTTCGCCAAGATGATGGCCATGTCCGAACAGGCGGTGCGCGGTTACCCCCACGTCGCCAAACGGTACAGCGTCTACCGGGAACTCGATCCCACGCAGTCCAGGAACGACTTCTTCGACTCCGAGCTCGAACTCATCCTGGACGGACTGGAGTTTCGGCGCGACCACGCCAAATGACCTGCGGCGGAGGGTGATTCAGCCAAACATTGCCAGCCGACGGCGCTGGGCCGGAGTCTCCACCACCACCGAGCCGATCACCAATCCGGCCAGCACGCTGAGCAATCCCGCCACCGGGATGTGGGTCGCGATCGGCAGCAGCCCCGCCACCAGCACGGCGGTGAGCAGCCGGATCACCACCACGCTCTCCCGAATTCCGGTGAAGGCGGCCCGGGTCAGCGCTACCGAGACCAGGTACACGATCACGCCGCCGACGACACAGTCCGCGGCGGTGGCGGTCGAATGCGCGCTGCCGCCGGTCACCGCGATGCCCATCGACGCACCGGCCAAGGCCAGACCGAGCAGCAGCGGCAGGTGCCCGAAGGTGTAGAGGTGCAGCAGTTTTCCGGTGCGCGCCAGCTCGGTGTGCGACCCCGGGCGCACCCCGCTGCCATTGAAGTAGGACCACCACAGGCCCACGGTGAGCGCGAAGGCAGCGGCCGCGGTCGCCGCCGCCCAGCCGGCGGTGTGTACCGCCGCGAGGCCATTGGTGAAGCCCAGCACGGATTCGCCCAGGATGACAATGGTGAAGAGCCCGAAGCGTTCTCGCAGATGGTCGGTTTCCTGCTCGACGCCGGCCAGCCGCCGGGTCACCACGAGCGGCAGGGCGAGCTCCATGAGCATGGCCAGCGTCCAGGCGCCGTAGCGCAGCGGGCCGGCGTCGCACGCGAGGCCGCCGAGCCAGCCCACCGCGCTCACGGCCGAACCCAGTGTGAACGACCGGAATACGGCCCGCAGTGCCGGATTCCGCCGGGAATCCCAGGCGTACAGCAGGGCGACACCGGTCCGGGCCACCAGGTACGCGAGGACGAATCCCGCGTCCACGCCCCGGCTCTGGCCGACCGCGCCCGCGAACACCGCCATGCCCACGATGCCGGTCAGCCCGAAACTGGTGAGCAGGCGATGGGCCGCGGTATCCCGATCGGCCCGATTGGCGTGCACCGCGTACAGGACCCACGCCCACCACAGCGGCACGAACAGTCCGGCCGCCGCGGCCACCGATCCGGCATCGGGGTGCGCGCCCACCCGATGCGTGATCTGGCCGACCGCCGCCGCGAACACCAGATCCCCGAAGCATTCGAACCAGGTGGCCCGGCGCGGTGTGGTGGTTTCCGGTGCGGCGGCGGAGCTTTCGAGCATGCCGACCAAACTACTGGCCGGTCAGCGACCCGTCGCGAGACTGGTGCCGCCATTGGCGTCGAGCACGACGCCGGTGATGAATCCGTTGGTGGCCAGCATGTGGATGGCGCGGGCGATGTCCTCGGGGCGGCCGACGCGGCCGACCGGGGTGGTCGCCACCAGGCCGTCGAACAGAGCGGTGCGCTGCGCCTCGGGAACTCGGTCCCACCACGGGGTGTCGATGACGCCCGGGGAAACGGCATTGATACGCAGCGGGGCGAGTTCGACGGCGAGCGGCGGCACCATGGCGTCGAGTGCGCCGTTGATGGCGGCCAGGCCCGCGGTGCCGGGGAAGGCCGAGCGGGACGAGCCCGCGGTCACCAGGGTGACCGAGCCCTGCGAATCCAGGTGCGGGAGCGCGGCTTTCAGGATACGCACCTGCGGCCAGAACTTGCCGTCGAAGCCGGCGGCCAGCTGGTCCAGATCGAGGTCGGCGAAGGGACCGCTGCCGGCCGAGCCGCTCACCGAGATGACCAGGTGGTCGATGGTCCCGGCCTGGGCGAAGAAGGCGTCGATATCGGCCTGGCTGGTGGCGTCCAGGGCGTAGCCGGTGGTCTTGCCGCCGATACGCGCGACGGCCGCGTCGAGCTTGTCCCGGCCGCGGCCGGTGATGACGACCTCGGCGCCGTCGGCCGCGAAGGCGGTGGCGGTGGCCTCGCCGATGCCGGAGCTGCCACCCATGACGACGACGCGCGGTGTTGTGGTCATTGTCGGAAACCCTCTCTGTCGCTGTCCGTCTATTCTTACGGAACTGACAGTCTCGACAACGTTGTTGGCGAGACTTTTAGTCTCGGCAAAGCGGTGAGCTGCGTCACAGGAGGGCGATCATGGAAAGCACAGCGGCACAGCCCAATCCGGCGCGACCGCACACCGGGCGACGCCGCAACGAGGCCACCCGGCAGGCCATCCTCGAGGCCTCGCTGCGGCTGCTCGGCGAATCCGACGGCGCACCGGTCACCATCGACGCCATCGCACGGGCCGCCGGCGTCGGGAAGCAGACCGTGTACCGGTGGTGGCCGTCCAAGGGCGCGGTCCTGCTGGACGCGCTCACCGAACGGTCGGCGCTCGAGGTGCCGCCGCCGGACAGCGGCTCGCTGCGCACCGACCTGCGCACCCTCATGGAAGCGACTTTCCGTGGCGCACAGCGCAGTTCGACCGCACCCGCGCTGCGCACGCTGGTGCGCGAGGCGGCGCACGACCCGCATCTCGCGGAGCTGTTGCGGACCTTCACCGCGCAGCGCCGGGCAGCGGTGCGGGCCGTGCTCGAGCGCGGACGGCTACGCGGCGAACTGCCCGCCGACGCCGATCTCGATCTGCTGGTCGACCAGTTCTACGGGGTGTTCTGGTACCGCTTCATTCTCGGCCACGCGCCCCTGGACGACGCGGTCGCCGAACGGCTCACCGACTCGATGCTGGCCGGCCGCTGAAGAATCCGGCCGAGCGATCGGTCTGCGCCAGATGCCGCAGCGCGGCGATGAGCTCGTCACCGAGCACGTTTCCGACCACGACCGTCTCGGCCATGCTGTCGATATCGCCGCGCGAGGTCAACACGGCCATATCCAGTTCGGCGATCGGCTCCAGGGCGTGGGCGTAGTCGTCGAGGCGGTCCGCGATATCGCCGTGGCCGAGCTGGCGCAGCGCGCCGACCACCTCGGCGGCGGCCGACACCGCCGGATTGTCGCGGCCGACGCGCCAGCCCAGGCGATCGAGCATGGCCGTCACCTCCGCGCGGGCGGCGGTCCGAGATTCCTTGTCGCAGAAGGCGATGCTGCGGGCGGCGGTGTGCTGGGCGACGCCGAGGATCTTGTGGGTGCCGAGATCCGAATCGTCCAGGGCCGCGATCACCTCGCGCGCCGAGGCGATGGAGAGCCCGCCGACCTCGATGAGCGCCCGGATCAGCCGCAGGCGGCGCAGATGCGCGTCGTCGTACTGCGCCTGATTGTGTCCGGTCGCCTCGCCCCTGGGCAGCAGGCCTTCCCGCAGGTAGTACTTGATCGTCGGGGTGGACACGCCACTGGCCTTGCTCAGCTCCCCGATTCGCATCGGACCTCCTCGTCGCCGCGCGGGGCTTGCCCACCGAGCCACCATCATAGATAGCCGCGTTATGGACACCGCGGCTATCCGCTACGCCGGGAGTCGGGTCAGAGCTGCTCGCGGACGCCGATCTCGATGCGCTTGCCGAGCTCGGCGTCGACACTCTTCCAGTAGTCGAAGACCCGGCTCAGGATCGGCTCGCGCACGCCGCCCAGGATGTGGCCGACGACATTGCCCACCAGGCGATCCCGCTCGGCATCGTTCATGACCTCGCGGACCAGGGTGCCGGCCTGCGCGAAGTCGTTGTCCTCGCGGTGCTGGAGGTAGCCGGCCCGGACCATGGCCGGGTCGAACGCCCAGGCGCCGTCGTCGATGGCACGCGCCGGATCGGCGTGCGGGCCGCCGAAGGAGTTGGGCGCGTACACCGGAACGCTCGCGGCATTGTGCGCGAAGCGCATGGCGCCGTCCTGCGAGTAGGAGTTCACCGGCGCGGCCTTGGCCCGGTTCGGCGGCAGCTGCTCGTGGTTCGCGCCGATGCGGTAGCGGTGCGCGTCAGCGTAGGCGAAGACGCGGCCCAGCAGCATCTTGTCGGGCGAGAAGGCAATGCCGGGAACCACATTCGAGGGCGCGAAGGCGGCCTGCTCGATGTCCACGAAGAAGTTCGCGGGGTTGCGGTTCAGGGTCCAGCGGCCGACCTCGATGAGCGGGTAGTCCTGCTGCGACCAGACCTTGGTCAGATCGAACGGGTTGAAGCGGTAGTTGTCCGCCTCGACGACCGGCATGATCTGGACCTTCAGGGTCCAGCTCGGGAAGTCGCCGCGCTCGATGGCCTGGTACAGGTCGCGACGGTGGAAGTCGGCGTCCTTACCGGCGAGCTCGTCGGCCTCCGCCTGGGTCAGGTTCTTGATGCCCTGGTCGGTCTTGAAGTGGTACTTCACCCAGAAGCGCTCGCCGGCCTCGTTGATCCACTGGTAGGTGTGCGAGCCGAAGCCGTCCATGTGGCGCAGGGTGGCCGGGATGCCGCGGTCGCCCATGAGCCAGGTGACCTGGTGGGCGGTCTCCGGGCGCAGGGTCCAGAAGTCCCACTGCATGTTCGCGTCGCGCAGGCCGGAGCCGGGCAGGCGCTTCTGCGAGTGGATGAAGTCGGGGAACTTGATCGGGTCCTTGATGAAGAACACCGGGGTGTTGTTGCCGACGATGTCGTAGTTGCCCTCGGTGGTGTAGAACTTCACCGCGAAACCGCGCGGGTCGCGCCAGGTGTCGGGGCTGCCCTGCTCACCGGCGACGGTGGAGAAACGCGCCAGCGACTCGGTGCGGGTGCCCGGCTGGAACAGCGCGGCCTTGGTGTAGCGGCTGACATCACCGGTCACCACCAGTTCGCCGAACGCGCCCGAACCCTTGGCGTGCACCACACGCTCGGGCACCCGCTCCCGGTTGAAGTGGGCGAGCTTCTCGATCAGGTAGTGATCGTGCAGCAGGATCGGGCCCTGTGTGCCCGCGGTGAGCGATTCGTTGTCGCTGGGCACCGGGGCGCCGGTATTGGTGGTGGTCGCCTTGGTCATGTTTTCGAGCGTGCCGAGTTTTCTGGAACTAGTCAAGAAAAGTCCGCAGGGCGGTGAGTAAACAAAGGTATATACAGAACAGCCGCGCAGGTTTGGCAATATCTAGCTAATGATTAGCGGGGGACCACGGGTGGCGCTGTCGGCGGATGGTAGTTGGCGAATTCGACCACGTTGCGGGCGGATTCGAACCAGGGGGCCGGTACTGGGGCGGGTTTGGGTGAGGGCGGCGGCGATGTCGGGCATACGGACCGAGCAGACGACGCCGGTGCGGATGGAGTCGGCCATGGCCAATCGGGTTGCGGACTTGCAGATCGACGCCCTGGGTCGAGCATGGTCAGCAGGTCGGTGATCCGCGGGACCGTTGCCCAGATCACAGTGCCCACTGCGGAATAGATCCGGCGGGCCCCGGGTTGATCCCCCTTGCCGGCGTCGGAACAGCCCCGGGCCGCACCCTTCGTCGCTACGAGCGACCACTCGCCGAGAGGCGCTTGTTGGGCGTCGGCTTCAACTTTCCGGGTCAGCCTGAGCGGCATGCGCCGGACCCGGCTCGCGCACACCGGGATTCGCTGACCGGCCGCCACCCCTGGTTCGCTCAGGGGGTGACCGCGGCGCGGCCCGCCAGCTCCCGTAGTTCGTCGGCCGGTCGGCGACCGGCGAACTGCAGCAGATCCCGCACCACTTCGCGGGCGCGATGATCGGTGTGCACCAGTTCGGGGGTTAGTCGCTCGGCATTGAGCAACGCTTCCAATGCCTCGCTCGCCTGCCGCCGCTGCGCGTGCGCACGGGCCACATCGACCAGGAAGCGCGCCTGCCGCTCCGGAGACAGGATCGAGGCGTCGACGGTGCGCGCGGTATCGAGTGCCTCGCCGGCGTCGCCCAGTTCGACCGCCACGGCCACCGCGTGCACGGCGACCCCGGTCGGACCGAACTCGGTGTCGAAATCGTTGCGGCCCTCGCCCAACCGGTCGGCGGCGGCGCGCGCCGCGGCCAGCCCGGTGCGGGCGGCCGTGCGATTCCCGTCCGTCGCCGCGATCACCGCCAGCATGAGCTGCAGAGATCCGTAGAGCGACAACACTTCCGGCCGTGGCTGCTCGGCCGCCACCTGCGCGGCCAGCGCGGCCACCGACACTCGCGCCGCCTGCTCGGCCTGTTCCAGGCGTTGCAGACGCAGGAAAGCCTGTGCCATGCGATAGGTTCCGGCCACCACGCTCAGCGCGTCACCGGATTCCTCGGCCGCGGACAGTGCGCGATCGGCCGCGACCCACGCCGCGTCGACCTCCTCCTGGCGAGTGAAGGCGGTCGCGGCCACCTGATAGGCGCGCGACAGCAGGGTCAGCACCTCCGGCCGCCGCGTGGCATCCGCCCGCGCGGCGTGCTCGAGATCCGGAATCAGTTCCAGCAGACTGCTGCCCACCTCGACCAGCCTGGATTCGTGCGCCAGCTGCCAGGCCAGATCCACTCGCTGTTGCAGCTCCGGCAGTTTCGCGGCCGCAGTGCTCAGCTCGAGGCCGCGATCGGCCTCGTCTCCGAAGAGCTGTTCCAGGGCGGGATGCCCGGTGAGCAGCAGCCGCAGCTGCTCGAACACCGCCGAGCCGGGCCGATGCCCGTCACCGCGGTCGGCGGCAATCGGTTCGGCCGCTTCGGGACGCAGATCGCGTACCGCCACTCCGAGCACGTCCGCCAGTCTTTGCAGAACGGACAGTCGCTCAACAGGCAGCACGTCTCGCTCGACCTGCGACACCCAGCTTTCCGAGCGCCGAATCGCCGCTCCCAACTCTTTCTGCGATAGTCCCCGCCGCCGGCGCAACTCCGCTACCCGTGCCCCAAGGGTACTTTCGGCCACCGGGTCAAACTCCTTCTGCCTGATCGGCTTTCCCGGCCGTCACCGCCCGCTTGTTTCGCCGATGTCTACCATGCCCTTCTCCTTCCGCCCTTTCCATCCAGAGGGGGGATCTGCCGACAAGGATTCCAGACCGACCGAGCTTACGGCGCACAGTATGGAACATGGATTTTTCTTATTGCACCGCAATTTTTCTGTGTTTAACGTTTGAAGAGGACCCGTCGAACCAAACGGACGACAAGAGGTGGTCATGCCCGGCGAACTTCTCTTCTTTCTACTCGGAGCCGGAATCGGCGGCGCGGCAATGTGGTTCGCGGCGTGCGCCCTTGCGGCCACCAAGTATTCCTCCACTGCCGACGGGGCGACGGTGCAGAGCATCACCGCGCGCCTCGAACGCGAGGGTATCCGGAACTCGCGCTCGATGAAAGGTCAACCAGCCTCGCATCGGGCGCCATCGAGATGACCGCCGCGCCGAAAACCGACGAAGTCCATGTGCGCCTGCGGTTTCCCGGAGGAATGATCTTGGATTACCGCGCGGAACGCGCAATTGCCGAACGCCTCGCTGCGCATTTGCGCCCGCATCGCATAGAAGTCACGATCGACGGGCTCCGGACCGATCGACTACCGCCGCTCCCCTGTGCCGAACTTTGGGCGGATTGACCGACTCCAGGGAGCCTATCGCATTGACACCCGGACAATATCCGAAAACGGACCGTGCACTTTCTTGTGCACGGTCCGTAACGGATAGATCTGATCAGTTGTTCAAAAGAACTTCCGCGATCTGAATCGTGTTGAGCGCGGCGCCCTTACGCAGGTTGTCGCCGGAGATGAACAGCGCCAGACCGCGGCCGTCCGGCACACCCGGATCCTGGCGAATGCGGCCCACCAGCGACTCGTCGATACCGGCGGCGGCCAGCGGGGTGGGGACGTCGGTGAGCTTCACACCCGGCGCCTTCGCGAGCAGCTCCTCGGCGCGCTCCACCGAAAGCGGCTGCGCGAATTCGGCATTGATCGACAGCGAGTGGCCGGTGAAGACCGGGACGCGCACACAGGTGCCGCTCACCAGCAGATCCGGCAGACCCAGGATCTTGCGGGACTCGTTGCGCAGCTTCTGATCCTCGTCGGTCTCGCCGCTGCCGTCGTCCACCAGCGAACCCGCCAGCGGGATCACGTCGAAGGCGATCGGGGCCACGTACTTGTTCGGCGCCGGGAACTCCACCGCCGAACCGTCGTGCACCAGCTTCTCGGCATCGCCGATGACGGCGCGCACCTGCGAGGCCAGCTCCTCGACACCGGCCAGGCCGGAGCCCGACACCGCCTGGTAGCTGGACACGATCAGCCGCTGCAGTCCGGCCTCGTCGTGCAGCACCTTGAGCACCGGCATGGCGGCCATGGTGGTGCAGTTCGGGTTGGCGATGATGCCCTTGACCAGGTTGCGGGTGGCCTCCGGGTTCACCTCGGAGACGACCAGCGGCACCTCGGGGTCCTTGCGCCAGGCCGAGGAGTTGTCGATGACGGTGACACCGGCGGCCGCGAAGCGCGGGGCCTGCACCCGGGACATGGTGGCGCCGGCCGAGAACAGCGCGATGTCCAGTCCGCTCGGGTCGGCGGTCTCGGTGTCCTCGACCACGATGTCGCGGCCGCGGAACGGCAGCGTCTTGCCCGCCGAGCGCGCGGACGCGAAGAACCGCACCTCGTCGGCCGGGAAGTTGCGCTCCTCCAGCAGCTTTCGCATGACCGCGCCGACCTGACCGGTCGCGCCGACGACGCCTACACGCACACCCATGCCGCTACCGTCCCGTTCCGCCGTGTACGACCGCGACCTCGTCGCCGCCCAGATCGAACGACGAGTGCAGCACCTTCACGGCCTCGTCCAGGTCGGTGTCCTTGACCAGCACCGAGATCCGGATCTCCGAGGTGGAGATGAGGTCGATATTGATGCCGGCGTCGGCCAGCGACTCGCAGAAGGTGGCGGTCACGCCCGGGTGCGACTTCATGCCCGCGCCGACCAGCGACACCTTGCCGATGTGGTCGTCATACACGACCTGGGAGAAGCCGATGTCGCCCTGCCGCCTGGTGAGCAGCTCGACGGCGCGCGGGCCCTCCAGCTTGGGCAGGGTGAAGGTGATGTCGGTCTTACCCGTCTCCACCTTGGAGATGTTCTGCAGCACCATGTCGATATTGATCTCGGCATCGGCGACCGCGCGGAACACCTTGGCGGCGTAGCCGGGCTCGTCCGGAATGCCGACCACGGTCACCTTGGCCTCGCTGCGGTCGTGCGCGACGCCCGTGAGGATTGCTTGCTCCAAGGGGATGTCCTCCATCGATCCGGTAATCATGGTGCCCGTCTTGTCGGTGTACGAGGACCGCACGTGAACGGGCACGTTGTAGCGGCGCGCGTACTCGACGCAACGCAGCATGAGAACTTTCGAGCCGCAGGCGGCCATCTCCAGCATTTCCTCGTAGGAGACGGTGTCCAGCTTCTGGGCGTCGGAGACGATGCGCGGGTCGGCGGAGAAGACGCCGTCCACATCGGTGTAGATCTCGCAGACATCGGCATTGAGCGCGGCGGCCAGCGCGACGGCGGTGGTGTCGGAACCACCGCGGCCCAGCGTGGTCACGTCCTTGCTGTCCTGGCTCACCCCCTGGAAGCCCGCGACCAGCACGATGGTGCCCTGCCCGAGCGCCTGCTGCACCCGGCCCGGGGCCACGTCGATGATCTTGGCATTGCCGTGCGTGCCGGTGGTGATGACACCGGCCTGCGAGCCGGTGAACGAACGAGCCTCGGCGCCCAGCGAGTGAATGGCCATGGCGACCAACGCATTGGAGATGCGCTCACCCGAGGTGAGGAGCATGTCCATCTCGCGGGCCGGAGCGGCCGGCGCGACCTGCTGGGCCAGATCCAGCAGTTCGTCGGTGGTGTCGCCCATGGCGGAACACACGACGACCACATCGTGGCCGAGCTTCTTGGTCTCGACGATCCGCTCGGCGACCCTCCGGATGCGCTCGGCGGTGGCGACCGAGGATCCTCCGTACTTCTGGACGACGAGAGCCACGGCGGAAATCCTCCAAGATCGACAAACTGCTGCTACCGACCCACAAGACTACCGGCCCAGGTCCACGACTTTTCGTCCCACCTCCCGTCCGCGGATTCCAGTCACCCGGCAGCTATTCCGGCGCCGACATCCGCACGCCCGGATCATGCTTGGCGACAAGGGCGTTGAACAGCCAGCCGTACTTGGTGTTGTGGAAGGCGGCGAAGCCCCACTCGCCGTCCCGCCGCACCGCGACGTACACGTTCACCTTGGTGTTGAAGCGGTTCCGGCGGCGCTTGCCCTTCACCACCGCGCCACGGCCATGCACGACCGCGACATCCGGGGTGACGAACCGCAGACCGGTGATCTCACCGTCGAGGCGGGTGCCCTTCATATACTTCGCGAACAGCGGCTCGTGCGAGGCCCGGATCGCCTCGCGCCCCCGCAGCCGGGCGCCGAACCAGGTGACGTAGTCGGCGTCCGGCGTGAAGACCTCGGCGTAGGCGGCGGCATCCCCGTCCGCCCATGCCTGATTCGACCGGGCGAACAGCGCGCGAACGGCGGTTTCGTCGGTGATCTGCTGAACAGTCATGACATCCCTCCCGAAGATATCTGAACGAGTCATCAACTGAGTTGAGAAGTAGTTGAGTCATTCAGATATTGTCCGAGTGAGACTAAGCTGTCAAGGGATGAGCGAGAAACACGACGAACTGGGCGCCGCCCTCACCTTCGCCGCCCAGCGCAGCGCCACCGACGCCGTGATGCTGCACGGGGCCATGGCCGACAAGCTCGGCCTGCACGTCACCGACCTGCGCTGCCTCAATATGCTGCGCATCGGCGGCCCGGCCACCGCGGGCGAACTGGCCCAGCGCACCGGCCTCACCACCGGGGCCATCACCCGGATGATCGACCGGCTGCTGAAGGGCGGATTCGTACGGCGCGAACACGATTCGAAGGATCGGCGCCGGGTGATCATCACCGCCCTGGACGACCGCATCGACGAGATCGCACCGCACTACGAGTTCCTGGCAACGGAATTCGCCAAGATCGCCCGCGATTATTCGGACGAGCAGTTGGAGCTACTGCTCGAGATCTTCAACCGGCTGCACGAGACCTCGATGGACGTCACCGCCCGGATCCGCGAAAGCGATTGAGCACGAACGGGACTCAGGCCCGGTCGAGCCAGGTGACCTGCGCGCCGTTGGCGAATTCCCGGCGCTGGGTGACCTCGAACCGGGACGGGCTGAAGTTGCCGACGATCATGGGCAGGCCCGCGCCCGCGATGACGGGGTAGCTCTTGAGGATCAACCGGTCGATCTCGCCGATCAGCTGTCCCGCCAGGTTCGCGCCGCCGCAGAGCCAGATGTCCAGGCCCTCTTCCTTTTTCAGGCGGCCGACAAGTTCGACCGGATCGCCCGAGACGATCTCCACCTGCGGATTGTCCACCGGCGCAAGGGTGGTCGAGAAAACGTACTGCTTCAGGTGGTTGTACGGACTGTCGGCTCCGGCGGCCAGGCCGGGTTCATAACTGCCGCGCCCCATGAGGACCGTGTCGATCCGCCGGTTCGGCGTATCGGCCGGCAGGCCGACCAGTTCGCGAAGGTGGGTCGGGACCGTCTCCGGCATGGCCTCGTTGAACCAGGCCATCATGTCGTCGCCGGTCGGATAGAAGTCGTATTCCCCCTGCGGACCGGCGATGTAGCCGTCGAGGGAGACCGCCACGTAGTAGACGAGCTTTCGCATTGTTTACCGCCTTGTTCGTAGTACTATGTGCGTAGTGATTACGAACGTAGTACTACATATGGAGTGGTGTCAATGGTTCGGACGAATCCGGAACGACGCAATGCCCTGATCGACGCGGCCATCGAGGTCCTGGCCCGCGACGGCGCGCGCGGACTCACCTTCCGCGCGGTCGACAAGGAGGCCCGGGTGCCCGCGGGCACGGCCTCGAACTACTTCGCCAATCGCGACGAACTTCTGATCCAGGCCGGGCACCGTTTCTACGAGCGGCTACAACCCAGCAAGGAGACGATGGACCATCTCTTCACGGGCCCGCGCACCCGCGAGACCATCGCGGAACTGATGGCGGAGACCGTCAGCCGCATCACCGGGTTCCGCACCGGCTACCTCGCCCTGCTGGAACTGCGACTGGAGGCCACCCGCCGCCCGGAGCTGCAGGCGATCCTCGCCGAGCGGGTGCGCGCGGACCTCGATGTCAATGTCCGCAACCATCTGGACTCCGGCCTGCCCGGCGACGCCGATTCGGTGACGCTGCTCTATCTGGCCCTGAACTGGCTGATCGTCGAAAGACTCACGCTGCCGGACATCTTCCCCGACGAGGAGGCGGCCCGGCTGGTGCGCATGGCGGTGGAACGTGCCATTCCGACCTTGTGACGAGCATCACCGGAGGCGAATAATCCCAAGTATGCATGCAAGTGTCGGTGATCATCTGGTCATCCATGGGCGCAATGTCGGACTCCCCGACCACACCGCGGAAATCGTCGAGGTGCGCGGCGCGGAAGGTGAGCCGCCCTACGTGGTGCGGTTTGCCGACGGCCGTACGAGCCTGGTGTTCCCGGGCCCGGACTCGGTGGTGGAGCCGGGCTGACGACACCCGGTCACAACCCGTTTCGGCCGTGTTAGCCCAAGATTTTCCGATCACGCCCAGGCGTGACCGGATAGCCCTGCCGAGCAGGGAAATCGGGACTTACCAGACCGACCAGTCGGTCAGAAGCGAGGGGCAGCACAGTTGACTCTCCGAGCGACCCTCGTCACAATCGGTGCCCGAATGGAAGGGTAGATATGAGAACGAAGACTGATCACCGGTTCGTCATCGACATCGATCCCGGACAGGTGATGGATGCGTTGCTCATGGTCGAGCAAATGCCCGACTGGTCCCCCTCCCATCAGGACGTCCGGGTCGCCACCCGCGACAAGCGCGGCCGCCCCAAGCGCGTCTACGTGTCGGCCAATCTCATGGGCCGCCCCGACCGGCAGGTCGTCGAATACACCTGCACCGAGAACCGCGTCGAATGGCGGGTTTCCGAATCCAGCGCCGGCGCCGGCGGCAAGGGCTGGTTCGACCTCGGCGAAACCGAGGACGGCGCCACCGAGGTCTGGTACCACTCCGAGGTCTACCTGCCGATTCCCGCGCCCGGCATGCTGCTCAAGCGCAGCGCCCGCCGCGAGGGCGACGCGATGATCAGCAACTTCATCGCATTCGTCGAATCCGTCACCGGCGTCCAAGGACTCGGCGAGGTGGAGGAAGCGCCCTACGCCGAATCGGCCGCCTTCGAGCAGCCCGGTCAGGTCCAGCCCGGCTACGCCCAGCCGGGCTACGCGCAGCGCCTGGACTACGGCCGCAATTTCGAGCCCGGATTCGGCACCGCCTAGGCCGGCCGCGAACACTCGCGGCTGATCGCGAACAGCGAACAGTCGTGATCGGCACTGCCTTTCGAGCCGCGCATTGGGCAGGATGTCCCTCATGCCCGGTCCCGTACGCACCCGCATGATGCCCGTCGCCGAGGACGCCTCGGTGACGCAGCTGGAACTGTTCTTCGACCTGGTGATCGTCTTCGCCTTCACCATGGTCACCGACTTCGCCGCGCACGAGACCACCGCGGTCAATCTGCTGCGCGCACTGCTCATTCTGGCCATGCTGTGGTGGGGCTGGATCGGCTACTCCTGGCTCGGCAATGTGGTCAAGGCCGATGAGGGCATCGCCCGGGTGGCCATGTTCGTGGCCATGGGCGCGGCGTTCATGATCGCGCTCACCATTCCCGAGTCCTTCCGCGATCTGCCGGGCGGCTGGTACGGGCCACTGGTGTTCGTCATCGCGTACCTGGCCGTCCGGCTGGTCCACCTGACCGTGTTCTGGATGGCCAGCAGTCACGACGCCCAGCTCCGCCGGCAGGTGATCCGCTGGGCCGCAGGCTCACTCAGCGTGGCCAGCGTGCTGCTGGTGGCCGGCGCGCTCACCACCGGGACCGCGCAGCTGGGGCTGTGGCTGGCGGCGCTGGTCTGGGACATGGGCTGGACGTTCTTCGCGGGCAACGAGTGGCGGCTCTACTCGCCCTCGCACTTCGCCGAACGGTACGGGCTGATCGTCATCATCGCGCTGGGCGAATCCATCGTGTCCATCGGCGTCGGCGTGGCCGGGCTGCCGATCTCGTGGTCCATCACCGTGGGTTCGATGCTGGGCCTGGGCGTGGCGGGCCTGCTGTGGTGGGCGTACTTCGATGTGGCCGCGCTGGTCGTGGAGCACGCGATGCATCGCGCCGGCGGCGAGCGCCGCATCCAGATCGCGCGCAACTGCTACACCTTCTGGCACTTCCCGATGATCGCCGGAATCGCGGCCATGGCACTGGGTTTGAAGAAGGTGCTCAACTACGTGGGTGGGGCGCAAGGACATTCGCTCAGCGACGAGCTGCACGGGATCCCGCTGTTCGCGCTGTACGGCGGTGTGATCGCGTACCTGGTCGCCCTGGTCGGGTTCCGGCACTACGCGACCGGCAAGGTGCTGGTGCCGCGACTGGTGGCGGCGGTGGTGCTGCTGGCCCTGATCCCGCTGGCGTCGGCGGTGCCCGCACTGGCCGCGCTCGGCATGCTCTGCGCGGTCCTGCTGGCGCTCATCGTGTTCGAGGTGGTGCGCTATGCCCAGCCGCGCGATCTGATCCGGCACGGGCTCGACTGAGGCCCTCGAACACGCGGCCGGCGACGGCTCAGGGAGGCGGGGTGAGCCGGTTGTCGATGGCCTCCGGCACCCGCTCCCCCGAATTCACGGCGTCGCGGATCTGATTGATGTTCTCGCGCAGGGCATCCGCCACCAGCTCGTCGGTGCGCGGATCGGCGAGCACCTGCAGCACGACGCGGAAACTGGCGTCGGCGATGCCGCGAATCATCTCCTCGTGGAACGGGACATAGCGCACCTTCCCCAGCTGGGGATCACTGCGGATCACCTCGAGGATCATCTGATCGATCTCGGAACGGTTCTCCTCCAGCGCATTCGCGATATTGCGGGTGTACCGGCCACACCGCAAAACCTCGGCGACCTCGTCCAGCACGGCCACCGTGATCGGGCGCTCGATGGCCTCGACGATGGCGCCGATCGACCGGTTCACCACGGCCGCGGTGATCCGGTCGCCGAACGCGCGGTCGGCCACCCGGCCCACCCGCACCGCGATCACCACAATGCGCAGCAGCCGGAAACCGCGGAAGAACGGACTGGTCACCGGGATCATGCCGAGGACCTCGTACCAGTAGATGAAGGGGAAGGTCCAGCTCCAGCCCTCACGCCGCCAGCGCCACAGGAATTCGGCGAGGAACACCGCGCAGATGCTGTAGTCCGTGACGCGGATCGTCCGGTAGGTGTGATCGGAGACCGGGAAGAACGTCACCCAGGTGACGAGCGCGACCGAGACCACCGCGAGCCCGAGCATGACGAAATCGGTCCACAGGGTGGGAGGCTTGTGGGGGATTTCATCCTCATCCGCAGCGCCGAGCTCGATCACGACGTCCCCTTCCTCATCGAACGGTCCCGCCAGCGTAGTCGGCGCAAACGACCGCGCGGCGGGCTGCGAGGGGCCGGGCGGCCGGGCCGGCTACTTCCCCGCCCGGATGATCGCCTCGATATTGCGTTCCGCCACAGCGGTGATGGTGAGCGACGGGTTCACCGTCGCGGTGCTGCCCGGGATGCCCGCGCCGTCCATGACGTACAGGCCCGGATGCCCGATGACCCGGCCGTAGGCGTCGGTGGCCTGCCCCAGCACCGCCCCGCCCAGCGGGTGCGCGGTGAAGAAGCCCTGCGCGTCAAAGCCGATCGGCGTGTAGGTCACCAGCGAGCGGTCTGCCTGCGCCACCCGTTGATCGACCGCGCGGCAGGCGGCGACCACCTGATCCTGGGCCGCTCGGGGCCAGCTCAGTCCCACCGCGTTGCGGCCGGCGTCGTAGCCGAAGCGGGCCCGGGTCGGATCCAGCGTGATGCCGAGCGAGGCGATGGCGCCGGTGTCCACCGGAATGCCCGGCACATACCAGCTTTCGAGGTGCAGCGGCATGCCCGCGTCGTCGAAGATGCGGCTGGCGCTGGGCACGCCACCGCCGGTCATGGACAGCGAGCTGACGCTGCGCGCCAGCACCACATCGCCATTGGTGCCCCAGCCGTCGCCCACGTGCTCGTTGAGGTTGCGCAGCGAGCCGGTGGCCTGGGCGCGCACCAGCAGTTCGGAGGTGCCCACCGAGCCCGCGCCGAGGAACAGGCGGTCGCAGGTGAGGGTGCGGCTGCCGAGCACCTGACCGGTCGGCGCCAGCTTGGTCACCGTGACCACATACTTGCCGCTACCGTCCTGGCCGATGGCGTCCACCCGGTGGCCCGGGTAGATGGCCGAGCGGCCGGTGCCCTCGGCGTAGCGCAGGTAGTTCTGGTTCAGATCGAACTTGGCGCCATTGGAATTGCCGAGATTGCTGCGCGACGCGGTGGCCGAGGCCCGGCTGGCGCCCGCCAGCTCGGCGCGGATCACATCCCAGTTGAAGATCGAATCATTGGCCTGCGGTTCGTAACCCGCGGCCCGCACCTGCTGATCCCATACCCGCGAATGGGTGAAGGGCATGGAGTCGTACACGTCCGGCGGCATGGTGGATAGTCGCAGCATCTGGCGGACCCGCGGGTAGTAGACCGAATCGAGTTCGTCGTAGTTCACCACGCCCCCGAAGACCTGGTCGAACAGGTGCCGCGGCGGCGCGACCATGGCGCCGCTGAACACGATGGACCCGCCGCCCACCGCGGCCGCGCGCCACACGTCGATGCCCGGATACTCCGTGACGTCCAGCACGCCACCGAAATCCGAGCACGGCATGGGCACCTTGGTGATGCCGGTGAAGCTGGTGCGATGCCAGAAGCCGCGCCCGTCGGGCAGGTCGTCGCCGGTGAAGATCTCCCGCCACGGGTCGTTGGGCCAGCGCGAGCCGCGCTCGAGCACGGCGTTCTGCACGCCTGCCTCGGCCAGCCGCAGCGCGGTCACCGCGGCCCCGAAGCCGGAGCCGATGACGATGGCCTCGCTGTGTTCCGGCGGATCCGGTAGCGGCGCAAAGATTTCCGGTACCCACGCCTGGTACAGCGCGTTCCACAACGGATTGGCCGACGCCGGTCCGGCGCCGCGACCGGCGGTACCCATCCCGACACCTGCCAGCAGAGCCGCCGAAACGGCAGCCTTCAACACGGCGCGCCTACGCAAGCGGCCACCTCCCTCATCACGCATGGCCGCGCGCGAGATTACCGGCCGGTCGGCAACGCCTCAACAGGTTGGTGGGAGATCACCACCGAGATATGTGGGCCGGCTATGTGTTTCCACACTTCACCGGCATCGCGGGACCGGGCGGAGGCAGGCCGGCGTCAGGCCCGGAGGCGCTCACGGCGGAGCTGGTCGACCTCCGGGAGATCCAGGGCCGGAAGCGAATCCACGCCCAGGGCCCGGGTCAGCAGATAGTCGGCGAGCTCGGGGTTACGGGCCAGGGCCGGGCCGTGCATGTAGGTGCCGAGCACCGAACCCTGGATGACGCCCTCGAGGCCGTCGCCCACCCCGTTGCCGACGCCCTTGGTGACGCGCCCCAGCGGTTTGGCGTCGCCGCCGAGTTTGGTTCCGCCACGGTGGTTCTCGAAGCCCGTGAGGGGCTGTGAGAGGCCCGGGACGAGGGGCTGGGTCGCCACCTCGCCGATGGCGCGCTTGTCCTGCGGGGAGGTGGTGACATCGAACAGGCCGACGCCGTCCACACGTTCCCCGGAGGAGGTCTCGTACCAGTGGCCCAGCACCTGGATGGCGGCGCAGATGGCCAGCACCGGAGCGCCGCGTCCGGCGGCCTCCTGCAGGCCCGGATGGCGCTGCAGGTGGCGGGTGGCCAGGCGCTGGGCCGAGTCCTCCGCGCCGCCCAGGGTGTAGACGTCCAGCGAGTTGGGAACCGGCTCGGTGAGCGGGATTTCGATGATCTCGGCGTCGTAGCCGCGCATGCGCAGGCGCTGGCGCAACACCACGGCATTGCCGCCGTCGCCGTAGGTGCCCATGACGTCGGGCAGGACCAGGCCGATGCGGACGGTCGATTCACTCATGGGCGGGTCCCCGTCTCCAGGTCGCGGTTCAGATCGCGGAACGCGGTGTAGTTGGCCAGCACCTCGACCCGTCCCGGCGGGCAGGAGGCGATGGCGTCCAGCGGATCCGCGACGGTGATGTGCTCGACGCCGGCGTAGGTGAGCCGGACCGCGAGATCGGTGGCGCGCTCGCCGGCGGCCACCACCTGGGTGCCCTCGAAGTGCTCGAAGCGGACGTCCCACAGCCAGGACAGGTCCTCGCCGTCGGGCACCTGGCCGTTGACCGCGATCACCAGACCCGTTGCGGTCGGATCGATCATGGACAGCGCCTCCTGCCAGCCGGCCGGATTCTTGGCCAGCAGCATGCGGGTGCGGCGGCCGTCGACCTCGACCGTCCGATAGCGGCCCGCGATCTCGCGCACGGTGCCCGCGGCGGCCGCGGCCGCGGCCGGATCCGCGCCCAGCGCCACCGCGGCGGCCACCGCCTGCGCGGCGTTGCCGCGATTGGCGCGCCCCGGAAGGGCAAGAGCGAGTGGGATTTCCAGGCCGTCCGGACCGGACAGCGTGTGCTCGCCGACCCGCCACTGCGGCACGGGCCGCTGGAAGTCCGCGCCCGTGCTGTACCAGTGCTCGCCCTCCCACACGATGGGCTCGCCGCTGCGCGGGCAGCTGGTGGCGTCCACCGACCAGCCGCTGCCGGCCGACACCCACACCACGTTCGGGTGGTCGTAGGCGATGGAGGTGACCAGCACGTCGTCGCAGTTGGCGATGAGCACGGCCGCGGGATGCCGCGCCATGCCCTCGCGCAGGCGGCGCTCGATCATATTGATCTCGCCGACCCGGTCCAGCTGGTCCCGGGAGAGGTTCAGCAGCACCACCACCGACGGGTTCAGCGCGTCGGCCACATGCGGCAGATGTAGTTCGTCCACCTCGATGGCGGCCAGCGGCGCGGCGCGGTGCGCGGTGAGCGCGGCCACGATCCCGGCGTCCATGTTCGCGCCGTCGGCCTGGGTGGCGACACTGCTGAGTCCCCGGCGATCCGCGCCGCCGAGGGTCTGCAGCGCCGCGGCGGTCATGCGGGTGGTGGTGGACTTGCCATTGGTGCCGGTCACCAGCACGGTGCGCTTGCCGCGACCCAGCTGGGTCATGAGGGAGGGATCGATCTTCAGCGCGATCAGCCCGCCGATCATCGAGCCGTTGCCGCGCCCGGCCCGCCGCGAGGCCCACGACGCCGCCGTCGCCGCCCGCAGCGCCAGCTGTCCGCGCATCGAGATGTCTGCCACGACGCGAGTTTATGGGGATGGCGGGCGGGACGTGCAGGCGGCATCGGGGCCCACGGCGTGATACGCGCCGCACTCAGCCGTTGTAGAGCATCTTTCGATAGCCCTCGCCCGTGTAGTACGCCTCGAGCTGCTCGAGGGTCTCGGGGGTGGCCGGCTGCACATCCTTCACCAGGCGCGCGACGCTGGGCATCGTGTCCTCGGGCCACTGTTCCGGTTGCCACAGCGCGCTGCGCATGAACGCCTTGGAGCAGTGGAAGAAGATCTGCTCGATGGCGACCTCGATGGCCAGGATCGGGCGATGACCCTTGACCACCATGTCGTCGAAATAGGGTGCGTCACGGACCAGCCGGGCGCGGCCGTTGATCCGCAGGGTGTCGCCGCGGCCCGGAATCAGGAACAGCACGCCGACATGCGGATTGCTCAGGATATTGAGGTAGCCGTCCGCACGGCGATTGCCGGGCCGCTCGGGAATGGCGATCGTCTTGTCGTCGAGCACCCGCACGAATCCCGCCGGATCGCCCTTCGGCGAGGCATCGCAGTTGCCGTCGGCATCGCTCGTGGCCAGCACCACGAACGGTGAGCGGGCGATCCATTCCCGATCCCGGTGATGCAGGGAGTATCGATCCTTGTTCCGCGGCCGCGGCGCGACCTCCCCCAGCAGTTCACGCAGTTCGACCGGGTCCGTGATCTCGCTCATGCCCCCGATTCAACGCGCGGTACGGGCCTCACACCAGCCTTTTTCGCCGGTGTGAGGAAGTACCTCAGGCGTCGAACATGTTCGGCTGTCCCGCCGCGTACCGCTGAATGTCCAGCTGCCGGAACGGCTCCAGCACCTCCGTGCGGTAGAGCGTGAACAGCTTGCAGCGCGGGGCATCCGAGCCCGCCACCTCCAGCAGCTTGTTCACCGCGCCGCGGGCCGCCTCGCACGCGCCCTCCATGGTGGCCAGGTCCACATTGGTGCGCACGTAATCGCCTGCCAGATACAGGTTCTGGAGCGAGTCGGAATGCGATTCCGGGCGCAGCGCCCAGGAGCCCGCCGTATTGATCAGCAGCGGATCGGCATTGGTGTTGCGCTGCTGCGCGGCGTCCCACGCGATGCCGGTGTCGAGGAACCAGGAGTGCAGATCCTCGTCGCGCAGCAGGTCGGCACGATCGTTGAGGTGTGCCTTCAGCTGTGCCCACACCTCGCGCGCGATCTCGTCATGGGTGCACTCCTTGGCCGTCTTGCCGTAGAGCATGCCGGGTGTGTTCCAGTCGGAGATGTCGACCGACAGGCAGTCCTGCACGGTGCCGTCGCCCAGGCCGGTGACCGGGGTGCGGTTCCAGAACTGGCCCTGCGCAATGGAGGTCAGCGACCACGGGGAGTCGACGTAGGCGGTGTGCCCGCGCGCGATATCGGTGGGGCGGCGGAGGAAGAACTGGATGCCGGTCATCCAGTCCACCGTCAGCTGGCTCATGCCCGCCAATTCCGGTCGCAGCGACAGGATTTCGGGCGTCCACAGGGTGCGGGCCACCTCCACGGGCAGTGCGCTCACGAAATGGTCGGCGGTGACCGTCTGGGCCGCGCCCGACGAATCCACCACGCGCGCACCGGAAATGCGCGCGCCCTCCAGATCCAGACCCCGGACCTCGGCGTTGACGAAGGTGACGCCGAGATCCCGGAGGCGGTTCACCCAGGGATCGATCCATGCCTCGTTGGTGGCCCCGTTCAACAGCCGGTCCAGCGCGCCGTCATTGCCGACCTCGAGCGGATTGCCCAGGAACTGCTCGCCCATGGTGCCGATGGTGAGGGTGCTGGCCTTGTCCTCCCGCGCGGCCACCAGCAGTGTGGTGAGCGTGCGCGAGAGCAGCATGCGGAATTCGTTGGAGCGCCTGCCCGCGCCCACGAAATCCCGCCAGGCCATGTTGTCCCACTGCCCGTAGCGGCGGGCGTCGCAGCTGGTGTTGAAGACCAGCAGGCGACTCGCGAAATAGAGGGCATCGCTGGTGCCCATTTTCGTGGAGGTCGTAATGGCCGAGCCCACGGTCTCGCGGAAGTCGTCCGGACTCGACCAGGCCTTGCCGAACTTGCCCATCGGAATGATGGTGTCGTCCGCGTCCTTGCGCGAGAACCGCGCCTCGGGGGCGGCGATCAGGTTGTCCCACACACCATTGGCGTTGCCCGCGAACGGGATTCGCCGCATGGTGTCGGGCAGGTGGCGGTAGAAGCCGGGAAAGAACCGGAAGCCGTGCTCGCCCCACAGCTCCGGCCGCCCGTCCTTGCCACTGCCCGGGACCGCGATGCTGCGTGCCTTGCCGCCCAGGGCCCGCCGCTCGTAGACGGTCACCTCGAAGCCGCGTTCGGCCAGTTCGTGCGCCGCGGTCAGACCCGCGACCCCACCGCCCAGCACCGCGACCCGCCGTCCGGTCTCGGCCCGGGCGGCGGTGGGGCGGGCGGCCCCCGCCGCCACCGCTCCCGCCATTGCCCCGGCTGCGACCGCTCCACGCAGCACTGTTCGCCGCGTGACGGACAAACGCTGTCCTGCCATACCCGTTACCTCCCACGCCTGGTCCGCATCCTATGGAGCTGTCGCAGACAGATGGTCGGTTGGGGTGGAAAATTTCATGCCGAATACCCGGAAGATGGGCGAACTACAGCAAATCGGACTGCTCAGCTAGGCCTCGACGAAATTCGGGTCCAGTTCTGACCGGCGTGTCGGCTCTGCGGGTCGGATGGGTGCGGGCGTGTCGAGCGCTGCCTCCGGCACCCGGACCCGGCGGCCCGCCGAGGTGGCCGTGAAGGCGCCGGCGATCACGATGACGGCCCCGAACAGGGACAACGCGGACGGAGTCTCGTGCAGGAACGCCCAGGAGGCGGCGATTCCCACCACCGGCACGGCCAGCGACAGCGGCGCCACCGTGCCCGCCGGATAGCGGCTCATCAGATAGGTCCACAGCCCCGATCCCGCGATCGTCCCCAGCGCGACGATGTAGGCCAGGGCCGCGTAGGCGGGCCAACCGGTCGCCGAGCAGGAGTCGATCAGATCGTTCCAGCCGGTGGCCGGACCCTCGGTGAGCGCGGACAGCACGAACATCGGGATCGGCGGCACCACGGCCATCCACAGCGTCAGATGCAGCGGGTTCACCTGCTCGGACGAGGCCGCGGCCAGCCGCGACCCGATATTGCCGAAGGCCCAGGCCAATCCGCCCAGCAGGGTCAGCACCAGCGGCAGCAGCGCCGCGTGGTGTGAACGGTCCCACCCGATCACCGCCATACCCGCCATGGCCACCGCGATCCCCGCCAGCTGAATGCCGCGCAGCCGCTCCCGCAGGAACACCGCGCCCAGCAGCACCGTGAACGGCGCCGACGACTGCAGCACCAGCGAGGACAGGCCCGTCGGCATCCCCGCGCGCATGGCGGTGAACAGGAAGGCGAACTGCAGAATCCCGAACCCGATCCCGTACAGCAGCAACCACTTCCACGGCACCCTGGGCCGCGGCACGAACAGCAGCACCGGAATCGCGATCACGGCGAACCGCAGACCCGCGAAGAAGAACGGCGGGAAATGATCCAGCCCCACGTGAATGGCCAGGAAGTTCAACCCCCACAGCACCACGACGGCGAGCCCGAGCAGTCGATCGCGATTGGTCATGCCGAAAATCTTGCGGACGCTAATAGATAAGAACAATCGAATAATTCTGCACCAACAATGTAGTACTACTTAACTATGCCCCAGCCCGACCCACCCCGCTCCGTCCCACCCCCACGCCGCATCCCCCGCGACACCCGCGCCGATGCCACCCCGGACGCCCCGGCGACCGCAGCCCAACCCGGCCCCGCCCCTACGCGGGCGCGACGCGTCAAACCGAGCCCTCCCGACGCGGCCCCGGTCCACGAGGGCGGCCGAAGCACGGGCGAAGCCGCGGAGGTCGAGGGATCCGGCGTGGCACGGGCCGACGGGCCGCTCATGTCACTCGAAAGACTGCGGGTGCTACGGGAATTGGCCGATCGCGGGACAGTTGCCGCAGTGGCGGAGGCGTTGTCGATGACGCCGTCGGCGGTGTCGCAGCAGTTGAAGGTGCTGGCGCGGGAGGCGGGGGTGGCGCTGCTGGAGCCGGACGGGCGGCGGGTGCGGCTGACCGATGCGGGGCGGGCGCTGGTGGTGCGGGCCGATGAGGTGCTCGAGGCCATGGAACGGGCGGTCAGCGAGATGGCGGAGTATCGGGGGTCGCCGCGCGGGCGGGTGCGGGTGGCCTTGTTTCCGTCGGGGGCGGCGCTGCTGCTGCCGCATGTGCTGGCCGAGCTGGCGGACAGCGGGGTGGAGATGGTGGCGCGCGACGAGGACGTGCCGCCCTGCGAGGTACCGCGTTTGCTGGCCGATTACGACGTGGCGCTCACCCACCGTGACGAGCGGGCGCCCTCGCTCAGCGGGCCACGGGTGTCCTCGCGGGTGCTCATGCGCGAGCCGATCGACGTGGTGGTCGCGCCCGATCACCGGCTGGCCCGGCAGGGCGCGGTGGTTCCGGCGGAGCTGTCCGACGAGACCTGGATCAGCGTCCGTACCGGCTTCCCGGTCGACGACGTGCTCCGCTCGATCGCGACCGTCACCGGCGTGCAGCCGCGAATCGCGCAGCGGCTCAACGAGTTCAGCGTCATCGAGGCGCTGGTGGCCACCGGCTACGGCGTCGCCCTCATGCCCCGCCACGCGGTCCGGCACCCCGACCTGGTCATGCTCCGGCTGGCCGGTGTCCGCGCCGCCCGCGTCTACGACCTGGCCACCCGCCCGCATGCCGACAAGCGCCCGGCCGTCGCCATGGTCATCGCCGCGTTCCAGGCCGCGGCCCGCCGCGCCACCGGGACCGAATAGCCCGGTCACGCCGCGCGACCGGGAATCGGAAATCAGCGGTTGACTTGGAGCGCACTCCAGGTCCTACCTTTGCGGCATGAGCATTCGACTCGGGTATCAGATGCCGAACTTCAGCTACGGGGTCGCGCCGCGGGACCTGTTCCCGGCGGTGGTGGCGCAGGCACGGGAGGCCGAGGCGGCCGGCTTCGACGCGGCCTTCGTCATGGACCACTTCTACCAGTTGCCGCTGCTCGGCGCGCCCGAGGAGCCCATGCTGGAGGCGTACAGCGCGCTGTCCGGCCTGGCCGCCTCGACCGAGCGAATCCAGTTGTCCGCCTTGGTGACCGGCAACACCTACCGTAATCCGGCGCTCACCGCCAAGACCGTCACCACCCTGGACGTGGTGAGCCGCGGCCGGGCCGTGCTGGGCATCGGCGCGGGCTGGTTCGAGCTCGAGCACCAGGCCTACGGCTTCGACTTCGGCACCTTCACCGAGCGGTTCGAGAAGCTCGAGGAGGCCCTCGAGATCATCACCCCGATGCTGCGCGGACAGCACTCCACCTTCGACGGCAAGTGGTACCGCACGAACAACGCCATGAACGAGCCGCGCGTGCGCGACGACCTGCCGATCCTGCTCGGCGGCGGCGGCGAGAAGAAGACCTTCGGCCTGGCCGCCCGCTTCGCCGACCACCTCAACATCATCTGCAATGCCTCGGAGATCCCGCGCAAGCTCGAGGCCCTGCACGCGCGCCTGGACGAGGCGGGACGCGACCCGAAGACCCTGGAGACCAGCTTCCTGGCGTTCGTCATCGTGGACGAGGACGGCGACCGCGCCCGCAAGACCCAGGCCGAGATGCTGTCCCGCATCGGCATCACCGATCTGGGCGCATTGCCCAACGAGGCCCTGCGCAACACCCCGGCGGACCGCCAGTTCGTCGGCACCCCCGATCAGGTCGCCGAGCAGATCCAGTCCCGGGTACTCGATCAGGGCATCGACGGCATCATCGTGAACATGGTCACCAACGGCCACGAGGCCGGCGCGGTCGAACTCGCCGGTCGCGCCCTGGCTCCCCTGGTCCGGGGCTGACCCGCTCCCCTTTCCGAGGCCGACTCATAGGAAATGCCCCGCGGTTCAATTGAACTGCGGGGCATTTCGTCGTCGATACCGGATCAGCCCTGCGGCCGGAAACCGTCGCCGTGCGGCGGATAGCCGCCATCACCCTGCGGCGGGTAACCGCCGCCCTGCTGCGGCGCGAATCCACCCTGCGGGGGCTGCTGCTGGAAGCCGCCGTGTGGCGGGAAGCCTTGCTGCGCAGCCTGATAGCCGAAATCGTCGGCCACCATGGCGGCCAGTTCCAGCAGGGCCCGCCGCGTCGGCTTGCCGACCAGTTCGAGGTCGATCTCCGCGCCCTCGGCCAGGTGGTCGTCGAACGGGACGACCTGCACCGCGCGGGTGCGGTCCAGGAACAGCTTGCGCAGCTGGTCCAGGTCCACCGTGGAGGAGCCCTTGCGAGAGGCGTTGACCACCACCACGGTTCGCTCCACCAGCTTGTGGTAGCCGTGGTGGTCGAGCCAGTCCAGGGTGGCCGAGGCACTGCGCGCGCCGTCGATGGCGGGAGAGGTCACCAGCACCAGCGAGCTGGCCATATCCAGCACGCCGGACATGGCCGAGTGCATCAGGCCGGTGCCGCAGTCGGTGAGGATGATGTTGTAGAACTGCTGCAGGATGCCGATGGCCTTGCGGTAGTCCGCCTCGGAGAACGCCTCCGACACCGCCGGATCCTGTTCACTGGCAAGCACTTCCAGTCGGCTCGGCGCCTGCGAGGTGTGGGCGCGCACATCCGAATACCGCGAGATGTGCCCGTCCTCCAGCAGGTTTCGCACCGTGGAGCGGGTCTGCCGGGGCACGCGGTGCGCCAGCGTTCCGAGGTCCGGGTTGGCGTCGATGGCGATCACCCGGTCACCGCGCAGCGAGGCGAAGGTGGAGCCCAGACCGACCGTGGTGGTGGTCTTTCCGACCCCGCCCTTGAGCGACAGGATCGCGATCCGGTAGTCGCCGCGGACCGGCTGGTTCACCCGGTCCACCAGTTGCCGGTACACCACGTCCGCGGCCGACTCGCCCGGGTTGATGGCACCGCCGGACGCCTTGTGCACGGCCCGCCGCCACCCGCTGCGCGGCGCCCGCTTGGCCCGCTTCAACAGGTTCAGATCATTGACCGAATGCCCAGGAGGCATCGGCTGCTGCCCGAACTGCTGCCCGAAACCACCCTGCTGCTGCGGAAAACCCTGCTGCGGCTGCGGATTCCAGCCGGGCTGGAAACCCACCTGGGGCTGCGGCTGGGATAGCTGGGTCTGCGGCGGCGCGGCCGGGGGCGGCGACCAGCTGTAGATCGGCCCGCCCGGTTGATCATTGGACGGCGCGAACTGCCCCGGCTGGCCGGGACCACCGAAATGCCCTGGCTCCCCGGGCTTCTCACCGCCTCCCGGCACGCCCGGCGGCTCGGGGAACACCCGGCGCACCATCCCGTCGCTGCCGATCTCCTGCCGTATCTCGCCGTAGGGCGTCTGATCGCGCACCTCGCCCAGCGGTGCACCCGGCGGCGGAAAACCGCCCGGCACACCGGAATTCGGCGGCGGCGCGAATTGCCCGGCATCCGGCGGCGGGAACGCGCCGGCGGGCGGGAAGCCCGGCTGACCGTACGGCCCGGGCCCGCCCGGCGCGAACGGATTGTGGCCATCGCCCGCGAACGGATTGTGGCCGTCCGGCCCACCGTAGGGCCCCGGGAAGGGACCGTTGGGCGGTGCGAAGGGGTTGGGCCCCTCACCCGGGTGCGGCAGGGCCTGGTCGATCGAATCCGGCACCGGCGGGAAGAATCCGGCGGCCTGCTCCTCGGAATCGCTCGCCGCGCCGTTGTTCTCGGCCGGTCCGTCGGTGTTCACCGCGTCCTGCTCGGCCTCGACATCGGCCACCTCGACGGCGTCGTCGGTAACCCCCTTGCCCTGCACAGGCTTCGAGGTCGAATTCTGATCTTTCGTGGTCACGTGTCCCCCATCTGCTCGACGGCTCGAACAGAGAGCTCGGCGCTAATGCGTCCCAACGCTAGCATTGTTGACCGGTCCGGACGCGGCGAGGCAGAGCCGCCTCCCGGCAGCTTCGGCGCACGGCTGAGTGCCGTTATCACTCCTGCATGCGTGCCTGCGTCGGGTGCCGAACCGATGCTGGACGTACCCGGTGAGTTACCCCGATCCTCGCGAAATCAGTCGTCACGTTCGCGAGGGTCGGGGGAGCAATCCCTCAGGCCCGACGGGCAGCGCGGTTGACCGCGGAGACGACCGCGCGCAGCGAGGCGGTGGTGATGGAGGTGGCGATGCCGACACCCCAGGTGACCTGATCGCCGATGGCGCATTCGACGTAGGCGGCGGCCTGGGCGTCGTCGCCGGAGGACATGGCGTGCTCGCTGTAGTCCAGCACGCGCACGTCGTAGCCGATGGTGGCCAGCGCGTCGACGAAGGCGGCCAGCGGGCCGTTGCCCTCACCGGAGACGGCGTGCTCGACACCGTCCACCTTGACCACGGCCTCGATGTGGTCGACGCCGCCGTCGGTCTCGGCGGCGGTGACCTTCTGACGCATGCGCTCCAGCGGCAGGATCGGGGTCAGGTACTCCTCGGAGAAGACGTCCCACATCTCCTTCGGGGTGACCTCGCCGCCCTCGCCGTCGGTGATCTTCTGCACGGCCTGCGAGAACTCGATCTGCAGGCGGCGCGGCAGCACCAGCCCGTGATCGGTCTTCATGATGTAGGCCACGCCGCCCTTGCCGGACTGCGAGTTCACCCGGATCACGGCCTCGTAGGTGCGGCCGACGTCCTTCGGGTCGATGGGCAGGTACGGGACCTCCCACACGATGTCGTCCACGTCGGCGCCCTGCGCGTCGGCGGCGGCCTTCATGGCGTCCAGGCCCTTGTTGATGGCGTCCTGGTGCGAGCCGGAGAAGGCCGTGTAGACCAGGTCGCCGCCGTACGGGTGGCGCTCGGCGACCGGCAGCTGGTTGCAGTACTCGACCGTGCGGCGGATCTCGTCGATGTTGGAGAAGTCGATCTGCGGGTCGACGCCGCGCGAGAACATGTTCATGCCCAGCGTCACCAGGCAGACATTGCCGGTGCGTTCGCCATTGCCGAACAGGCAGCCCTCGATGCGGTCGGCGCCGGCCTGGTAGCCCAGTTCCGCGGCGGCCACGGCGGTGCCGCGGTCGTTGTGCGGGTGCAGCGACAGCACGATGGAGTCGCGGCGGGCCAGGTTGCGGTGCATCCACTCGATGGAGTCGGCGTAGACGTTGGGCGTCGCCATCTCCACGGTCGCGGGCAGGTTGATGATCAGCGGCTTCTGCGGGGTCGGCGCAATGATCTCGGAGACCGCGTCGCACACCTCGCGGGCGTAGTCCAGCTCGGTGCCGGTGTAGGACTCCGGGCTGTACTCGTAGCGCCAGTTGGTGTCCGGGTAGCGCTTCTCGACCTCCAGGCACAGCTTCGCGGCGTCGGTGGCGATCTTCTTGACGGCGTCGCGGTCGGCACGGAAGACCACGCGGCGCTGCAGGATCGAGGTCGAGTTGTAGAAGTGCACGATCACATTGGCGGCCCCGGCGCAGGCCTCGAAGGTGCGCTCGATCAGCTCGGGCCGGGACTGGGTCAGCACCTGGATGGTGACGTCGGCCGGAATCGCGCCGTCCTCGATGATCTCGCGGACGAAGTCGAAGTCGGTCTGCGAAGCGGACGGGAAGCCGACCTCGATCTCCTTGTAGCCCATGCGCACCAGCAGGTCGAACATGCGACGCTTGCGGGCGGGGCTCATCGGGTCGATCAGCGCTTGGTTGCCGTCGCGCAGGTCCACGGCACACCAGCCGGGCGCGCGTTCGATGATCTTGTCCGGCCAGGTGCGGTCGGGCAGGGTGACCGGCTCGACCTCCTCGGCGAAGGGCCGATACCGGAAGACCGGCATGGAGGAGTTCTTCTGTGTGTTCCAGGCCGGCTGGTCGGCGGGCGCGGGCTTGGACGGCGCGGTGATGGACCGGGTACCGGATACGAAAGCGTCAGCGGCTGACATGGCGATTTATCTCCGAGGGTGTGGCTGGATCCCAGGTATGGGGTAGACCGGCACGGCAGATCCCCGCGACGGGAGCCGGTCCGAATCAGACCCCGTCGCGGCGGCCGAGGAGAAGTGCCCGCTGCATGATGGCGACGAGTTTACAGGGGCGCAATAGATGCCCGGAAGCAGGGGAGGCGGGCGCCACAGCCCGGGCGTGTCACTCATCGGCGGCGATCGGTGCCACATCGACCGACACGGTGATGGTCGATTCCTTGGCATCGGTATAGATGATGCCGCGCAGGGGCGGCACGTCGGCGTAGTCGCGACCCCAGGCGACGGTGACGTAGCGGTCGTCGGCGAACTGGTCGTTGGTGGGGTCGAAGCCGATCCAGTGCCCGGCGGCGCCCGGGAGCCAGACCGCGGCCCAGGCGTGGGTGGCGTCCGCGCCGACCATGCGTTCCTTGCCTGGGGGTGGATCGGTGGACAGGTAGCCCGAGACATAGCGGGCGGCCAGGCCCTGGGAGCGCAGGCAGGCGATGCCGAGGCGGGCGAAGTCCTGGCAGACGCCGTGGCGGGCGGCGAAGACGTCGGCGACGCTGGTGCTGACGGTGGTGGAACCGGATTCGTAGGCGAAGTCGGTATGGATGCGCGTGGTCAGTTCCCGCACCGCGTCCAGCAGCGGGCGGCCGGGCGGGAAGGATTCGGCGGCGTAGGCGGCGACCTCGGGGATGATCTCGGGCGGGGTCAGGTCGAGGGTGAATTCCACGGCGAGCGGGCCGTTCTCGGCGGTCGGGCGGGCCTGCTCCCAGGCCGGCTGCGCGGCCGGCGCGGCGGGCGCGCCGACTTCGACGAGGGATTCGCCGGTCACCTCCAGCCGGCGATGTTCGGCGGTGACGTGGAAGTAGAGGGTGGTGTTGTCGTACACGTCGGTGCCGACCGATCGATCCGACGGGAGGGGATCGACGCGAATGTCGTGGGACAGCAACCGCTGTCCCGGAAACTCGCGCGGTGTCAGGTAGGCACGGCCGTAGGAGCTGCTGACCACGTCCGAGTACAGGTAGACGGTGCGGTGCAGCACCCGGTAGCGGCGCATCAGCCCACCACCCGGGCGGAGCCCCACAGCGGCTGGATCTCGCGCGGCACCGACAGCCGGCTCGCCTCGAAGGATTCGGAGAGTTTGCGCAGCCGCAGGTGGACGCCGTCGAGCAGCTCGGCCAGTTCGGCGCGGCGGCCGTCGGCGACGGTCTCCAGCTCGGCCGGGTCGACGCGGCGCAGCATGCGCTGGGCATCGGCCAGGAGTCGTTGCGGGCGTGAGGATCCGGAGGCCCCGGGCAGTGCCGGGAAGTCGGCCTCGAGGCGTTCCAGCTGGTAGGCCAGCGAGCGCGGGTTGTGCCCGTCGAACAGCAGCAGTCCGGCGACGGCGGCGATGCGGACCGAATCACCGTGGCGGCGGCGGTAACTCACCGCGGAGACGGTGGCCTGCAGGACCGCATCGGTCACCACCCGGCCGACCTCCGGCGGGTAGGCGTCGGTGAGGGCGGCGGTCAGCAGGGCCGACAGCGCCAGCGCGCGCTCGATGCGCCGCCCGATGTCCATGACGTGCCACCCTGTGTCCCGCACGGCCGATTCCGCGTCGATGCCGGTCAGCGACAGCAGGGCGGACAGGGCGCGGGAGTGCACGGCCGACAGCGCCGCGCCACGGTCGCCGCGGACAGCCCGGTACTCCGACAGGGCTCGATCGATGGAGCCGAGCACCATCCAGGTGTCGGGTGAGAGCTGATCACGCACGGCGCGTGCGGCTTTCGCGTAGCGCTCCATGGAGAACGCGACCGAGCCGGGAACCTCACGGTCGACGGTCAGAGAGACCAGGTAGTCGTGGTCGCGGCGGGACGCGCCGGGCAGCGCGATCGGGACGGTCGGCTCGTCGGAGTACTCGCGACGCCGCGGCGGCTGGGATCCGGATCGGGTCCGCGCGGCGGACTGCGCCTCCGGCTGGCGGCGCCTGCGCCGGCGCTCCGGAGAATCACTGTGCACAGCAGTCGGTTTCGGTACGGCGGGCAGCTTCGGCTCGGCCGGGGTCGTGCCGGTCATGCGGGCGAGGGCGGCCATCAGGATGGGCATCGCCTCCGCACCCTCCAGCCACGGCCGGTAGCGGTAGTCCTGGTGGCGCTCGTGGATGGCGCTGAGCAGGCGCACGGTGACCTCGGCGCGCTCGCCGTAGCGGCCCAGCCAGAACAGGTCGTTGAGCACGCGCGGCGAGCTGACCACGTCCATCGGGGCGACCGCGACGACCCGGCGCTCGCGCTCCTCGGGTACCTCGGTGGTGGCCGCGGGCACGGCCGGGACGGCGGCGGGCGCGGCGCGCACCCAGACGTCCTTGGCCGCGGCCTCCCCCACCATGCCCTCGGGTCCGCCGCGCTGATGCAGCTGCCCCAATCCGCCCGGCATGATGCGGTATCCGACGCGTCCGGCCAGAGAGAACAGGCGGACGGCGACCGGGGCGGCAGCGAGTCCGCCGGAGCCGTCGACCGCGGGGGCGACCGAGAAGCGGGCCGGTTCCTGGCCGACCCACTTCCAGCCCTCGGTCTCGATGCGGGCCCGCCATTGCGCGCGCTGCACGGCGGTGAGGATGGGGCCGAAGACCGTGGTGCCGTCCACGGTGGAGCGCAGGATCAGGCGGTGCAGGTTGGCCGTCAGGTGGGAGCGTTCGGAATCGTCTCCGCCCCAGTAGGATTCGATTCCCGGCAGGGCGAGTTCCTCGTCCAGCAACCGCCGTGACAGGCGTGGCAGGAACGCGGCCAGCGCCGGATTCTCCAGCAGTCCGCTGCCCAGGGTGTTGACCACGGTGACCGCACCGCGCCGCAGCACCTCCACCAGGCCCACCACGCCCAGGCGCGAATCCGGCCGCAGGTCCAGGGGATCGGAGAACTCGGCGTCCACGCGGCGCAGCACCACGTCGACCCGTTCGAGCGTGCCCAGCGAGCGCATCCACAGCCGGCCGTCGCGCACCACCAGGTCGGCGCTCTCCACCAGCGGGAAGCCCAGCACGGAGGCCAGATACGCCTGGTCGAAGGCGGTTTCGGAGTGCACGCCCGGGCTCAGCACCACGACCACCGGGTCCTCGTCGGCGCCGCGCGGCGCGGCCTCGATGAGCATGAGCCGCATGGCCCGCACGAACGGGGTGAGCGGACGCGGGCCGGCCAGCTCGAAGGCCTCGGGAATGGCGGCGGACACCACACGGCGGTCGGCCAGCGCGTAGCCCGCGCCGGAAGGAGCCTGCGCCCAGTCGGCGAGCACCCGGAAGCCGCCGTCGCTCCAGCGGCTGACATCGCAGGCGTGCAGGAACAGCTGATGCCGTCCCGGCAGGGAAATACCGTGCGCGGCACGGACATAGCCGCGGTGCGCGAAGACCACCTGCGGTGGCAGCAGCCCCTCGGTGAGGGTGCGGCGCGCGCCGTACACGTCGGTGAGCACCGCGTCGAGCAGCCGGGAACGTTGCACCACACCGGATTCCAGCGCCGCCCACTCGGTGTCGGAGAGCAGCAGCGGAATCGGGTCCAGCCGCCACGGCGAGGGCGTCGCGGCCCCTTCGGAGCCGGTCAGTTCGGTGTAGGTGATGCCGTCGTCCTCGATCAGCCGCCGGACCCGGCCGTCGATGCGGTGCAGTCCGGCCCGGCCCTGGTCCAGGAAGTCGGCGGACAGGTCGGCCCACAGGCCGCGCAGGCGGCCGTCGTGATCGACGAGTTCGTCGTAGAAGCCGCCGGTGGCCAGGCCGCAGGCGTCGCGGGCGCCGGTATCGGCCGCGGCGGCACGGTAATTCGCGAACTCCTCGCCGGGTGGCACTGCGTCGAGCACTGTCACCGCTACCACATCCCCGGGTATGCCTATCGATCGCCGACGACGCCCCACACGGTCCGCGCCCGGCGCAGATCGAGTATTCCGGGCGCACCGACGTCTGTTGCCTGTATGGCCATTTTGGCACGCAAATCCGCGATATCGACCGGGCCCGGGGTGTGCCCGGAGGATTCGAATCGCCGATTGCGCCGGGATTGCGCCACCACCGAATTCACCGGCGGCCCGGCATAGAACATGCCGCCCGGATGGCTCACGTGATACGTGCAGCCGCCGCGGGACAGGCCGGTCTGCAGCTCGACCACGTCGAAGACGAGCGGCGCGTCCACCGTGATCGTCGGATGCAGGGACTCCGGCGGCTGCCACGCCCGATACCGCACGCCCGCGACCTGCACGTCCGCCCGCCCGGCCGGGATGAGGGGCAGCGGGAAACCGTTGCAGGTCACCGCATACCGGTCCCGGTCCGCCCCGGTCACCCGGACCTGCAGGCGCTCGACCGAGGAGTCCACGTATCGCGCGGTCCCGGAGGCGGTGGTCTGTTCCCCGAGGGTGTTCCACGGCTCGATCGCCCCGCGCAGTTCCACTTCCATATCCCCGAGTACCACCGTGCCGAAGCGAGGAAAACGGAACTCCGAGAACGGATCCAGCCAGCTGGTGTCGAATTCGATGTCGTGCGCGCGCAGATCGGCCGCCACCTCGGCGATATCGGCCTGCAGGAAATGCGGCAGCAGGTAACGCCCGTGCAGGATGGCGCCGTGCCGGAGCAGCGGCGCGGTGTAGGGGTGCTCCCAGAACCGCAGCACCAGCGCCCGCACCAGCAGCGACTGCACCATGGCCATGCGGAAGTGCGGGGGCATCTCGAAGCCGCGCAGTTCCACCAGTCCGAGGCGGCCGCGCGCCGAATCCGGGCTGTAGAGCTTGTCGATGCAGAATTCGGCGCGGTGGGTATTGCCGGTGAGGTCGGTGAGCAGGTGGCGCAGCGCGCGATCGACCGCCCAGGGCGGCGCGGCCGGCTCGCCGGGGTCGGCGGCCGCGGCGGCCCGGCTCAGGCGGGCGATCTCGGCGAAGGCGATCTCCAGTTCGTAGAGCGCGTCCTCACGTCCCTCGTCGACACGGGGCGCCTGGGAGGTCGGGCCGATGAAGCGGCCCGAGAACAAATAGGACAGCGCCGGATGCCGCTGCCAGTAGGTGAGCAGCGACACCAGCAGGTCCGGGCGGCGCAGCAGGGGCGAGTGCGCCGGGGTGCGGCCGCCGAGCGTGATGTGATTGCCGCCGCCGGTGCCGCGGTCGGTGCCGTCCACATCGAAGGATTCGGTGCTCAGCCGCGCCAGCCGGGCCTGCTCGTAGAGCGTCTCCAGCAGCCGCGACTGCTCGGCGAAACCGGTGGTGGGCTGGACGTTCACCTCGATCACGCCCGGGTCGGGCGCCAGGGACAAGGTACGCAACCGGTCGTCCACCGGGGCCGGATAACCCTCCAGCACGACCGGCCGGCCGACCGCGGCGACGGCCTCCTCGACCCGGCGCACCAGATCGCAGAACGCGCCGAATTCCTCGACGGGAGGCAGGAATACGAACAGCCGGCCGTCGCGGACCTCGGCGACCAGCGCGGTGATCGGCGCGCGCTCCGCGGACTCCACCACCGCGGGCGGCTCATCCGCGGCCAGCGGCGGGCGCGGCGCGAACGGGTCCGCCTCGGGTCGCGGCGGTGGCGCGTTCCAGGTGACGGACCGCAGCGGCAACCGGAGTCCGGCCGGGGAATCGCCCTCCGTCAAGACGATTCGACCGCGCCGCAGCTTCCAGTCGGCGCTCGCCCACCCGGCCTCGTCGTCCCGGCGGTACAGCGACAGCACGTAGGCGGCGGGCTCGCCGACAGCGGCATCCAGCCGAGCCAGCAGCGCGCTGCGCGCCGACGGCGAATCCGAGCCGCTGTCCAGATCCTCGTCCGCACCGACCGGATCACCCTGTGGCGCAACGGCCTTGGCGGCCATCCGGAGCAGCGAATCCTCGTAGGCGGGCCGCACCTGACCGTCCGGCAGGCCCAAGCCCCGTGCGATGTGGGCGATCACCGCTCGCGCGGCGGCCTCACCCACGTCGCCGGCCTGCGGGAGCCAGGGATGCGCGAGCAGGTCGGGGTGCCGCCACAGTGGTTCGTCGTCGTCGCGCCAGGTCATGGCGATTTCCCAGCGCGGCAGGGGTTCTCCCGGATACCACTTGCCCTGGCGGTACTGCACCAGGCCGGTCGGCGCGTAGATACGGCGCAGGCGCTCGGCCAGGTCGGCGGCGCGTTCGCGCTTGCGCGGGCCGTCGGCCTCGGTGGTCCATTCCGGACCGGTCTGATCGTCGAGGGAGACGAAGGTGGGTTCACCGCCGATGGTCAGGCCGATCCCGGCGGCCTCGGTGCGGGCGTCCACGACCGCGCCCGCGGCGCGGATGCGCTCCCACTGGGAATCGGTGTAGGGCAGGGTGACTCGCGGATCCTCGTGGATCCGGCGCACGGTATTCGAGAAGTCGAGACTGGCGGCGACCGGGTCGGTGGATCCGGTGATCGGTGCCGACGAGACCGGATGCGGGGTGGCGGCCAGCGGAATGTGGCCCTCCCCGGCGAACAGGCCGGAGGTGGGGTCCAGGCCCACCCAGCCCGCGCCGGGCAGGTACACCTCGGTCCAGGCGTGCAGGTCGGTGAAATCGGCGAGCGGCCCCGAGGGTCCGTCCAGAGACGGCACGTCCTGGGCCAATTGGATGAGATACCCGGAGACGAAGCGGGCGGCCAGCCCGAACTCCCGCAGAATGGACACCAGCAGCCACGCCGAATCCCGGCACGAGCCGAGGGCGGCGCGCAGCGTGTGATCCGGCGACTGCACGCCCGGCTCCATCCGGACGGTGTAGGCGACATCATGGCGCAGCGCCTGATTCACCGCGATCAGGAAGTCGATGGTGCGCGGCCGATCCGCCGGCGTGTGGCGGCGCACCCAGTCCCTTACCGAAGCGCCGGGGCCGGAACCGGATTCGCCCTCGTCCACCGGCCGCAGATAGGGCTCGAGGTCGGCGGACAACTGCGGCGAGTAGCCGAACGGGAAATGCTCGGCGTGCTCCTCGACGAAGAAATCGAAGGGATTGATGGCGTCCATATCGGCGATCAGCCCGACCACGATGGACAGTTCCGGCGTGGGCTCGTGGAAGATCAAGCGCGCCAGGAAATTCCCGAACGCGTCCTGCTGCCAGTTCACCCAGTGGTTCCCGGGGCTCACCCGCATCGAGTACGCCTCGATGGCGGTGCGGGTGTGCGGGGCGGGTCGCAGGCGGACCACGTGCGGATGGACGCGCACGGGATGGTCGAAGGAATAGGTGGTGCGATGTTCGAGGGAAACCTTGATCCCCATCTGTCCAGTTCACCACGCGAAGGCCGGGACACGCGGGAGTTTTTCCGACAGCTAGCCTGGCCGGGTGAGCTACGACCTCGTTCTGCTGCCCTCCGGAGCCGCCGTGTCCCCCGCCGAGGTGGACACGTATCTGACCGCGCAGGACGGCAGACCGGCCGGTGACGCCGTCACCGGAATCGCGGCCGAGCTGGACGAGCGCAATGGCGAACTGCCCGAGGCGGACAGCTTCCTGGGCTCGCCCGCCGGCGACGGCGTGCTCGGCGACGCCCTGTTCGTCTCCACCCCCTACGACGCCATCGGCCATGTACGCGGGCTGCTGTTCGAGCTGGGCACCCCGCACGACTACGCGCTGTGGGACCCGCAGCTGGCCTGGTTGGTGGATCCGGCCGAATCGGTCACCGCCGCCGTCACGCACGGCGGGGCGGGTGAATTCCCGTACCTGACACGGCAACTGGTGGAGCTGTGGATTCCGGAGCTGGGACAACCCGGTCCGTATCTGATCGTGGAAACCGGAGATCAGATCTACATCCAGACCTATCGGCATCAGGACGGGCATTACGACCTGGAATACCGGGACGGGTCCGCCGACAAGCATTTCGCCGCCACCGCGAACGACCCTCGAATTGTGGCCGATCTCATCTGGGGCTGGGCCACCGGAGATCGTTCGGGATTCGCCGCACTGGATTGGCAGCGTCTCACGTTCTGACCGTCGAATAACGGACCGATTTCAATTTCCACTTCCAACCCCCCGGAATGAAGGCTGCGCACGCACAGGAAAGCTAGCATTTCGCTAATTGCACGCGGTGTTTCCGAGCTTGTACGCATTACTCACCGAGGCGAGGAGCGAAACATGAAGCTACGCCGGTCGAAGCTACGCCCATCCTTGAAGAACGGGACCTTGCGTAAGGGCTTGGCAGTCGTGGCCGGTTTGGCGGCTACTTTCGCTATCGCCGTGGCATTGCACGCCAGCGGGGCCGGAGCCGATATCCCCAGGAACGTTCAACACATTCCCTGCCCGCAGCCGGCGGCGCTCCCCGCGCCGCCGACCTGGACATAACCCGATCCGGTACCCCACTTACAGGGCGCGACGCCCGGAAAGGGCGCGGCCCAGGGTCAATTCGTCGGCGAATTCCAGATCGCCGCCCATGGGCAGACCCGAGGCCAGGCGCGTCACACTCAGTCCCGGGAAATCGCGCAGCATGCGGACCAGGTAGGTGGCCGTCGCCTCGCCCTCGGTATTCGGATCGGTGGCAATGATCACCTCGGTGACATCCACGCCGTCGTCCTGATTTCCGATGCGGGTCAGCAATTCCCGGATGCGCAACTGATCCGGTCCGATACCCGACAGCGGGTCGAGCGCGCCGCCGAGCACGTGATAGCGCCCGCGGAATTCCCGGGTGCGCTCGATGGCCTGCACATCCTTGGGCTCCTCGACCACGCAGATCATGGTGCGGTCGCGGCGCGGATCGGCGCAGATACGGCACAGTTCACCGTCGGAGACGGTGCCGCAGACGGCGCAGAACCGCACGCCGTCCCGCACCTTCTGCAGGGCTGCCTGCAGCCGGTCGATCTCCGGCGGCTCCACCGAGAGGAGATGAAACGCGATGCGCTGCGCGCTCTTCGGGCCGACGCCGGGCAGCTTGCCCAACTCGTCGATGAGATCCTGAACCGGACCCTCGTACACCTACCCAGCCCCGATCAGAGTCCGGGCAGCGCGCCGCCGCCGAGACCGCCGGCCAGCGGGCCCAGCCGCTCGGCGGCCAGGTTCTGCGCGGTCTCCATGGCGTCGTTGAGCGCGCCGATGATCAGATCCTGCAGCGTGTCCACATCCTCCGGATCGACCACCTTCGGGTCGATGGTCAGCGCCAGCACCTCGCCGGTGGCGCGGATCCGGGCGCGCACCAGGCCACCGCCCGCCTCGCCCTCGACCTCCGACTCCGCGATCTCCTGCTGCGCGGCCATGACGGCCTGCTGCATCTGCTGGGCCTGGGCCATCAACTGCTGGAAATCGAAACCTTCACCGGGCTGCACGGCGCGTCCTTCCTGGGGGATGGTGATCGCTCCCCAGCCTAGTCGGCGACGCGCGCCGCGCTGCTTGACTCTCCCCTCGCTGGAGGGTGTTCGCTAAGGGCATGACGGCAACGGTTCCGATCGGCGAGTTCTCCCGGCTCACCTACCTGACCATCAAGACGCTGCGGTACTACCACGAGATCGACCTGCTGGCCCCGGTGGCGATCGACCCGGGCTCCGGCTATCGGTTCTATTCGACCGAGCAGGTGGACCAGGCGCACCTGATCAAGCGGCTGCGCGAGCTGAACATGCCGTTGCCGGAGATCAAGGCGGTGATGGCCGCCCCGGATCAGGCGGCGCGGGACGCGGCCATCCGGGCGCATCTCGAGCGCATGGAGGCCGAGCTGGTGCGCACCCGCGACGTGGTGGCCTCGCTCCGGGCGCTGCTGCTGCCGTCGACCGGGATCAGCGTCGAATACCGTTCGGTCGCAAGCTATCCGGCGCTGGCCATGACGGCGGAGGTGGCGCGCGAGGACTGCGATGCGTGGTGTGAGCACAGCTACGGAACCATGTACGCGCAACTGGCCGCGGCGAACCTCGCACCCGCCGGACCGGGCGGCGCCACCTACGCGCCGGAGTTCTTCGAATACGACCGCGGCGAAGTCGTCACCTTCGTGCCCATCGACGAGCGGCACCGGGACCGCGTCGACGCCGGGACCGTCCTCGACCTGCCCGCCCGCCGGTTCGCCATCGCCGTCCACGCGGGCCCGTTCACCGAATTCGACCGCACCTATGGCGCGCTGGGCAGCCATGTGGCCGAACACGACACCGCGCTCATCGAACCCGTGCGCGAGATCTACCTGGTCGGGCCCGGTGATGCCGAGCCCGCCGACTACCGCACCGAAGTTTGCTGGCCCATCGGCCGGCTCTGAAGAAGGAGAGAATCCATGGCACTGTCCCTCGGCAATATCGTCTTCGACTGCCACGACGCCGCCGCGCTCGCGGGCTTCTACGCGCAGCTGCTGGACCGCCCGGTCGACGAGGGCGCGAACGAGCATTTCGCGACCATCGACAACGCCGCCGCCACCCCGACGTTCATGTTCGCCCAGGTGCCGGACAAGAACCCGGGCAAGAACGTCGTGCACGTCGACCTGAGTGCGGGCAGCGCCCTGACCGCCGAGGTCGAGCGCGCGGTTGCCCTCGGGGCCAAACATCTCGCGGACTTCGACGAATACGGCGTGAAGTGGGCGACGCTGGCGGACCCGGAGGGCAACCTCTTCGACATCGGCGGCGAGGGCTGACCCCCTAGCTCGCTAGGCGAGCTCGCGCTTCAGGTTCTCGAGCACCTCGGCCTGGATCTTCTTCAGGCCGAGCGGCGCGAAGATGCCCTCGAAGATGCCGCCGATGCCGCCCGCGCCCTTCCAGGTGGTGCGCACGGTGACCAGCGAGCCGGTGCCCGAGGGGGTCACGGTCCAGGCGGTGACCATGGAGGAGTTCGAATCCCGTTCCGTCACCATGGAATCGGAGACCGAGATGGCCGCGCGCACATTGCGGGAGCGCTTCTCGGTGGCCTGCAGCGTCCACTCGGCGACGGTGCCGGCGCCCTGGCCGCCCTCGACCACCTTGTAGTCGCGGTAGTGCGCGGAGAGGATCTTGGGCCGCACTGTCTCGTAATCGGCGATCGCGTCGAGGGTGCGCTTCGGATCCGCCGCGACGACGATCGAACTGGAGGCGCTGACCTGTCCCACCATGTGCTCCTTAGTGATTGCGCGGGCCGACCGGCACTCTGCCCTGCTACCGCTCGGTCATGCTACGCCGCATCCGGCTGCGCCGGTTCGCTGCGCCGGGTCGGGTCGGCCACCTATCCTGGGTGCACTACTGCGGGGGAGGACGCGGTGATGACGCGGTTCGTGACCTGGATCCGGCTCAATATCGACGGTGTCGTGACGCTGGTCGTGGCGGCCACGGCCATTGTGGTCGAGGCCTTCGACAAGTTCGCCAATCTGAACGCGGTGAGCGGCGCGACGCTGCTCGTGCTGAGCCTGCTCGCGCTCACCCTGCTGCGCGACCGCAATCGGACCTCCCGGCTGGTCCGGGAACTGGCGGCGGTCCGGCTGCTGCACGGCGCGGAGATCGATCAGGCGCACGCCCGGGCCCGGCGGGACACCGACAACTGGATCTACAAGGGCGGCACCGGAACCTACCTGCGCGCGGTGACGCTGCCGTATTTCCTCGGGCGGGCGCGGGACGAGAGCCACCTGCTGAATCTGCGGGTAGAGGTGCTGGACCCGGGCAATGAGCAGCTGTGCCTGGCGGACGCGCAGTACCGCAACTCGCTCCAGCCGCAGGGCGATGCCAGCGGGCGACCGTGGACGGCCGACCGCATTCGCAAACAGTCGTACGCCACGGCGCTGGCCTGCGCCTGGTATCGGCAGCAGTCGGAGTTCCTGACCGTCGAACTCGGGCTGTCGTCGACGCTGTCGACCTACCGCTGGGACATGTCGGACAACGTGGTGATCATGAATCAGCGCGGCTCGAAAACCCCGGCGCTGCTGTTCGAGCGCGGCAAACCCCAGTATTCGGATTTCACCCGGGAATTGGCGGTGAGCTTCAAACAGGCGCAGCCGGTGCAGCTCAGTCGCGACGCCGATCTGCGGCCGCCGAGCGAGCCGACGATCGGGCAGGTGCGCAGGCTGCTGGAAAGCCTCGGCCTACCCCTGCCCACCGTGTATACCGACGATGATGTCATCGAGATCGTGGAATACGCACTGCGCCCGGTGAATACGTTCTAGCCGGTGAGCAGCAGCCCCGCGGTGGCGGCGGCGGTCGCGGCCACCGCGAGCACCAGGCCGGTCAGCAGGAACCGGCGCATGGGGACCCGTACCGCGTGGGTGCGGCAGAACTCCAGGCACAGCAGCGTGGCCAGGGAGGCCCACGGGGTGACCACCGGGCCCGCGTTGGTGCCGATCAGCAAGGCCAGCAACTGGTTCCGCTCACCAGGTGAGATCACGGCCTCGCCCGCGGTATAGGCGGGCAGGTTGTTGACGATATTGGACAGCGCCGCGCCCGCGCCGGCGGCCCGGAACACGCTGGGACCGCTGGAGTCCTGCCCGATCAGATGATCCATCACGGTCGACAGGCCGTGCGCGGACAGCGTGGGCACCACCAGGAACAGCCCGGACACGAAAACCAGCAGCTGCCAGGGGAACAGCGACAGGCGCAGCGCCGACCGGTCGCAGATGGCGAAGGCCAGCACCGCGATGGCCGCGGCCACCGTGGCCGCGATCCCGATCCGATCCCCCACGAACGGAATGGCCAGTACGAACAGCACACACGCGCCACCGGACGCGTACAGCAGCACCCGTTCCCGCAGATCCGCCGGGCGGATCGGCTCCGGCACCACATACCGGTCGGCCCCGCGCTCCGACCGCCGCCAGTACCACCACCACAGGCACAGCATGGTCACCGCGATCGAAAGCAGTTGCGGCAGCCACATTCTGGCCGCGAAACCGGTCGCGTCCAGCGCTACCCGATCCGCCGCCAGCAGATTGGTCAGATTCGACACCGGCAGCAACAGGCTCGCCGTATTCGCCAGCCACAGCGTCGTCATGGCCAGCGGCAGCGGCGGAATCCGCGCCGGCCCCGCCAGCGCGATCATCACCGGTGTCAGCAGCACCGCGGTCGTATCCAGATTCAGCACCGTCGTCGTGGTCGACGCGAACAGCACGCACAGCAGGAACAACCCGGCATAATTCCCACCGGCGATGATCGCCAGCCGATGCGCGATCACATCGAACACCTTGGCCCGCCGAGCCAGGTTCGCCAGCACGATCACACTGCCCAGAAACAACAACAACGGCGCGATCCGCCGCATGTTCTCCGCCGCCTCATGCCTGGGCAGCAGTCCCGTCGCCACACACAGCAATCCAACGATCAGCAGCCCGATCCGGACCGAATCCAGCACACTGGGCCGCCGGCGCGCGACCGAGTCTGCCCGGGTGGGCGGCGAACCGGATTCCAGCTGTTCGGGCATTGACCAATGATCGCAGGATCAGCGGGAAGGTCGCACGGGCCGCGGACTGTCGCGCGGGCCGGGAAATTCGGAAGAGGTCAATTCGATTGGCCCCGGGACGCTTTCGATGGCGGGATACTGGCAGGGTGACGCTGTGGGGTGGGCGGTCGCGGATGCTCTTCACGAGTTACTCTCCGGCCGACGAGCGGTGGGCCATCTGGCTGGCCTGGCAGCTGGAGCATGCCGAGGCGCGGTATCGAACCGTGGTGTCGTCGTGGGATTTCGATCCGGCGACCAACTATGCGGACTTCGTGCAGCGCGGGGTGCGGGAGTCCGATCTGGTGGTGGCGGTGCTGACGCGGGACTACGTGTCCTCGCGGCACGCGAACCGGGAGTGGCAGGCCGCGCTGGATGTGGATCCGGGGAAGCTGCTGGCGCTTCGGGTCAGCGAGTGTGCGCTGGAGTGGCTGCCCACGGGTGTCGCGTGCCTCGATCTGCTCGGAGTGAACGATGCGGCCGAGATGCGGCGCGCGGTACTGGACCGGGTCGAGCGGATGCTCTCGGACCGGTGGACGCCGCGGCGGCAGCCGGACCCGCGCGCGGACGACATCTGGTCGCCGGCACCGGAATCCACCGTGGTCCGCCGGCGCCCGCTGTCGCCGCCGGCCTTTCCGGTGGACACGGCGGCGAGTCGTCCGCATGCGGGGCTGTCGATCCTGCATGTCGGTGGCCCGCGGTTCGGCCGCACCCTGTCGTCCGCCGATGTCCCCGCCGATCCCGAAGGCTTGCAGTCGCATATCTATGGCGCGGTCACCGAGCTCATCGACCGGCAGGCCCCCGCGCCGGATCTGATCGTGGTGAGCGGCGACCTCACCGAGTCCGCCCATCCGGCCGAGTTCCGCAAGGCCGTCTCGTTTCTCACGGGGCTGCGGGTCCTGCTCAAGCTGGAACCCGACCGGTTGGTCGTAGTCCCCGGCAATCACGACATCTCCAGACTCCTCTGCCGGGCCCACTTCCTCGACTGCGAGGCCAACGACCGCCTCCCCCGGCCGCCCTATTACGCGAAACTGCGGTTGTTCGAGCAGATGTTCAACACCCTGTACCGCGGACTCGACAATCTGGTCTTCGATGTCGGCCAGCCCTGGACCCTGTTCCCGGTACCCGAATTGCGGCTCGTGGTGGCCGGGCTGAATTCCACCATGGCCGCCACCCACCGCCCCGAGGACGACTACGGCTCCGTCGGCACCGAGCAGCAGGACTGGTTCGCCGAGCACCTGCGCGTCCAGGAGGCGCAGGGCTGGTTCCGGCTGGGCGTCGTCCGCCACGATCCCGCCCCCGGCCCGAACGTCTCACCGTACGACCCGGGCGTGCTCCGCGACGCCGAACGCACCTTCCGCCGCCTGGGCCCGCGCCTGAACCTGCTGCTGCGCGGCCCCGGCCGGGCGGGCCGCTCGCTCGCCCATCCCACCGGCACCATGCCCGTGCTACCGGCTCCCGCCCCGGGCCAGGCCGAACTCCTCCACATCACCGCCGCCGGACTCACCCGCCACCGATGCGACGAATCCTTCGAGACCCCCGCCCTGCAACAGCTCATCTGGACGAATTGCGCTGTCGCGCTGTCGAGCCGGGCCACGCCCCCGGAGCTGCCGGCACCCCCGCCCGAACCCCGGCGGCCCGAACTCCGGGCGAGCGAGACCGCCAGGCCGCACGACATGCTGCTGGAGCAGGTCGCCGAGGTGTGTGAGGTCCGCTATCCGGGGGCGCGCATCCGCCGCATCGCCTCCGACCCGCCGTACCTGCTGGTCACCGTGAAATCCGAGCCGGTGATCGAGCAGCTCATCATCGGCGCGCACGTGGGCGAGGTGACCGGCCAGGTCCTCGACGAATTCCTCGGCCCGGAACCGAAACCCGGCTCCCAGCTCATCTACCTGGGTCCCGCGCCGAGCCGGGAACTGCTCGACCGCGCGGCCGCCGAGGGCGTGCGGATCCGCAGCTTCCCCGACTTCCAGGGCATGGCCAATCTCGGCGACTATCTGCGCAAGCAGTCGGCGCGCCTGCGCGACGACCCCGCCTACGCGCCCGATCTGTATGTGCCGCAACGCTTCCGCGTGCTGGCCCCGCACGGCCGCGAGGTGCAGAGCGACCTGGTCGCCGAGCTCATGCGCCTGGTGACCGCCGACGACGGCCGATTCGTGCTGCTGCTCGGCGATTTCGGGCTCGGCAAGACCTTCGCCCTGCGCGAGCTGACTCGCCGCATCACCGCGAACGCCGGCCGGCTCGTCCCCATCCTCATCGAACTACGCGACCTGGACCGCACCAGCTCTCTCGACACCCTGCTGGCCGCGCACCTGGCCAACAACGGCGAATCCCGCATCGATCTGCGCGCCCTGCGCTACATGCTCGAACAGGGCCGGGTGGTGCTGCTCTTCGACGGCTTCGACGAACTGCTCACCCGCCTCAACTACGACAGCGCCGCCGAGCACATGGCCACCCTGCTGCAGGCCGCGGTGGGCCGGGCCAAGGTCGTGGTGGCCGGGCGCACCCAGCATTTCAAGTCCTACGACCAGATCGCCACCGCGCTGCAGACCCAGGAGGAACCCCATCCGGATCGCTACCTGCTGAGCGTGGAGAACTTCACCGCTGAGCAGGTGCACGCCTTCCTGGTCAATCGCTACGGCACCGCCGGCCCCTCGGCCGACGCCCGGATGCGGCTGCTGCGCGGCATTCCCGGCCTGCTCGAGCTGGCCTGCAACCCGCGCATGCTGAGCTTCATCGCCGATCTGGACGAACATCGGCTGCGCACCGCGGCCGGGGCCCGCCGCATCATCGGGCCGACCCGGCTCTACGAGGAGATCCTGACCAGCTGGCTCGGCTACGAGATCGAACGCTCCCCCGAGCGCGCCGGCTCACATCCCATCCTGCGCATCGACGAACTGTGGCTCGCCGTCACGTATTTCGCGCTGCGGGTGTGGGAGACCGGGCGGCCGTATCTGAATCTGGCCGAGCTGACCGAGGTCGCGCACGCCGCCGTGGAGCAGATCGACGCGAGCCGGCTCAATGTCGCGCAGTTCGTGCACACCCTCGGTTCGCGCAGCCTGATCGTGCGGGCGGAGGACAACCGCTTCGGCTTCATCCACTCCTCGGTACGCGACTGGCTGGTGGCCAAGCAGGTCGCCGCCCAGCTGAGCACCGGAGTCACCGCCCCCGCGCCGCTGGCGCAGGCGCAGCTGGAACCGCTGGCCGTCGAATTCCTCTGCGATCTGGGCGAGGTCGAGCTGCTGCAGGCCTGGGTGGAGCGCACCCAGGACGATCCGGACGAGCACGAGATCACCCGGACCAATGCCGCCAGGATCGCGGCCCGGCTGCGCATCTCGCCCGACAAGGACCTGCGCGGGCTGGACCTGTCGCGGGAGGATCTGTCCTTCCGCAATCTGCAACAGCTCGACTTCACCGGCGCGAACATGACCGAGACCCGGCTGACCGGCGCGGTGCTGGACCAGGCGGTCCTGCGCGGCGTGCGATTGGCGGGCGCGCAACTCGACCAGGCCTCCCTGGTCGGCACCGATCTCCGCGGAGCGGATATGACCGAGGTCCAGCTCACCAGCGCCAACCTGCAGAACGCCGACCTGCGCGGGACCCGCCTGCACCGGGCGCACCTGGATCAGGCCTCCCTGGTGCGCGCCAACCTCGGCCGCGCCGACCTGACCGGGGCGCGACTGGCCCGCACCGATCTCACCGGGGCACGCGGCGAGGGCAGCCGCTGGAGCAGGGCCGCCCTGCTGGACGTGATCGGCAGCCCGTTCGGCACCGAACTGGCCGGGTCCGGACGGGTGCCGGGTACCCCACCGCTGACCGAATTCGCCCCGGCCGCAATCGGTGTCAAGCACGGGGTGGACGCGCAGAGCGGACGGCTGCCCCGTCCGCTGGCCTACAGCCCGGACGGCGGCACCGTCGCCGTCGGCTGTGATTCCGGCAGTGTGGTCGTCTACGGCGCCGACACCGGGCGCACGCTACGCACCTTGCACGGACATCGCGCCCGCACCTTCGCGGTCGCCTACACCGAGCAGGTCCTGGTCACCGGTTCGGCCGACGGCACCGTCCGGATCTGGGACGCGGCCAGCGGGGCCGTGCGAAAGATCCTGTCCGGCCATGAGAATTGGCCATGGCCGCTGGAAACCGATTCGGCCGGAACACTGCTCGCCACCGGTGACGCGGCCGGGGCGCTGCGCATCCGGCAGCTCCCCGACGGCGAACCGCTGCACGAGTTCCCGCCGCCGGACGGCCGGCCGCAACGCATCTACAGCATCGCCTTCCACCGCGACCGGGTGGCCGCCGCGTATCACGATGGCGCGGTGCGCATCTGGCAGCTCTCGACCGGAGCCGAGGTCGCCGGCTTCCGGGGCGCGCCGGGCCCGATTCGCCGCATCTGCTGGGATCCCGCCGGCGCGCTGCTGGCCGCGGGCGGCACGGACGGCGTACTGGGCCTGTGGAATCCGGCCACCGGCGAGCGGATCAGCGACCTCGCCGGGCACCGGCACATCGTGTACACCATGGCCTTCCACCCGGTCGAGCCCATCCTGGCCAGCGGCGACACCGCCGGCGGAATTCGCCTGTGGGACACCGGCACCGGCGAGACGCTGCACAGCCGCACCGAGCACGGCAGCGCGCGCATCCACTGGCTCGACTTCGATCCGGCCGGTGACATGCTCGCCTCCGGCGACACGGCGGGCGCGGTCTACGTGCGCGACGGCCGCACCGGCGCGCCGCTGCACCGGCTCACCGGCCACACCGGATCCATCTGGCCCTTCGCCTTCCGCCCCGACGGCACCCAGCTGGCCGTCGCCGACGACCAGTTCGCGCTGCGCATCTGGGATCCCGCCACCGGCGAGCGCCTGCACACCCTCAACGGGCACGGCCGCCATGTGCGCGCGGTCTCCTTCAATGCCGACGGCACCCTGCTCGCGGGCTGTGGCAACGACGGCAGCGTGCGGCTCTGGGACGCCGCCACCGGGCGGCTGACCCAGCGTCTGCAGGGCAGCGCGGACGGGCTGATCACCCTGGAGTCCGGCGTCTTCAGCCCGGCCCACCCCGCCCAGCTGGTGACGGTGGGCAATGCCGGGCGGCTGCGGGTGTTCGATATCGACGCCGCCACCGCGGAACGCGACATCACCGTCGACTCCGCCCCGGTGTGGGCCATCGCCTACGACCCGGCCGCCCGCTACATCGCCACCGCCAATGACGACGACACCGTCACCCTGTGGACCCGCGAGACCGGCGGCGAGCACGCCGTCTGCGCCGAGCATCGCGGCCGGGTGCGCTCGATCGCCTTCGACGCGGCGGGCGCGACCATGGCCACCGGCTGCGACGACGGCCATGTCCGGCTCTGGGACGTGGCGTCCGGGGACCTGCTGGAAACGCTGTCGGACCCGGTCCTCGACGGTGCGAGCGGCCACCGGGTCTACGGGGTGGTCTTCCGCGGCGACCGGCTGGCCAGCATCTCCTGGGACGGCACGATGCGGATCTGGAGTCTGACCGGCGGGCCCCCGCTGCACCGGCTGGACCTGCACCGCGGGCGGCTGTGGTGCGTGGCGGTGGATCCGGTGTCGGGCACGCTGGCCACGGCGGGCGACGATCTGGTCATCAACCTGTGGGACATCACCAGCGGCCGGCACCTGCACACCCTCTACGGCCATCGGAACCGGGTGCGGTCCTTGGCTTTCGCCCCGTCGGGCCGGCTGCTGGCCAGCGCCGGGAACGACGGTTCGATCATGCTGTGGTCGCTGACGGATCCGGCCGCGGCTCCGCAGCCGCGCGGCACCCTGCTCGGGCTGCCCGAGGGCTGGGTGGCCTTCACACCGGACGGCCGCTACAAGACCGAGGGCCTGACCGCGGGCCAGTTCTGGCACGTGATCGGATTGTGCCGTTTCGAGGCGGGCGAACTGGATCCGTATCTGCCGCAGATCCGGCAGATGGAGCTCGACGACCCGCTGTAAAGGGCTCGGCCGCACCGTAACCCAATTGTTAGCTGAAGTAACAATCATCACGCCGGGGACGGGAATACCCTCGCTACACGGCAGGTCGCACCCGCCGACACGCATGCAAACTGTGCGTGAAAACCCGCCCCGCCGGTGCTCCCCTGCTGGCCGTACCGGTCGGTGCACGCTAGGTTTCCGAAGGTGGCAGTGAGTCTGTTGGGGAAGGCCGGCCGCGCACCGGCCGCACAGGAATCAGGTTTCGCCGCGCATCGGGCCGGAGTCGATCGCCTCCTGGCCTCGTACCGCGCCATCCCGCCGGATGCGAACATCCGGCTGGCCAAGAAGACGTCCAACCTCTTCCGAGCCCGGGCGCGCAGCACCGCGCCCGGGCTCGATGTGTCCGGATTGACGCAGGTCATCGCGGTGGACCCGGGGGCCCGCACGGCCGACGTGGCCGGCATGACCACCTACGAGGACCTGGTCGCCACCACCCTGCGCTACGGGCTGGCACCGTTCGTGGTGCCGCAGCTGAAGACCATCACCCTGGGCGGCGCGGTCACCGGACTGGGCATCGAGTCCACCTCGTTCCGCAACGGTCTCCCGCACGAATCCGTGCTCGAGATCGACGTGCTCACCGGCGCCGGTGAGATCGTCACCGCCACCCGGGACGGCGAACACGCGGATCTTTTCCGCGGATTCCCGAATTCCTACGGCACGCTCGGGTACTCGACCCGACTGAAGATAGAACTCGAACCGGTGCTGCCCTACGTGGCATTGCGGCACATACGGTTCCACGATCTGCGGGAGCTGGAGGCGACGATGACACAGATCATCGCGGACCGCTCCCACGACGGCGAACCGGTCGACTACCTCGACGGCGTGGTCTTCACCGCCGACGAGAGCTACCTGATCCTGGGCCGCCAGACCGACGAGCCCGGCCCGGTCAGCGACTACACCGGCATGGACATCTACTACCGATCCATCCAGCACGATTCCGCACGGCCCAAGCGCGATCGGCTGACCATCCACGACTACCTGTGGCGCTGGGACACCGACTGGTTCTGGTGCTCACGGGCATTCGGGGCGCAGAACCCGCGGATCCGGCGCTTCTGGCCCCGGCAGTACCGGCGCTCCAGCTTCTACTGGAAGCTGATCGCGCTGGATCACCGGTACGCGATCGGCGACAAGATCGAGGCGCGGCACGGGAATCCGCCGCGCGAACGGGTGGTGCAGGACATCGAGGTGCCCATCGAGCACACCGCGGATTTCGTGGAGTGGTTCCTGCGCGAGATCCCCATCGAGCCGATCTGGTTGTGCCCCTTGCGCTTGCGCGACAACCCCGCGGAGGCGCAGGACGCGGCCGAACGCCCCTGGCCGCTCTATCCGCTGGAGCCCGGTCGCACCTACGTCAATGTCGGTTTCTGGTCGGCCGTGCCGACCGTGCCGGGACAGCCCGACGGCGCGGCCAACCGTGCCATCGAGCGCAAGGTGTCCGAACTGGACGGTCATAAATCCCTGTATTCGGACTCCTTCTACGGCCAGGATGAATTCGCCTCCCTCTACTACGGCGGCGATACGTATCCCACCCTCAGGAAACGCTACGACCCGGATTCTCGTCTACTGGATCTGTATTCGAAGGCGGTGCAACGCAAGTGACCACGTACAAGGACCGTTCCGACGTATTCGCCGAGCTCGGAACCAAACTCAGCATTGCCGAGATCTTCGAGACCCTCCTCGACGGACCCGTACCGATCCGCCTGACCTGCTACGACGGCAGCAGCGCCGGCCCGGAGGACTCGGAATTCGGCCTGGAGATCACCACCCCGCGCGGCGTCAACTTCATCGCCACCGCGCCCGGCGACCTCGGCATGGCCCGCGCCTACATCTCCGGTGACCTGATCGCCCACGGCGTCGAACCCGGCGACCCCTACGCCCTGCTGAAGGCCATGGCGGGCATGAAGTTCCGCCGCCCCACCGCCCTGCAGCTGGTGGTCATCGCCCGCTCGCTGGGCTGGGAACTGCTCAAGCCGGTGCCCCCGCCGCCGCAGGAGGCCATGCCGCGCTGGCGGCGCATCGCGCTGGAAGGCCTGCGGCACAGCAAGACTCGTGACGCCGAGGCCATTCACCACCACTACGACGTCTCCAACACGTTCTACGAGTACGTGCTGGGCCCGTCCATGACCTACACCTGCGCGGCCTACGAGGACCCGGCCTGGACGCTGGAGCAGGCCCAGGAGAACAAGTACCGCTTGGTCTTCGAAAAACTGAACCTGAAGCCCGGCGACCGGCTGCTCGACATCGGCTGCGGCTGGGGCGGCATGGTGCGCTACGCCGCCAAGCGGGGCGTGCGGGTCATCGGCGCCACCCTCTCGGCCGAGCAGGCCGAGTGGGCGCAGGCCAAGATCGCCGAGGACGGCCTGTCCGACCTCGCCGAGGTGCGCCACAGCGACTATCGCGATGTGCGCGAGGACGAGTTCGACGCGGTCTCCTCCATCGGGCTCACCGAGCACATCGGCGTGCACAACTACCCTGCCTACTTCGAATTCATCAAGTCGAAGCTGAAGGTCGGCGGCCTGTTCCTGAACCACTCCATCACCCGGCCGGACAACACCCGCATCACCAAGGCGGGCGACTTCATCGACCGCTACGTCTTCCCCGACGGCGAACTGGCCGGCTCCGGCCGCATCATCTCCGAGGTCCAGAACGTGGGCCTCGAGGTGCTGCACGAGGAGAACCTGCGCCGGCACTACGCCCTCACCCTCGCCGAATGGTGCGACAACCTGGTGAAGAACTGGGATGCCGCCGTCGAGGAGGTCGGCGAGGGCACCGCCAAGGTGTGGGGCCTCTACATGGCCGGCTGTCAGCTCGGCTTCGAGCGCAATGTGGTGCAGCTGCACCAGATCCTGGGCGTCAAGCTCGGCGCGGACCAGGCCTGGACCGTGCCGCTGCGCCCCTGGTGGAAGGCGTAGGAACCCTCGTAAGACGACGCAGGCGTGCGGCTTTCGCCGCACGCCTGCTTTCGCTGCTACGAGGACAGGCCCGCCACCGGAATTCCCAGGCGCGCGGTCATCCACGGGAATGACGAGGTGAAGGCCGCCGCCGCGAACTGCCAGGTGTGCCCGCCCTCGGTGGTGTGCACCGTGCAGTTGATATTGACCTGCCGCCCCTGGGCACAGAGCGCCTCGGCCGCGCCGACCTCGCCGGTGTCGTAGACGCCGTCCTTGCCGCCCATGCCGACCTTGCTCTCGTCGATCGACTGCTGCTGCACGTAGGCCTTCGCCTTGGGGTCGGAGGCCATCTTCTTCTGCCACGCGGGCGGCGTCAGATCGTCGAACAGGCCGGCCGTATCGGTATACGGGCCGTGCTTCTGCATCACGGTGGTGGGATCGAAGGCCGCCCAGGCCTGCTCGCTGCCGCCGAAGAGCCGCTTGACGGTCTGCTCCTTGTTGCCCGCGGCCGGACCGAGATCGCCCGCGATATCCACGAAGGTGCCGAACAGTTCCGGATGCATGGTCGCCAGATCCACCGCGCAGGTCCCGCCCATGGACCATCCGACGATCCCCCACTTCGCGGGATCCGCGGACGCGCCGAAGGTCGATTCCACATAGGCGGGAACATCATTGGTGAGGTGGTCGGCCGCATCGCCGCGCGGGCCGTTCACGCATTCGGTGTCGTTGTTGAAACTGCCACCGGAATCGACGAACACCAGGATCGGCGTCCGGCCGTTGTTGGACTTCGCGAAATCGTCCACGCTGGGCATGATCTGACCGCTGCGCACCCAGTCCGCCGGCGTATTGAACTCGCCGCCGATCATCATGACCACCGGCAGGGTGGGCGGCTCGTCGCCCTGGAACCAGGCCGGCGGCAGGTACACGTATTCGGTGCGGTGATTGAAGTGGCTACCCGATTCCGGAATGTCCACCGGCACGATCCGCCCGGTTCCCACATTCGTGTTCCGCAGCGACGCCAGCGAATCCAGGCTGGCCTGATGCGGCAGCGGTTCCGCCGTCATGGCAGCCCACGCCGCGTTCGCGGTCGGGTAGTACCCCACCCACTGGTTCAGCACGACACCCACGTTCAGCAGCGCCGCCGGCACGGCCAGCACGGCCACGATCCGCTGCCACCAGCCACCGGTTCGGATGCCGACCACCGCGGCGGCGAGCGCCGCCCCCGCCAGGCCGATCGCGATCCACAGCAGCACCGGCGCCGGATCCGACGCCAGCCCCTCGTCGTTGGTGTACATCCAGGAGGCCCACACCAGCCCGAGCGCGAACACCACGCAGACCGGCACCCACAACAGCCACCACCGGCGGGTGAAGCGCGCGAACGCCACCACCAGCAGGAAGACCGCGACGAAGGTGATCACCTGGGGCAGCCAGCCGTGCAGCAGTGAAACCCCGTGGTGGAAGCCGCCCCTGAATCCGGTCTGGGTCTGTGCGGGCAACTGCGGTGCCGGAGGCACGGCGGGCGGGGACTGCAGCATCGTCGTCACAGGCACGTCGGCGATTCTCGACACCATTCCTCGAGAAACCCTGTGAATAGGCTGCATGAAGCCTGGATGCTGGGCGAGCTCACTCGAATTCGCCGGTCGTACCGCTGAATCCGCTGTTCAGAGCAGGGAATCGAGAAATCGGCGCGGCAGCTCCGGCGCCTCGGTACCGGCGTCCAGCGGCATCTCGTGGCGCATGGTGCGCAGGATGTTCACCACGCCCGGCCCGGCATCGAGCAGCGGCCGGGACCAGCCCAGCCCGGCGCAGCGGACCACCACCGGGGTGAGCACCGCGATGGACTCCCCGAGCCAGCCTGAGACCGACAGGCATTCGGCCAGCAGCAGCGCCGCGTCGAGTTCGGCGCGCGGCCGATGCTGTTCGCGGATGCGTGAATACAGGGCGCGGGCGCGCTTGACCGCGGTGTCGTCGGCACCGAGCGGGGCCAAGTCGTCGGTGGCGCGGTCCTCGCCGCGGTAGTGCCGGGCCAGCAGGGCACGGATGGTGGCGATCTCCTCCGCCTCGGCGGCCAGCGCCGCCGCGCCGGTGGCGTGCCGCAGCGCGCGGGCCATCGGATCGGTGACCAGGCCCGCGGTCAGCGCATCGGCGGGCAGGCCCAGCCGCAGGCGTTCGGCCCGGACCTGGGCGGCCAGGCGGGTGAGCCGGCGGTCGGCCGCGATGCGCGCGCCTTCGTCCAGGCGCGCCGCGGCGGTCTCCAGGTCACCGCGGACCGCCTTCACCCGGGCCCCGCTCACGAAGATGGTGACCAGGAAGTCCACCGGGCCGACCCGGGCGGTCAGCTCGTGGCTCTGATCCAGCAGCCGCTCGGCGCTGTCGAGGTCACCGCGCCGGTAGGCCACCTCGCCCAGCAGCGCGGCCGCCACCCGCGCCGAGTTCGAGCGGGACCCCGCGCGGTCGCGGGCGATCTGCCACGCCTGCTCGAAACACCGGGTGGCGGTGTCGATATCGAGCTGCTCGTAGGCGGCGTCGCCCTGTGCGCAGCGGCCGAACACCTCGCCCAGCGGATCGGCCGACCGCACGTGATAGGGCGCGGCCCACTCCTGCATGTCCCGGGCGCCCTCGAAGTCGAAGTCGCACAGGCGCACGAAGGAAGCCAGATTCGCGGCCGTCGACACCGTCCACGCCGGGAGGTCGTCGGCCAGCTTGAGGCATTCGGTGATCTTGTCCAGCACACCCTCGGTGCGGTCGCGGGCCACCTGATCGGCCGCGGCCAGCACCGCCGCCTGACAGCGCTGGTTCACCGCCTCGGCGTCGTCGGTGCCACTGCGCGCCAGCATGTTCGACAACCGCCCCAGCGCGGTCCGGGCCGCACCGGACTGCTGCAGGTTCACATTGGCCCGGGCCAGCGCCATCAGCAGCTTGCTACGCGAAGCCACCTGCTGCACCGGCAGTTTCGACACCGTGCCGAACAGGGTCGCCAGCCGAGCGCTGTCGATCAGGTCCATGCCGCCCTTCTCGACCAGGTCCAGCGCGTACTTCAGGTCGGTGGCGGCCAGCGCGTGATCGACCGACTGCTTGATCAGATTGTGCTCGGCGAACCAGCGAGAAGCCTTGCCGTGCAACTTCTTCAACTGCCCGGGCTGGGCCCGGTCCAGGCGGGCGCGCAGGTGCTCGGCCACCACCGGCTGCATCCGGTACCAGCTCGGATCGTCGGCGAGCCGGTGCACGAACAGTTCCCGCCGCTCGGCCTGATCCAGCAGTTCGGCTGCGTCCTTCGCTCCGGACAGCGCCTCGGCCAGCGAGGCGTTCACGCGTTCGGGAACGGCTATGGCGCTGAGGAATTCGAGCATGTGCGGCTCGATGGTGTCGAGCACGTTCTCGGCGAGGTACTCGCGAATCTCCTTGTTGTCGCCGGAGAGTCCGGTGATCAGCCGGTCCACGTCGTGATCGGCCGACCGCAGCGAGAGCCCCGCCAGCTGGATCGCGGCGGGCCAGCCGTCGGTGGCGGTGTGGATCTGCTCCACCTGCCGCTCGCTCAGCTCCAGCGCCATGCGCTCGACCAGGATCTGCCGGGTCTCCGCCTCGGTCAGCCGCAGCTGACGGGATCCGATCTCGACCAGTTCGTCGGCCACCTGCAGGCGGCTCAGCGGCAGCCCGGTCCGCTCCCGGCTGGTGATGACGAAACGCAGGTCGTGCGAACAGTTGTCGAGCAGCGACTCCATCGCCCGCTGCGCCCCCGCGTCGGTGATCCGATGCCAGTCGTCCACCACCACGACCACCGGGCTGCCGCTCGCCTGCACCTCGTCGATCAGCGCCGACACCGCGTACGGCACCGCCTCGGCGGGCCGTTCCTCCAGCAGTTGCTCGAGCCCCGCGCCGATCTCGGGCCGCACCTTGCGGATGGCGGCGATGATGTGGGCCAGCAGCCACACCTCGTTGTCGTCGTCGCGGTCGATGCCGATCCAGGCCACCGCCACCCCGCGATCGGTGAGCTCGGCACACCACTGCGCGGCGAGGGTGCTCTTGCCGAATCCGGCCGGGGCGTGGATCACCGCCAGCCGGCGGCGACCGCCCGCGCGCAGCGGTTCCAGCAGCCGGGGGCGTGGTATCGGCTCGCGCGCCGGGGTCGGGGGCAGGAATTTCGTTGCGGCCGTGGGCGGCAGCGTATTGCCGACGGCCCCGAACTCGGTGGTGCCGGAGGCCGCGAACACGGCGCTGGGATTGCCCTGCGGCCGCAGCGTCAGCGAGTGGGTGCGCGGGGCGGTGACCACGGTGTGCGTGCGCCGGCGCGAATATGTCCGGGTGGCAGCGGAATCCGTGCCGTCCACTCCGGGCTGTTCACTCTCGAGCAGCGCCATCTCGTCCGGGACCTGCCCGTGCTCACCCTGCACGGTCCGCAGCAGCTCTCCGAATTCCACGGCGCTGCCGGGCCGATCACGCGGATCCGGCGACATGGCCGCCTCGATCGCCGCCGCCACGTCGGCCGGAATCTCGAGCTCCCGCAGATCCGGCACCGGCTGGCTGGTGATGCGCAGGAACTGCGCCACGATCTTCTCCCCGGCCTGCCGTTCGAAGGCGGCGTGACCGGTCAGCAGCGCGAAGAGGGTGGAGCCCAGCCCGTACACATCCGAGCGCACGGTCGGCTCGTCACCCTTGAGCACCTCGGGCGCGGTGAACGCGGGCGAACCGGTGATCAGACTCGTCGAGGTGCGGAAACCTCCTGGGATACGGGCGATTCCGAAGTCGGTGAGCTGCGGTTCCCCGTAGCGGCTCAACAGCACATTCGCCGGTTTCACGTCCCGGTGCAGCACTTCGGCCCGGTGCGCGGTCTCGATGGCCCCCGCCAGCTTCACCCCGACCCGCACCGAATCCGTCCAGGACAGCGGACCGCTGTCCCGCACCACCTGTTCCAGGGAACCACGGGTGGCATAGGGCATCACGATGAAGGGCCGCCCACTGGGCGTCACATCCACCTGCAGGATGTCGACGATGTTCGGATGCCCCGACAGCCGGCCCATGGCGTGTTCCTCACGCAGGAACCGCTCCCGGCTCTCGTCGTCGATCTCGGTGGAGAGCACCTTGACCGCCACCACCCGGTCCAGGGCGCGCTGGGCACAGCGGTACACCACCCCGAAACCGCCCCGGCCGATCTCCTCCGCGTCGAACAGGCCCATGGCCTCGAGCTCGTCGTCGAGGGTCATGGGAAGGTAGGACTGCGTGGAGTCTTCGGGAGGGGCCTGCTCACTCCGCGAGCCGCCCGGGCGCGCCTGTGGATTCATCTGGACCTGCCTCCGGTGTTCTCCCGCGCATCTTCCAACGTAGCGCGGACCGCACGGGCGTGTGGACCTTTCACTCAGCTCCGGGCGTCCCGTCCGGTCCTCGTCACACACCTGTAAAACACCCGGCCCGGGCCGCGTATTCGCGACCCGGGCCGGGTGTTTCAGCGCTGGAGCGCCGATGTCACTTGCGCAGCGAAGCCGGAACCTCGAAGCGGCTGCCGAACTTGGCGGCCAGCTCGTCGGCGCGAGCCACGAAGGCTTCCTGTCCACCCGGGTAGCCCACGATGAACTGGTGGGTGCCACCGGTCCAGGCCGGGAAGCCGATGCCGAAGATCGAGCCGATGTTGGCGTCGGCGGTCGAGGTCAGCACGTTCTCGTCGAAGCACTTCTGGGTCTCGATGGCCTCGGCGAACAGCATGCGGTCCTTCAGGTCCTGCAGCGAGACGCCCTCGGGCAGCTCGGTGGAGGTCTTGAAGGTGGAGCGCAGCTCCGACCACAGGCCGGTGGCCTTGCCGTCGACGTAGTCGTAGAAGCCCGCGCCGCCGGCCTTGCCCTTGCGGTCGAACTCGCCCACCAGCTTGTCGAGGATCTGCGCGGTCGCGCCGGAGGCGGCGTCGATCTCGCCACCGGCGGCCACGATGGCCTCGGCGGTCTCCTTGTAGATCTTCTGCATGGTGGTGAAGTTCAGCTCGTCCGACAGCTTCAGCGGCGCCGCCGGGTAGCCCGCCTGCAGACCGGCCTGCTCGATGGTCTGCGGGTCGATGCCCTCACCGAGCATCATGATGGCCTCGTTGATGAACTTGCCGATCACGCGCGAGGTGTAGAAGCCGCGCGAGTCGTTCACCACGATCGGGGTCTTGCGGATGGCGAGGGTGTAGTCGTACACCCGGGCCAGCGCCTCGTCGGAGGTCTTCTCACCCTTGATGATCTCGACCAGCGGCATCTTGTCGACCGGCGAGAAGAAGTGGATGCCGATGAAGTCCTCGGCCCGCTTCACGCCATTGGCCAGCAGGGTGATCGGCAGGGTCGAGGTGTTGGAGCCGAGCAGCGCGTCGGCGTCCACGATGTCCTCGATCTCGCCGAAGACCTTCGCCTTGAGCTCCGGGTTCTCGAACACGGCCTCGATGACGAAGTCCACGCCCGCGAAGTCGGCCGCGTCGGCGGTCGGCTTGATGCGGTCGAGCAGGGTCTTCGACTTCTCCTCGGTGGTCTTGCCACGCGAGAGCGCCTTCTCCTCGAGCTTGACCGAGTAGTCCTTGCCCTTGTTGGCGGCCTCGATGGTGACGTCCTTCAGGACGACGTCGATGCCGGCCTTGGCGGTGACGTACGCGATGCCCGCGCCCATCATGCCCGCGCCGATCACGCCGACCTTCTTGATCTCACGCTTCGGCACGTCCTTCGGACGCGAACCGCCGTTGTTGATGTGCTGCAGGTCGAAGAAGAACGCCTGGATCATGTTCTTGGCGACCGGACCGGTCAGCAGGGACACGAAGTAGCGCGACTCGATCAGCGAGGCGGAGTCGAAGTCGACCTGCGCGCCCTCGATGGCGGCGGACATGATCGCCTTGGGGGCGGGCATGTTCTGGCCCTTGAGCTGCTTGCGCAGGTTGGCCGGGAAGGCCGGCAGGTTGGCGGCCAGCGACGGGGTGGAGGGGGTGCCGCCCGGGATCTTGTAGCCCTTGACGTCCCACGGCTGCACGCCCGCCTCGGGGTTGGCCTTGATCCACGCCTTGGCGGCCGGGACCAGCTCCTCGACGGAGGCGACGGTCTCGTGAATGAGGCCGGTGGCCTTGGCCTTCTGCGCGTTGAACTTCTGGCCCTGCAGCAGCACGCCCATCAGGCCGTTCGCGATGCCGAGCATGCGGGTGATGCGGGTGACGCCGCCACCGGCCGGGAGCAGGCCCAGGGAGACCTCGGGCAGACCCAGCTGCACGGCCTTGATGTCGGCCGCGATGCGGTGGTGGGTGGCCAGGGTGATCTCCAGGCCGCCACCCAGGGCAGCACCGTTGATGGCCGAAACCACCGGCTTGCCAAGGGTTTCCAGACGACGCAGGTCGTCCTTGATGAAGGTCAGTTCCTCCATGATGGCCGCGGCGTCCGCCGGGGTGGTCTGCATCATGTTCTTGAGGTCACCGCCGGCGAAGAAGGTCTTCTTCGCGGAGGTGATGACGACACCGGTGATGTCGTCCTTCTCGGCGACCAGGCGGTCCACCGTGGCCCGCATGGAGTCCTTGTAGAGCTGGTTCATGGTGTTGGCGCCCTGGTTCGGGTCGTCCATGGTCAGCACGACGATGCCGTCGGCGTCCTTTTCCCAGCCGATCATGTTCTCGGTCATTGTTTTCGATTCTCCTGAAGATGAAAGTCGGTGGGCGTCAGACGCGCTCGATGATGGTGGCGACACCCATGCCGCCGCCGATGCAGAGGGTGACCAGCGCGTAGCGCGCGTTGCGGCGGTGCAGCTCGTCGACCATGGTGCCGGTGATCATGGCGCCGGTGGCGCCCAGCGGGTGGCCCATGGCGATCGCGCCACCGTTGACGTTCAGCTTCTCGTCCGGGATGTTCAGGTCCTTCTGGAACTTCAGGACGACGGAGGCGAAGGCCTCGTTGATCTCGAACAGGTCGATGTCATCGACCGTCAGGCCCGCCTTGGCCAGCGCCTTGTGCGCGGCCGGGGTCGGACCGGTCAGCATGATGGTGGCGTCGGCGCCGGAGGTGGCGGTGGCGACGATGCGGGCGCGCGGGGTCAGACCCGAAGCGGCGCCGGCCTCCTCGGAGCCGACCAGCACCAGCGCGGCGCCGTCGACGATGCCGGAGGAGTTACCACCGGTGTGGACGTGTTCGATCTTCTCGACGTAGGTGTAGCGCTGCATGGCGACGGCGTCGAAGCCGCCCATGTCACCGATGCCGGCGAAGGCCGGGTTCAGCTTGCCCAGGTCGGCGGCGGTGGTGCCGGGACGCATGTGCTCGTCGTTGTCCAGGACGGTCAGGCCGTTGATGTCCTTGACCGGGACGACGGAGCGCGAGAAGTAGCCGTTCTTCCAGGCCTGCTCGGCCAGGTTCTGCGAGCGGACCGCGTAGGCGTCCACGTCGTCGCGGGAGAAGCCCTCGATGGTGGCGATCAGGTCGGCCGAAATGCCCTGCGGCACAATGTAAGCGTTGTAGCTGGTCCACGGGTCCATGAACATGGCGCCGCCGTCGGAGCCCATCGGCACGCGGGACATGGACTCCACGCCACCGGCCAGCACCAGGTCGTCGAAGCCCGAGCGGACCTTCTGCGCGGCCATGTTGACGGCCTCCAGGCCGGAGGCGCAGAAGCGGTTGATCTGCACGCCGCCGACGGTGTCGGGGAGGTTCGCGGTGAGCACGGTGGTGCGGGCGATGTCGGCGCCCTGATCACCGACCGGGGAGACGACGCCCAGGATGATGTCCGAGATGCGGTCCTCGTCCAGGTTCGGGAACCGGTTCCGCAGCTCCTCGACCAGACCGGTGGTCAGATCGATCGGCTTGACCGAGTGCAGCGAGCCCTTCCGGTTCTTGCCGCGCGGGGTGCGGATGGCCTCGTAAATGTAGGCCTCTGTGGTCATATCGGAGTTTTCCTCTCTTGGGTGCGCCGTCACCGCGTTGTGCGGGCAGTGCCATGGCTATAACCTCGCCGACCGGCCCCACGACCGATCGCCTAGACGCTGTACAAAACAGCGTCCCGAGCAGGCTCGTTGACGCTCCGGAAGCCCGTACGCCCGGGCATACCTTAGAACCTCGCGAAACCGATACTCACGGCCACCCGATCATAGTACCGAACTATGCGAACTCCGGTTAACTTAAGTTGCCCCGCAGTGGAACTGTCAACCCTCGAGAGGTGTGGCCCCCAACTCCGCCCGCAGCAGTGCTAGCGCCACCTCATCCGGGTCGCGGCGCTCCTCCGGAGGCACCGGCTTCGCCGACTCCTCCAGCATCTCCCGCTCCTCCTCCGGCGTAGTAGCAGGTGGGACGCCGTCATAACCTACCGGTGAGTAGTCCCCCGGCCCCGGATCGTCCGGAAGATCCGGCCCGTCAGGCAGCGGAATATCGTCGTCCGGCGGCGCGAACCGGGCGCTGTCCGCATCGAACGGATCCCCGCCCGCCGGACCCGGATCCGCGGGCGCCGGAGCGGCGGGCGCCGCGGTGCTCCCCCACCCAGCGGCCGCCGCGGGCTCGGCGACCGGTGCGGCCGCGGCCGCCTTGGCCTGACTCGGGCGCGAGAATTTCGGCGCGGCCTTCTTGGGCGCGGGCTGCCCGCCCGCCGGGGCCCGCCCCGCCGCCTTGGCCGCCGATCCGCCACCGGCGGCCGGTCCCCCGACCTCCCACCGCACATCGTGGTCGCGCCCCAGCACGGCCCGGACCGCCGACCGCACCGCGTCCAGGTTCTGCGGCTGCGACAACCGCTGCGCCAGCGGCGCGTGCAGGTGCGCGAAAACGATCGTCTCCCCTTCGACCCGCGCCACACTGGCGCCGGTCAGCAGGGCCTGCACCGCGGCACCGAAGTCCCGCACCTTGGCCCTGATGTCCGCCCAGGCCGCCTCGATCTCCTGCAGCACGGCGTCACCCACGGGCGCGGCGGCCGCCGGAGCAGCGACCTCGGCCGGTGCCGCGACCGGCTCGGCCGGGGCGGCCTGCCGAGGCGCGGCAACCGGCTCGGGCGCGGGGACAGGCGCCGGCGCGGGGGTCACGACCGGCTCGGCCTCGGCCACCGGCTCCACGACCGGCGCGGCCGCGATCGGATCGGCAACCGGCGCAACGGATTCGGCCGCCACCGGCGCGGGCATGGGGTCAGGAGCAGCCGGAACCGATTGCGGCGCAGGGCCTTCCGCTACCGGGGTCGCCGCAACCTGCGGTGCGGCGCTGCCCACCGGGCTCAGCTCAGGCGGCCGGACCGCGGTGCCGCCGGTGACGGCCTGCGGTGCGGGATCAGCGGACTGCACCGGCGCGGACGCCGTCTCGGCAGCGGAAGCTGCCGGCGTGCCGGACTTTTCGGCGCGCAGCGCGGCCAGGGCCGCGGCTCCGCGCCGGCGGTTGTCGCCGCCGGCCGAGGGCACGGCGGGAGCGGCGGATGAGGCCGCGGCCGGGGAGGCCGAGGGGGCCTGCGCCTGCTGCGGGGCGGCGGGGATTGCGCCGCTTGCCATTCGGCGCTCCAGCAGCTCGAGGCGCTGGAGGGTGGCGGTTTCGGCGTCCGAGGCCGCCGGAAGAAGCATGCGGGCACTGATGACTTCGAGCAGCAGGCGCGGGTTGGTGGCGCCGCGCATGTCGCCGAGGCCCTCGTGCAGGAGTTCGGCGTGGCGGGCCAGGGTGGCGGCGCCGAGGCGCTCGGCCTGGGAGCGCATGCGGTCGATGACGTCTCCGGGCCCGGTGACCAGGTTGCGGTCGGTGGCGTCGGGGACGGCGCGGAGCAGGATCAGGTCGCGCAGCCGCTCGAGCAGGTCGGTGGCGAAGCGGCGGGGGTCATGGCCCGCCTCCACCACGCGGTCGATGGTGCCGAACAGGGCCGCGCCGTCGGAGACGGCAAGCGCCTCGATGGCATCGTCGATCAGGGCGACATCGGTGACGCCGAGCAGCGAGACCGCACGCGCATAGGTGACGCCATCGGGACCCGCGCCCGCCAGCAGCTGGTCCAGCACACTGAGGCTGTCGCGGGGGGAGCCGCCGCCGGCGCGAATCACCAAGGGGTACACCGACTCTTCGACCTGCACCCCCTCCTGGTCGCAGATCTTGCCGAGCAGTCCGCGCATGGTGGCGGGCGGGAGCAGCCGGAAGGGGTAGTGGTGGGTACGCGAGCGGATGGTGGGCAGCACCTTGTCCGGCTCGGTGGTGGCGAAGACGAAGATCAGGTGGGCGGGCGGCTCCTCCACGATCTTGAGCAGCGCGTTGAAGCCCGCGGTGGTGACCATGTGCGCCTCGTCGACGATGAAGACGCGGTACCGGGATTCGGCCGGGGCGTAGAAGGCGCGGTCGCGCAGTTCGCGGGTGTCGTCCACACCGCCGTGGCTGGCGGCGTCGAGCTCGATGACATCGAGATTGCCGGATCCGCCCGGGCCGAGCGCGACGCAGGACGAGCAGACGCCGCACGGCTTGGAAGTCGGGCCCTGCACGCAGTTCAGCGAGCGCGCGAGGATGCGCGCGGAGGAGGTCTTGCCACAACCGCGCGGTCCCGAGAAGAGATAGGCATGACTGATCCGCCCGGTGTCGAGCGCGATACTCAGGGGATCGGTGACGTGCTCCTGACCCACCACTTCAGCGAACGTTGCCGGTCGGTACTTCCGGTACAGAGCCACGTGGAGAGGTTACCGGGGCGCACCGACAGGCGGTGCCGCGCCGCCGGGCCGGTCGTCCGGTACGCCGCTGATGTCCGGCCGCCCACTCGGACTATGGCGTAAATCACACTCATTCCTGAGGCCCGATCAGAACCGACCGTCCCGAACGGCTATCTCGACAACTCCCACAGCAAATTCTCAGCGTGTCCATAGCGGCCATTTGTCCAAGACCTCTGACCTGCTATGTCACCTGATACAGACTTACGTTCTGTTTCAACTCCAGAGATCCGACATAACGATCCAGTCAATCGATGGGGCAAGATCGCAATCGCTTGGCTACCGTGGACGACGGCAACTTCGGTAGCCAAACCTTCATCAGGTTGGTCGCCCCGGCCGGTCCCTCATCCCGGCCGGAGCACAACCAAATCCCCCGGAGGACATGCCTCGTGCAGCCGTGTGACGACATCGCCGCAGCCTGGCTCTCCAGTACCGAATTCGCCGGCGATGCCGCCGCGGTCGGACTGCTCAGCCGGGCCATCAGCCCGCACGATTACGACATCCGGCGCGACTCCCTACCCGTGTCCGCCGCTGCCGATCCGGCCACCGCGGGCGCGATTCTGGAACTGCTGCAGCGCGGCCAGGTGCCGACCCTGGCGGCGATCCACACCCTCATCGTGCAGAACGACATGCGGGCCGAGGCCGAGCGCATCGAGCGGCTGGGCCGGCGAGCACAGCGCAGCATCGACGATTTCGGACGGGTGCTGGCGAAACTCACCGACAACTACTGGATCGCGCACGGCACCGGCCCGACCCGGCGCGACATTCTGCTCTCCGAACCGGCGATCGCCCTGATCCGCGAGCGGGTGGGCGATATCCCGCCGACCGCCATCAAGCATCTGTGGCTGATCGAGCGCGCCCAGCGCGCGGGCTGGATCGCCTACAACGCCGCGCCCCGATCCCTGTGTGCCGGAAGGCGCTTCCATGCCGCCCGGTACGGTAACCGGGTGTCGCTGCGACCGGTGAACACCATCGGCACGCTGGTCGCGGCGTATCTGCGAGACCAGGTGGCCGAGCAGGGCCGCCCGCCGCGCTGGTCGGTACTGGCCTACGAATTGCGCGACGATCGGGGGCGGCGCGTGTTCAACGACACAGCCGACGCCCGGGCCCAGCAGCAGTGGCTCGTGACCGCCGAATGGATGGCGCTCGACGACGGCAATCCGGTCGCCGGCCCGCGCGGATTGCGTGCGCTGGCCAAAAAGGTCAAGGATCGTCGCAGCTAGGGCTGTTAACGGCAGGTATCCGAAGCCTCATTTTTGTAACAGCGCCTTAACGTGAGGATTCGGTAACTTCCACGCAACGCGATCACCGCGTGGAAGGAGTTACCGCATGACACCTCATCTCGACCCGGCGGCGACGGCCTGGCTGCTGGCCGCCACGGCGCTGGTGCTGCTGATGACACCCGGACTGGCGATCTTCTACGGCGGCATGGTGCGGTCCAGCGGTGTGCTCAACATGCTGATGATGAGCTTCATCTCGATTCCGCTGGTCGCGGTGGCGTGGCTGCTGTTCGGGTACAGCCTGGCCTTCGGGGATGACGCGGGCGGCGGGATCATCGGCGATCTCGGGCATTTCGGGCTGGCCGGAATCGACCCGAACACGCTGCACGTGGTGGACAACAAGAGCGGGGCGGCGGTGCCGGAGCTGTTGTTCGTCACCTTCCAGCTGACCTTCGCGATCCTGACCGTGGCGCTGATCAGCGGCGCGATCGCCGATCGCGCCAAGTTCTCGGCGTGGATGATCTTCGTGCCGGCCTGGGCGCTGATCGTGTACGCGCCGATCGCGCACTGGGTGTGGACGCCGGACGGCTGGCTGGCCAAGCTGGGCGCGCTGGATTACGCGGGCGGTCTGGTGGTCGAGATCGCCTCGGGCGCTTCGGCGCTGGCCATGGCGCTGGTGCTGGGACCGCGGGTGGGCTTCAAGACCGATGCCATGCGGCCGCACAATCTGCCGTTCGTCCTGCTGGGCGCGGGCCTGCTGTGGTTCGGCTGGTTCGGCTTCAATGCGGGCTCGGCCCTGGCGGCCAATGGCATTGCCGCCGCGGTGTTCCTGAACACGCTGGTGGCGGGCTGTCTGGGCATGCTGGGCTGGCTGGTGGTCGAGGCGCGGCGCGACGGCAAGCCGACCACCTTCGGCGCGGCCTCGGGCGCGGTGGCCGGTCTGGTCGCGATCACGCCGTCCTGCGGCGAGGTGAGCACCATCGGCGCGGTGATCGTGGGTCTGGTTGCGGGCGTGGTGTGTTCGTTCGCGGTGAGCTGGAAGTTCAAGGGCAACTACGACGATTCGCTGGACGTGGTGGGCGTGCACTTCGTGGGCGGCATCGTGGGCACGCTGCTCATCGGCTTCCTGGCCTCGGCGGTCATGACCGGTGGGCCGAAGGGTCTGTTCTACGGCGGCGGACTGGGTCAGCTGGGTAAGCAGACCGTGGGCGTGCTGACGGTGGCGGCCTTCGCCTTCGGGGTGACCTTCCTGCTGGGGAAGGTGCTGGACAAGCTGATCGGCTTCCGGATCACCAAGGAGGACGAGATCGGCGGCATCGACTTCGCGCTGCACGCGGAGACCGCCTACGCCGAGGGCGTGCACGGGCACGCGCCGAGCCGGATCACCAAGCCGCACGGGCACTGAGCTGTGCGATATTTCGAGCCCCGCTGCGTCGCGCAGCGGGGCTCGAATGCGTTGCGGTCCGGTTCAGTTCACCTTGCTCGCGGGAACGCTGAAGGTATTGCACTGGAGGGTGCGGTCCTTGTCGTACCCGATCTCGAACCAGCCGCCCATGTTCTGGGCGGTGCCGTGGTCGCGCATGTCGCCGGGTCCGTCGCCGCGGTGATAGGCGTCATTGCGGGCCACGCCGATTTGTGCGCTGGTCAGCGAGCCGCCATTGCTGGAGGACGACAGGTACATGCCGTCGAAGCACTGGGCCTGCAATTCGGTGCGGCGGGACAGTTCCAGGCCGGTGTCGCTGCGGGAACCGGCGTCGCGGCGCTGCTGGTGCACCTTGCCGAGAATGCCGGCCTGGGCCTGGACGTGATGGCCGTATTCATGGGCGAAGACGGACAGGTAGACGACCCAGTTGTTGCCGAAGAGATCGGTTTGCAGCTGGCTGATCGGCATGTAGATGGTCATGTCCGCCGAGCAGTAGAAGGCCGCGAAATTGGTGCTGTTCCCGGTGCACAGGGTGGTGATTCCGGTGGTGTCGGCGGACACGTTCAGCTTGGGCGTCTCGAACGGCAGATTGATCTTGTCGAACAACGGTTTCCACGTGGAGTGCAGGCAGTCCGCCGCGGTTTCGAAGAACTTGCGCGCCACCTCGACCTGGGTGCCCCACGGCGTGTACGCGCACTTGGCCGGCAGCAGCGTGTAGTCGGCATTGGTGAGCAGCGGGTTGTCGGCCGTGGCCGCGACGCCGTGGTTCTCACCGGTGTCCCCCGAGTAGCTGGTCTTGACGGTCGAGCCGGCATTGATGGAATTCAGGCCGGTACTGATGGCGGTGCGCAGCAGCACGCCGGTCACCAGCAGGACCAGGGTCACCACCAGCACACCGATCCGGCCGCGGCGCGGCGGCGCGGGCCGGGTCATCGGGATCGCGCCGGTCGGCGGGGCGGCGGTGGGCGGCGGCATGGGTGCGCGGTAGGCGGGCCGGGCCGGGTAGCCCGGCGGCTGGCCGTAAGCGGGCGGCTGGCCGTAGCCGGGCGGCGGAAAGCCTTGGTGCGGTGGATATCCCGGCCGGGACGCACCGGCAGCGGGCGGGGGCGGATATCCCGGGCGCGGGGACGGATACCCGGGCGGCGGCGGAGTGGGCCGGCCCGGCTGCGGCGAATATCCCGGCGGCCGTTGGTATCCGGGCGGCTGCTGCGACCCGCCCGGCGGCGGGGTTCCGCGCGGTGGCACGGGACGCCGGCCCGGGGGTGTCGGTCCGTGTTCGGACGGTGGGCGAGTCATCTCCCCCGCACCCCCTCGTTCCTCAGAGATAACCTGCCGGCTCCATAGACCTGCGACTTGCCGCTGAGGAAGGATAGCAAGCTGGCTAGAGTAGCCAGTCATGCAGATTTTTCGGGGGGCCGCCCTGGTCGCGCTGCTGCTCGCGGTGGCGGGTGTGGCGGCGCCGGCCGCGGTGGCGCAGCCGGCCGGTGTGGATATCACCGCCGAGGTGAATCTGGGCGACGACGGTCTGCTGCGGGTCACCGAAACCGTGAAAGTGCCCGAGGGCGGCGAGTTTCGGCAGGTGCTGCCGCTGCGGGTGCAGGTGGGCGCAGGCGTGCAGCGCAACTTCCAGGTGACCGACGTGTCCGCCGACGGGGACGGCGATGCCAAGGTCGCCGACGACCGGTTCACCATCGAGGCCCGGCCGGGTTCGGCCACCTTCAAGTACACGGTGCACAACACCGTCAGTGACGCTTCGGGCGCGCAGGTGTTCCAGTGGACCGGGGTGCTGAATACCGATGTGGCGTCGATCAATGCGACGGTGTCGAGCCCGAGCTTCCGCATGGGCATCACCAAGTGCACGGTGGGCCCGCCCGGAAATCCCCAGGACTGCGCGGATATTCGTGTGGAGCCGGACGGCTTCGCGCATCTGGAGAAGACGGACCTGCACAAGGGCGACATCCTGGATGTGACCTTGCAGCTGCCGCCGAGCACGGTCAAGGCGAATGCCGATGTGCGCGACGACAATGCGCCCGGCGCCTTCTCGCCGACCGGTCCGGTGTTCGCCGCGTTCGGCGTGCTGCTGGCGGCGCTGGCGGCGGCGGCCGGGTATGTGGTGTGGTCGCGCCGGTCGGCGCCGGCGGGCACCGAGGTGCTCGATCCGCTGGTGCGCGCGGGTGACCACGTTCAGTTCACCTCACCCGACGGGATGCTGCCGAGCACGGCCGGGCTGCTGCTCGACGGCCACGCCGATGTGCCCGACATGGCGTCGACCGTGGTGGATCTGGCGGTGCGCAACTATCTGTGGGTGAGCGCTGCCGGCGATTCGGATTGGCGCTTCTCCCGGGTGAATCCGCCCGACGGGCAGCTGACCGCCTACGAGCGCGCGGTGTACGCGGCGCTGATTCCGGAGGGCGTCGAGTCGGTGCTGCTGTCCGAGCGCAAGGGCCGGGTGGATGCGAGCGCTGTGCGGGCGGCGCTGATCGGGGATGCCGTGGCAGCCGGGGTCTTCATCGATCGGACCCGCCGGGGTTTCGAGTTCTGGCTCGGGGTCGGGCTGATCCTGCTCGGGGTCATCGCGACCGTGGCGCTGGCCTTCGGCCCGCAGCGGCACGCGTTGGTCGGGGCGGCCATCGCGCTCGGCGGGGTGGCGGCGCTGCTGCTGCCGCGTTATCTGCCCGCCCGCACGGCGCTGGGCCGGGAGCTGACCGGCCGGGTCCAGGCCATGCAGCGCGGGCTGGACGCGATTGCGCCGCAGCGCATCCCGGCCGCCGATCAGGAGCTGGTGTTCTCCCGGGCGCTGCCGTTCCTGGTGGCCGCGCGCCGCGGGGACCAGTGGGTGCGCACTTTCCGCGACTTGGATCCGACCGCGGACGGGAGCCCGGGCCTGTACTGGTTCGGCGGCTTCGAGGGCGATCGCGCGCTGCAGCGTTTCGGCGCGCATTTCCCGTATTTCATCACGGCCGTCGAAGGGTTGTTCCGGACCGCCGACCAGCGCTGACCCGCATAACGGCCTAGCCGCCGGCGTGCACCGCCAGCGCACGCCGGGCGTAGGCGCGCACATCGGCATCGCTGTCCGCGCGGGCGGATTCGAGGGCGGCCAGGGCAGCGGCGGATTCCGGCCAGGTGCTGAGGGTCAGCACCGCGGCCTTGCGGATGTCGGGATGGATATCGGCGAGGGCCCGGCTCAGTGGTTCGACCGCTCGATCCGGTCCGGCCGCGGCCAGGCCGCGCGCCGCCCCCTCCCGGATCTGCCATGCCGAATCACCCAGTGCGGCGGTCAGTGTCGCGGCGTCGGAGTCGGCGCCCAGTCGCGACAGCGCGGTGAACGCGGCCGCGCGGACCAGTGGGTCGCGGTCCGTGGTGAGGGCGCGGACGGTGTCGGCACCGCCGAGTCCGATGGTGGCCAGACCGCGCGCGGCGGCGATCCTGACCTCGCGATTGTCGTCATGCGCGGCGGCGGTCAAGGCGGTCCAGTCGTCGAGGGAGACCAGGGCGTGCACGGCCTGGATGCGGACGCGGTGGTCGGCGTCGACGGCGGCCTTGGCGAAGAGCTCCACCGAGCCGGACCGCAGGGCGCGCAGCAGGTCCACCACCGCGGTGCGCACGATCGGGTCGGGGGAATCAGCGTGTCGCGCGAGACCGGTTGCGGCGGGCAGGATTTCGGCGAGTTCGCGCAGACCGGACACGGCGGCCGAGCGCACTTCCGCGTCCTCGTCCGCGAGCGCCGCGATCAGTTGTTCGGCGAAGCCGTCCGGCGTGTGCTCGGTGAGGACCGCCAGGGCGGTGGCGCGGACCCGGGGATCCGCATCGGAGAGGAACGGCAGCAACTCCGGGATAGCGGGTGCGTCCAGGCTCAGCAGTAGCGCGATCCGGGGTGCCACAACGTCTTTCGTCACGACGCCCGCGGCCGGTGCGTGGGAGCGCACCTGCGCGCCGAGGTTGGGCGGGGTGCCGATGAGCGCGGGCTGGTCCACCGGGACGATGGTGTCGTCGGTGCCGGGCAGATCGTCCAGCCCGGGCACCGGAACGAAATACGGTGCGACCGGCCGCTTCAGGAATTCCATCCGGCCGTCGGCGGTCTTGCGCAGGTTGAGGTGGTACCGCCATTCGACGTCGTCACGTTCCGGGAGGTCGGCGCGCTCGTGGTAGAGGCCCCAGCGGGATTCGGTGCGGGTGAGCGAGGAGCGGGCGGCCATGTCGGCGCAGTCGCGAATGAAGGTGACCTCGGCGCAGCGCATGAGTTCGTGCGGGGTGCGCGCGCCCATGGCGGTGAGGTCGTCCAGCATGCGATCGAAGGTCTCGATGGCGAGGGAGAGCTTGGTGGCCGTCTTGGGCGGGGCGACATAGTCGTTCACGAACCGCCGCAGCTTGTATTCGACCTGCTGCTGCGGCGGCCCGTCGGGATTGCGCAGCGGGCGGTAGACGAGTTCGTGGGCGGCGGCGAGCTGGTCGGCGGGCAGCTCGCCGGGAGCGGTGACCTCGCTCAGGGTGGATGCGGCGTGCGCGCCGGCCAGGTCGCCGTAGACGAACGCGCCGATCATGTAGTTGTGCGGGACGCAGGCCAGGTCACCGGCGGCGTAGAGGCCGGGCACGGTGGTGCGGGCGTGTTCGTCGACCCAGACGCCGGAGGCGGAATGCCCGCTGCACAAACCGATTTCGGAGATGTGCATCTCGATGTCGTGGGTGCGGTAGTCGTGGCCGCGATTGGCGTGGAAGGTGCCGCGGGTGGGGCGTTCGGTGGTGTGCAGGATGCCCTCGAGGGCATCGAGGGTCTCCTCGGGCAGGTGCGAGACCTTGAGATAGATGGGGCCGCGGGCGGATTCGATCTCCCGCTTCACCTCGGACATCATCTGGCCGGACCAGTAGTCGGAGTCCACGAAACGCTCGCCGAGTGCGTTCACCTGGTACCCGCCGAACGGATTGGCCACATACGCGCAGGCCGGACCGTTGTAATCCTTGATGAGCGGATTGATCTGGAAGCATTCGATGCCCGAGAGCTCCGCGCCCGCGTGGTAGGCCATGGCGTAGCCGTCACCGGCATTGGTGGGGTTCTCGTAGGTGCCGTAGAGGTACCCGGAGGCGGGCAGCCCGAGGCGGCCGCACGGGCCGGTGGCCAGAATCACGGCCTTCGCGCCGACCGCGACGAATTCACCGGTGCGCGTGTTCAATGCGGCCGCGCCGACGGCACGCCCGTTCTCGGTGAGCACCCGCACGGGCATCAGCCGGTTCTCGATTCTGATGCGCTCGCGCATCTTCCGCTGCCGCAGCACGCGGTACAGCGCCTTCTTCACGTCCTTGCCCTCCGGCATGGGCAGCACGTACGACCCGGACCGGTGTACCCGGCGCACGGCGTATTCGCCGTAGGCGTCCTTCTCGAACTTCACGCCGTAGCGCTCCAGCCGCTGCACCATGGCGAAGCCGCGGGTGGCGGTCTGATAGATGGTGCGCTGGTTGACGATGCCGTCATTGGCGCGGGTGATCTCGGCGACGTAGTCCTCGGGTTCGGCCTTGCCGGGAATGACGGCGTTGTTGACGCCGTCCATGCCCATGGCCAGCGCGCCGGAGTGGCGGACGTGCGCCTTCTCCAGCAGCAGTACGTTCGCGCCCGCTTCGGCGGCGGTGAGCGCGGCCATGGTGCCGGCGGTGCCGCCGCCGATCACCAGCACGTCGCAGTCGAGGCGGGTGGTTTCGGCGAGATCGGGGATGTCCATTACTTGGTTGCCTCCGTGAGGTCGCCCGAATGATCCAGGGCGGCGATGATGTCGGTGCGTAGCGCGCTGCGGTCGACCCCGGTTTCGCGCGGACGCGGGACCTCCAGCAGCGCGCGCAGGGGTTCGCCGGCGCGGCCGAGCACCGCGATGCGGTCGCCGAGCAGCAGCGCCTCGTCCACGTCGTGGGTGACGAAGACGAGGGTGGCGGGATGCTCGCGCCAGGTGTCGATCAGCAGGCGCTGCATGGTGTTCCGGGTCTGGGCGTCCAACGCGCCGAAGGGCTCGTCCATCATGACCGCGCGGGGCGCGCCCGCCAGTCCGCGGGCCAGCTGTACGCGCTGGCGCATGCCGCCGGACAGCGATTTGGGCAGGAAGTCGGCGAAGCCGGTGAGCCCGATCTCGGCGATCCAGCGGTCGGCCAGCGCGCGTCGTCCGGCCCGTGGTTCGCCCCGGAGTTTCAGGGCCAGTTCGATATTGGCGCGCACGGACTTCCAGGGCAGCAGGGCATTGTCCTGGAAGACGACGGCGCGGTCGCGATCGGTGCCGGTCACCTCGAGCCCGTCGGCCAGCACCCGGCCGGTGCCCGGCCGCAACAGGCCCGCCAGGGCGCGCAGCACCGTGGACTTACCGCAGCCGGAGGGTCCGGTGAGGATCAGGATCTCGCCCGGTCGCACCGTCAGCGACAGGTCGGTGATCACCGGCGCGCCCGTGTACGACAGCCCGACCCGGTCCAGGGTCAGATCGATTCCGGCAGTGCTCATTTCACGGACTCCTCGCCTCGTGGCAGCCAGTGCGTGACGCGCCGCCCGAGCAGTTCCACGGCGGCGGAGGTGGTGTAGCCGAGCACCCCGATGGTGATGATGCCGACGAAGACGCCCGGGTAGTCGACGATGGTGTACGCCTGCCAGGTGCGGTAGCCGACACCCAGCCGGCCCGAGATCATCTCGGCCGAGACCACGCAGATCCAGGCCACGCCGATGCCGGTCGACAGTCCGCCGAAGACGCCGGGCAGGCTGCCCGGCAGCACGACTCGCCACAGCACGTCCCAGCGCGTCCCGCCCTGTGTCCGCACCGATTCCTCCCAGATGACCGGCAGCGCGCGCACCGCGTGCCGGGTGGCGACCATCACGGGGAAGTACGCGGCCAGGAAGGTGATGAACACGATTCCCGTCTCGTCGTCGGGGAACAGCAGAATGGCGACCGGCACGATGGCGATGGCCGGAATCGGCCGGGCCAGCTCGGTGAGCGGCCCCAGCGTGTCGGCGATCCACCGCGAACGCCCCAGCGCCACACCGGATGCCACCCCCGCCCCGGCCGCCAGCCCGAATCCGGTGAGGATCCGGACGAGCGACTGCCCGAGATCGAGATAGTAGGTGTCGGTCCCCAGCTGATGCTGAAATGCCCGCACGATCTGCGTCACGGTCGGCAGGGTGTCGAACCGTACCCAGAGCCGGAGGTGGGAGGCCGTCAGGAACTGCCAGAAACCCACCGCGACCAGCACAGACAGTGCGCGCACCAGGCGCGACCGCCATACCGTCCGGCCGGCCCCGGAGCCGGCCGCGCCCACCGCCCGTGCGGGTGCGGCGGCGGACGACGCCGGACGGGCCGCTACCGCCGTGGTCGCGATCATCGTCCAACTCCGTTGCGCCACTGCATGCTTCGACCCGCTTCGGCCGTTCGCCGCCGACCCGGGATCACGTCGTTCCGCGGCCGGGCGCTCACGGCCGGACCTCGCTGATCGCCTGGTCGTAGGAGACCGTCACACCCGACGGGTGCCGGCCCAGGTAGCGCCGCACGGCCGACGCGGTCGTGAAAGGCAGGTAGGTGTCGCCGTCGCGGACCCACAGCGCCTTGTCGGCGAACCAGCGGGTGCCGAGTTCGGCATCCGGCACGTAGGCGGCGCGGACCGTCTTCCCCTGTGCCCGCGCCTGTTTGATCGCGCGGAGCAGGCTGGTGGGGTCGGCGGCGGGCTGGGTGACGTCCTGGCCGGTCAGCCAGATCTCGCCGGCCAGCGCCGGATTGTCGGCAGCCCGGTTGGCCACCGGATCGGTGCCGGCCACGGGCGCGGGGTTGGTGGTGCGGGCCAGCTCCGCGTCATAGTTCAGGCCCCGTTCCGCGAACGCCTGCTTCAGCGCGGCCGGGTCGACGAACCTGTCGATGTCGAGGTCGGCGAAGTCACCGATCGACTTCAGGTACGGCACATCACCTTTGAACGCGGCGATGAGCGAGGGCTTCAGCGTGGTGTCGAAGGAGGTTCCGCCCGGCCCGTTGTACAGGTACACGACCTCCGGGGACAGCCCGGCGTTGTCGGCGACCACCTGCGCCGCTTCCAGGGGATGCTGGTGGATGAAATCGGTGGCGTCCAGCTGGGCTTGCAGGAAGGCATCGAGCACCTCGGGATGCTGCGCGGCGTAGTCGCGGCGGGCGACCACGCCGTGGAAGGTCGGGACGTTCAGTTCCGCGCCGTCGTAGAGCAGCCTGGCCTTGTTCTGGAAGACCAGCAGCCCGGGCCAGGCCACGAACTGCGACAGCGCCGACACCTGACCGGATTCCAGTGCGGAGGAACCGATCTGGGGTTGCTGATTGAGCACCTCGACTCCGGACTTCGGGTCGATGCCCGCGCGGGTCAGCGCCTGTACCAGGGTGCCGTGCCCGGCGGAGCCCACACTGGCCGAGATCTTCTGACCGGCGAGGTCGTTCAGGGATTGCGCCTTGGAGTCGGGCGCGACCACCACCATGTTGAGCGCGCCCTTGGGGTTGTAGCCGGTGATCGAGACCAGCTCGGTCTTCGACCGCTCGCTCGCCTGGGTACGGGAGCCATTGATGAGCAGCGGATAGTCGCCCATCGAGCCGATGTCGATCTTCTCGGCCACCATCTGCGCGGTGATGGGCGCGCCGGTGTCGTAGTCCTGCCATTCCACCGCGTACTTCTTGCCGCCCCCGGCACTGAGGGCGTTCAGGCGCTGTTCCAGAAAGCCCTTGGCCTTCAACAGGGTTCCGGCGGTGACGGTATTGATGGTCTTGGACTGATAGCCGATGACGACCTTGACGGTGTCACCGTCGCCGGTGCTCTCGAGCGAGCAACCGGACGCGGTCAGGGCGAGGGCGGCGGCCAGAGCGGCCAGAGCTGGGCGGTACTTCATGGGTTTTCCTCAACGCAGCAGATAGGGCATGTTGACGGTGACGGCGCCGGTGGGACAGCGGGCTGCACAGGGGCCGCAGTACCAGCACTCGTCGACGTGCATGTACGCCTTGCCGTTGTCCGGGTTGATCGCCAGCGAGTCCAGCGGGCAGATCTCCACGCACAGCGTGCAGCCCTGGATGCACAGCGATTCGTCGATGGTCACGGGCACGTCGGCCCGGTGCTCGACCACAGCCATCTAGATCAACCTCCAGTCGGTGCCCGCTTCGGCACCCGGTGAGCGCTCCGGTGGCCGGATCAAGCTGCCGCGCATGGTGATCCGGTCTCCGCGCATGCGGATGTATTCCAGGTCGACCGGGCGGCCGTCCTCGAGTTTGGTGAGCCGCTCGAGCAGCAGCAGCGCGCCGCCCTCCGGCATCTGCAGGGTCATGGCCGAGTGGGCGTCGGCGGTGATGGCCTCGAGCGCGAGATCGGCGGATCCGAGTGGGCCGCCGCTGATCTGCTCGATGAGGGCGAAGACGTCATTGCTCTCGAGGTCGCGGGTGACGACCTCGTCGCCGATGTCGGGGGCCAGATAGGTGAGGTCCAGGCTCAGCGGCAGGTCGCCGAGGTACCGCAGACGCTCGATGTACACAGACTGTTCGCCGGGCTCGAGCCGCAGCTTGCGGGCGACCGCGGGCGGCGGCAGCAGTCGCCGGGCCGCACGCACCTCATTGCGGACCTCGCCGTGTCCGCGCAGGGTCTCCTTCAGACCGAGCAGGGCGTCGAGTCCGTGGTCGTATTTGCGCTGGGCCACATGGGTGCCGATCTTCGGGGCGCGTTCGATCAGGCCCTCGTCCTTGAGCAGCGCAAGGGCATCGCGAATCGTGTTCCGCGACACCGCGAATTCGGCGGCCAGCTCGTGTTCCGGGGACAGCGCCCCCTCGAACGCGCCCGCGTGAATCTGCTGACGCAGCACATCCGCCACCTGACGGGCACGATCGGCCCGGCGCAGGGGTGCGCGCAGCGGTACCGGTTCCGGCGACACCTCGACTCCTCTCAACGCCTTTGACCTGTGGTTTCAGAACTGTAGAGGCGATGCGGGAGGGCATCGGGGCACTCACCCGAGGGCCGCGCGGGCGGTGCGTTTCTACGCCGCCCGGCCGTGCGCGCGGCCTGCCGAAATGCCGGTGATTCGAGCTATTGCGCCACCGCGACCGCGGGTGGAGGACTTGGAATCACGCTGAGCGGAATGCGTGCACCGGACCTGGCTCCGGAGTGGGGTCGGGGCAGGCCCGCTTTCTCGAGATGCGGGACGGCGACGTGGCGTGCACCACATTTCCCGTCGGCTCGGCACGACCGCGTCGGTGGCGTGAAATATCAACCGGCACAAAAGATTCGGCCTTACGGCAGGTTGTTCGGAGGGTTTGCAGCCGAGGCGGGCCGACAGGCCCGGGACTGCCGGGACGGACGCGCGCGCCTTCCGTTCGTCGTGATCGGAATGATACTTTGATCCTATGTCTGCCAGTCGCCCTCTCTCCGCGCCGCGGGTCACCTACGTGACCATCGCGCTGGGCGTTCGGCTGCCGCGGCAACGGGAACTGTGTTGTCCCTGCCGTCGCGCAGCCGAGTTCTGACCCGGATCGTTCAAGCATCACCGCCCACCCGGATCCGGGTTCCTCGCTGCACCGCTGATTCCTCCATGTAGGCATTCGTCCCCCTGTCGGCAGGCGGGACCGCAGCAAGGATTGCGAAAAGTGTCCAGCCCCACGCTCGAACGTCCCCATACCGCCGTCTCCACCGCGACCGCACGGCTGGCTCCGGCCCGCCCGGCGGTGCCGCCGGAGCTGCGCATCACCGACAATCCGGCGGCCGCCGTGCTGCGCGCCGCCACCCGCGGACCCATCTTCCGCGATATCGCCGCACAGGCCACGGGTCTGAGCATCGCCACCGTGAATCGCCAAGTGTCCGCGCTGCTTTCGGCCGGACTGCTGCGCGAGCGCGCCGATCTGACCGCGTCCGGCGCGGTGGGCCGCCCGCGGGTGCCGTTCGAGGTCGACACCGACACCTACGTGACGCTGGGTGTGCACATCGGCTTCACCGTCACCCGCATCGTGGCCGCGGACCTGTCCGGCCGCATTCTGGGCGGACTCGAAATCGCCACGCCCCAAACGGGTCAGGACGCGGCGCTGACCATAGTGGCCCGTAGCGCCAAGGCGTTCCTGGACCGGCTGCCGCGGCGGCGGCCGCTGTGGACCGGCGTGGCGCTGGCCGGGCGGGTGGACCCCGCCGCGGGCGTGGTGGATCATCCCCGCCTGGGCTGGCAGGCCGCGCCGGTGGCGGCGGTCTTCAGCAGCGTGCTGGATCTGCCGGTCTCGGTGTCGGCGCACGTCGAGGCGATGGCGGCGGCGGAGCTGCTGCTCACCCCGCGCGAGCCGGGCGAGGAGGCGCGACCGGGCAGCAGCCTGTTCGTCTACGCCCGCGAAACCGCCGGTGTGGCAGTGACATTGCATGATCGGGTGCACACGCCAGCCAACGGCCCCGGCTCGATCGCTCACCTGCCGACCGGCTCGGAGGTGGATTGCACCTGCGGCCGGCGCGGTTGCCTGGAGGCGGCCATCGGTGAGCGCGCCCTGCTGGAGCGCGCGGTGCGCAAAGGCGTGCTCCCCAAGCCGGAGGCCCCGCGCCGCCCGGCGATCACCGATCTGTACCGGGCCGCGGACTCGGGGAACGCCGCCGCCCGTGACCTGCTCGTCGAGCGGGCCGAGATCCTGGGCCGCACAGCGGCTCTGGTGCGCGACATGTTCAATCCGGACCGGGTGGTGCTGGGCGGTCAGGCGTTCACCGGCTGGCGGCCCGGCATGGAGCGGGTCGCCAAGGCCTTCGCGGAGTCGACCACCCTGCCCGCGGCGGATCTGCGGATCAGCCGATTCGGCGGCCGGGTGCAGGAATTCGCGGCGGCGGTGACGTCGGTGAGCGTGTTCTACGCCGATCCGCTGTCGGCCATGCGCCGGGCCACCCGGGCCCGCTAGCCCGATACGACGAAATCCCCGCCGGTGCGTCCGGCGGGGATTTCCTTGTGGCCGAAGGGGGTCGGGCCGGACGGTCCACGGTCCGGCCCGGCCCCCGGTCCCGCAAGCACGCGAGGCCCTTGCGCGCACTGCGGGTTTCCCCGCCGCCCGCCCCGGAGTCCCCTTCCGGGCGGGCGGCGGTGGTCTCAGGCGGCCCGCACCTGCGGGGACAGTCCCCACTCGCGAGCCAGCAGGCGATGGGAGTTCACCCGGCTTTCATGGTCGAAAGTCACGCTGGTGACCAGGATTTCGTCCGCCCCCGTGAGCCGTTGCAGGGCGCGCAGGCGTTCGGCGACAGTGGCGGGGGAGCCGACGAACTGGGTGGTGACCCGGTCGTCGACCAGGCGGCGCTGCTGGTCGGACAGCGGCGGCGCGGTGTCGGGATCGAGGTATTCCGCCGCGCCCGCACCGCTGCGAATGCTGTAGACCCAGTGGCCATAGGTGGCGGCCAGGTGCTGGGCGGTGGCGTCGTCCGCGGCGACCACCACATCGGCGGAGACCACCAGGTACGGGCGCGGGAAGCGGGCGGACGGGCGGAAGGCCGCGCGGTAAGCCTCGACGGTCTCCACGACGGTGCCCGGCGAGACGTGATAGTTCGCCGCGAACGGCAGCCCCAATCGCCCTGCCAGCTGGGCGCTTTCACCACCGCTGCTGCCGAACAGCCAGGGCTGCACATCGGCTCCCTCGCCGGGGACGGCGTGCAGCTCGACGCCGTCGGGCGTGACATAGGTGCCGTCGAGCAGCGCGAGAATCTCCGCGATCTGCTCGGTGTAGGGCAGCGGTTGCGCGCCCGGCAGGTGCAGCGCGCCCAAACTCGCTCGCACCCTGGAGAAGTCGAGCAGCTGGCCGGGGAAGAACGGGGGCGGGATGACCACGCCGTCGCGGACCTCGGTGGGGCGATCCGGTGCGGGGACCGGCGGCACACCCGCCGACCGCACCTGGTCCGCACGGTGACCGGAGCGCCCCAGCCCCAGATCCAGGCGGCCCGGGTAGAGGGCGTCGATGGTGCCGAACGCCTCCACCACCGAGATCGAGGTGTGGTGCCCGAGCTGCACGGCCGCCGACCCGACACGAATGGATTCGGTTGCGGCGGCGATCAATCCGATCAGCGTGGTCGGCGCGGCGCCGGCCACCTTCACGAAGTGATGCTCGGCGACCCAGAACCGGTGGTAGCCCAGGCGTTCGGCCTGCTGGGCCAGGTCGATACTGTTGCGCACCGCCTGCTGCGGCGTGGAGCCCGCGCTGATCGGGGCCAGGTCCAGGACGGATAGCGGAATGGTCATGCGGTGTGCTCCTTCCGCGGATCCCGTTCGCCCGCTTCGACGGCCAGCGGGAGCCGGTTCTCGGCCGGGGCGACCGGGCAGGTGGCGTAGTCGGTGAACGCGCAGGGCAGATTGACCGCGCGATTGAAGTCGAGGACCACGGTGCCGTCGGCGGCGGGCCGGGACAGATCCAGCCGCCGCACGCCGCCGTAGGTGGTGACGCCGCTGGTGGCGTCGGTGAAGAGCACGTGCAGGCCGCGCGTCTGGTTGCCGAAAACGACCAGTTGCCGCTGCTCGCCGCCCAGTTCGACGGTCACGGTGCCGGTGGCGGTGTGGTGGTGTTCGAGGCCCTCGACCACCGCACCCGTGGTGACCACCCGGGCCACCTCGAAGGGTTCGAACCGGCCGGTCACGACCCAGGCCGGATCCGGCCGGTAGACCGGGATCTCGGTGAAGGCCGCCAGGGCCGGCGACGCCGGATCGTGGACACGCAGCGCGAACTGCCCGGTCCGGCGGATCACCTCGATGACACGGTCACCGGTGCGGACCTCGAGCCCCGGGGCGCCCTCGCCCGGGGTGAGCACCGCCGAACCGGCGAGTGCCGCGCCGTTCAGCAGCAGCTGCCCGGCCTCCTCGGATTCCACTGTCACATGGACGTTCTCGCCGTCGGCGCGCCAGCGGCCGGGCAGGCCGTCGACGGTCTCGTCGTGCTCCCCGAGCCAGTGCAGGCCGGTCAGGCTGAGCCAGCCCAGCGGTTGACGGGCCCAGGCGGCTCGTTCGGCGCGGAACGCGGCCCACTGCTGGTCGAATTCGGTGGCGGTGGCGGTCATGAGGCGCGGACTCCTTCGGTGCCGTGGTGAGGGTGGCGCAGACCCAGGTGGTCACGCAGGGTCGCGCCGGTGTACTCGGTGCGGAAGCTGCCCAGGGACTGCAGTTCCGGGACGACCTTCTCGACGAACTCGTCGAGACCGGTCGGTGTGAGATGCGGGACCAGCACGAAACCGTCGGCGGCATCGGACTGGACGTAGTGGTCGATCTCGGCGGCCACCTGCCGGGGCGTGCCCACGAACTGCTGGCGGGCGGTGGTCGCGATGATGAGCTCGCGAATGGAAAGCTGCTCGGCCTCGGCCCTGGCCCGCCACGCCTCGGCGATGGCGCGCGGATCCCGAGCGTGCCGGACCCTGCCCCGGGTGATGTTCACATCCTCGGCCGGATCGATGTCCGGCAGCGGGCCGTCCGGGTCGTAGGCGGAAAGGTCACAGCCCCAGACCTGTTCGAGGAAGGCGATGGCGGTCTGCGGCGTCACCTGCTGCCGGCGGATGTGGCCGGCGCGTTCGGCCGCGTCGGCCGCGGTGTCACCGAGCACGAACCCGGCCGCGGGCAGGATCTTCAGATCGTCGCGACCGCGGTCGTACTTGGCGAGCCGGTCCTTCACATCCCGGTAGAACCGCTGTCCGTCCTCGAGCTCGCCGTGCGCACTGAAGATGACATCGGCCTTGGCGGCGGCGAATTCGCGGCCCTCGTCGGAGTCGCCGGCCTGGATCTGCACCGGATGGCCCTGCGGACTGCGCGGCAGCACGAACCGGCCGTCGATCTCGAACTGATCGCTGCTGAAGTGCACCTCGGGCACCGGCCGGGCGAAAAACCCGCGCTCCCGGTCGATCACGAGAGCATCGGCGGGCCAGCTGTCCCACAGCGCGCGGGTGGCGTCGACCACCTCGTGCGCGCGGGTGTAGCGCTTGGCGTGCTCCAGATAGCCGCCGCGCCGGAAGTTCTCACCGGTGAAGGCATCCGAGGAGGTCACCGCGTTCCAGGCGGCGCGGCCGCCGGACAGGTGGTCCAGCGTCCCGAATTGCTTCGCCAGCTCGAAGGGTTCGTTGTACGTGGTGTTGATGGTTCCGGCCAGGCCGAGCCGGTCGGTGACCGCGGCCAGCGCATTGAGCACCGTGAAGGTGTCGGGGCGGCCCACCACGTCCAGGTCGTGGATGCGGTCGCGGTGTTCGCGCAGGCGCAGGCCCTCGGCCAGGAAGAAGAAGTCGAACAGCCCGCGCTCGGCGGTGCGCGCCAGGTGCACGAAGGAGTCGAAGTCGATCTGACTGCCCGAGTCCGGGTCGGTCCAGACGGTGTGGTGGTTGACGCCCGGGAAGTGGGCCGCCAGGTGAATCTGCTTGCGTATCCGCTGATCCGGCATGATGGCTCCTCAGGCGTGGGCGGTGACGTGCGCGCCACCGGCGTAGCGGCCGGCCGGACGCGGCAGGCCCAGACGCTCGCGCAGGGACGGGGTGAGAGCGGGCAGGTGCGGCAGGGCGGCGGCCAGCGCCAGCGGGCGCAGCACCACACCGTCTGCCGCGCAGTCGCTTTCGACGCGGCGCAGCAGGTCGCGGAGTTCGGCGGCGGTGCCGATGTGGAATACCGTCGCCGGGGCCGGGGTGGCGATCCAGTCCTCGAGCTGGGCGACGTCGGCGGCGGCCGCGTCCACGGTGTCCGCCAGCTGGACGTCGATATCGAGCAACACCCGGACCCGGTTGGGATCGCGCCCGGCGGCGGCGACCGCGGAGCGCAGTTCGGCGCGGGTGGCCGCGGCGGTCGCGAGATCCGGTGCGGCAATGCGGATCAGGTCGGCGCGGTGCACGGCCACCCGGGTGCTGTGCGGATCGGCCGCGCGCACCGCCACCGGCGGCTGCCCCTGCGGCGGACGCGGGGTGATCGACGGACCCTTCACCGAGAAGTGCTCACCGGCGAAGTCGATGTAGTGCAGTTTGTCGCGGTCGATGAAGCGGCCGGTGGACGTATCGCGGATCTCGGCGTCGTCCTCCCAGCTGTCCCACAGCCGCGACACCACCTCGACGGCCTCGTCCGCCTCCCGCCAGCGGGAGCGATCGTCCTGCTCCGGTTTGCGGCCGAACACGGCCGCCTCCCCCGCCGAGACCGTGATCTCCCAGCCCGCCCGGCCCTTCGTGGCGAAGTCCAGGCTGGCAATGGCCTTGGAGAGGTGGAAGGGCTCGGTGTGGGTGACCGACGCCTGCGGGATCAGGCCGATGCGCCGGGTCTGCGCGGCGGCGCGCGCGGCCACCGCCACGGCGTCCAGGCGGCCGATCGCCCCCGCCGGTTGCAGGGTGAATCCGTCGGGCAGGAATGCGAGATCGAGGCCCGCGTCCTCGGCGGCCCGCAGCACGCCCACCCAGTAGCGGGCATCGAAGAGGTCCTCGGCGCGGGAGTCGGCGCGCCGCCAGGAGGCCGGGTGCACGCCGGTGCCGGACAGTTCCAGGCCCAGCAGCAGCGGAGGGAGATGCGGCATCAGGCTGTCCTTTCGAGCGGAAGGGGGACCTCGGGCGGGGTCGCCCGGGGGACGGCCGCGAGCAGCTCGCGGGTGTAGTCGTGCTGCGGATTGCCGAAGAGCTCGGCCGTGGTGGCGGTTTCGACCACACACCCCTGGCGCATGACGGCCACGCGGTCGGCCAGGCGGCGGACCACGGCCAGATCATGGGAGATGAACAGGTAGGCCAGGTCCAGGTCGGTCTGCAGCCGTTCGAGCAGATCCAGGATCTGGGCCTGCACCGAGACGTCCAGGGCCGACACCGGTTCGTCGAGGACGAGCAGGTCCGGACGCAGGGCCAGGGCGCGGGCGATGGCGACGCGCTGCCGCTGGCCGCCGGAGAGTTCGGCGGGGCGGCGATCCAGGTAGGCGCCCGGCAGCGCGACCTGGTCCAGGAGTTCGGCGGCCGTCGCACGACGGGACCGGCGATCGCCGATGCCGTACGCCTGCAAGGGTTCCGACACGATCGTGCCGATACTCAGCTTGGGGTTCAGCGACACGTACGGGTTCTGATAGACGACCTGGATGCGGCGGCGGAGCGCACGCAGCCCGGCCCCTGTCAGCGCGGTGATGTCCTGCCCGTCGAAGGTGACGGTGCCCGCGTCCGGTGCGGCCAGCCGGGCGATGATGCGGGCGGTGGTGGACTTGCCCGAACCGGATTCGCCGACCACGGCCAGGGTTTCGCCGCGATTGATCTCCAAGGAGACGTCGTCGACCGCGGTGACCGTGAAATCCCTGGTGACACGGAAGGATTTGCGCAGCCCGGTCGCCGACACCAGCGGTGTCGCGGGCTCGCGGACGGGTCGCGGATGCCGATCCCGGTCCAGGGTGGGGGCGGCGGCGATCAACCGCTTCGTGTACTCGTGCTGTGGATTGCCGAGTACCGCTGCCGCCGTTCCCGTTTCGACGATCAGTCCGTTCTGCATGACCGCGATGCGGTCCGCGCGTTCGGCGGCCACCGCCAGGTCGTGGGTGATGAGCAGGACCGCCGTACCGGATTCCGCGGTGCGCTGCGCGAGGTGGTCGAGAATGCGGCGCTGCACGGTGACGTCGAGCGCGCTGGTCGGCTCGTCGGCGATCACCAGTTCGGGGCCACAGGCCAGGGCGATGCCGATCAGCACGCGCTGGCGCTGGCCACCGGACAGGTCCTGGGGATATTGCCCGGCCCGCACCTCCGGCCGATCCAGCCCGGCCTGCTCCAGAATCCGCACCGCCTCGAGCCGGGCGGTGCGGCGATCCGCCCGGCCGTGAATGCGCAGCACCTCCCCGACCTGATCACCGATGCGCAACACCGGATTCAGCGAGGTACCCGGGTCCTGCGGGATCAGGCCGATGCGCGCACCCCGGATCCGTTGCAGCGCCCGCTGCGAGGCGTGCTCGAGGCGCTCCCCGGCGAAGCCGATCGCACCCGCCGTGATCCGGCCGCCGTTCAGCAGCCCGATCACCGCGTGCGCGAGAGTCGACTTGCCCGAACCGGATTCGCCCACGAGCGCGACCGTCTCACCGCGCCGCACCTCCAGCGAGACACCGCGCACGGCAGCCGTCGTCCCGGTACTGCCCCGGTATTCGACCTGCAGCCCCTCGATGCTCAACAGCAGATCGGTCATCGGACACCGTCCTTCTGCAGTGCCCGGGCAATCCGCTGGGTGGACAGCACCAGCACGACGATCACCAGCCCGGGCATGGTCGTCAGCCACCACGCGGTGGCCAGGAACCCGCGGCCGTCGGACACCAGCGACCCCCACTCCGGCGTCGGCGGCACCGCGCCATAGCCGAGGAAGCTCAGCGAGGCCACGAACAGCACCGCGACCCCGAAGTCCACCGCCGCCAGCGCCGCCACCGGACCGTAGGCATTGCGCAGCACATGACGGAACAGCACGGTGTGCCAGCGCACCCCGGAGGCGAAGGCCGCCTCCACATACGGGGCCCGCCGCACCCGCAGCACCTCGCCCCGCATCACCCGCGCGAACCGGGCGATGAGCGAAACACCCACGGCGATGGCCACATTGCGGGTGCCCAGCCCCAGCACGGTGATCATGGCGAGCGCGACCAGCAGATCCGGTATGGACAGCAACACATCGACCACCCGCATGATCGCCGTGTCCACCGCGCCGCCCGCCGTGCCCGCCACCAATCCCAGTAGCGAGCCCGCGATCAGCCCGAGCAGCACCGCGAACACGGTCGCGCTCACCGAGAGACCGGTTCCGTGCACCACGCGGGCGTACAGGTCCCGGCCGAGATTGTCGGTCCCGAACCAGTGCCCCGCGCTGGGCCCGCGCAGCTTCTGCGCCGGCACGCCGCGCAGGGGATCGCTCCCGGCGAAAACCGCCGGGGCGACCGCCCATGCCAGTACCAGGAGCACCACGGCACTCGCCGCCAACAGTCCGAGATTTCCGCGTACCCACGCCACTGCGCGCCGCATCGGGACGATCGGCAGCCAGGGCGTATCCGACAGCGCCACAGCGTCAGACATGATCGGGCCACCTACCCTCGTACGACCGCCGACTCGGCGCGGGTGCCGGCCACGACACCAGAACCTCACGCATCGGACGCCTCCTCTGCGCCGACCCAGTAGGCGATGCCGGGATCGAGGAGCGGGTGGGCCAGGGTGATGACTCGCAGCCGGGAGCGCGGGCCGGAGGGGACGCGCAGGTGGTCGCGCAGGTTCCGGATCAGGTGAGCGGGCAGAAGGTCAGACATGGGCGCGCTCCTTGCGGGTATCCCGGTGCGCCACACGGGGATCCAAGAGTGGATAGGCGAGATCGATGAGGAGGTTGACCGTGACGAAGACCAGCGCGGCGAACACGACGATGCCCTGCACCACCGGAATGTCCTGGTTCAGCACCGATTCCTGGGTGAGGCGGCCCAGTCCCGGCCGGGAGAACACGGTCTCGGTGACGACCGAGCCCGCCAGCACCTGGCCGACCCACAGGCCCGCCACCGTGAACGCGGGGGTCGCGGCGGGCCGCAGCACATGACGCAGCTGCACCCACCAGCGCGACGCGCCCTTGGCGAAGGCGACCGCCACGAACGGCTGCCGCCAGGTGGCGACCAGGCTGCTGTAGAGCACCTGGGCGATCACCGCGCCGACCGGAATGGCGATGGTGACCGCGGGCAGGATGGTGCCGCTGAACCCGGTCCCGCCGAGCGCGGGCACCAGCCGCAGCCGGAACGAGAACAGCTGCAGCAAAAGCAATCCCACCCAGAAGCCGGGCATGGAAGCCCCGATCGGCGGTAGCGCGGTGAGCAATCCGCGCAGCCAGGGCCGCTCGGTGTAGGCGGCGGCCAGGGCGAGCCCGGTGCCGCCGAGCACCGCCAGCAGCAGGCCGAGCCCGGCCAGCGCGAGGGTCGAGGGCAGTGCCTCGGCCACAGCGCGGGCGACGGTCTGGCCGCTGAAGATGGAATGGCCCAGGTCACCGCGCACCGCGTGGGTGAGCGCCGTCCAGTACTGCGTCCAGAGCGGTTGGTCCAGTCCGTATCTGGCCCGCATCTCCGCGATGGCCGCCGCGTCCACGGGGGTGCCGGTGGCGGTATTGGCGGCTATCTCCACCGGATCGCCCGGCAGCAGGTACAGCACCACGAACGACAGCGTGAACGCCGCCCACAGCACGCCTACCGCCTGAAGTACCCGTCCGATCACGTAGCGGCCCATGGAATTATCGCTTCAGCCAGGTGTCGTGGAACTGCAACCGGGCCGACGCCTCGAACTTCACCCCGGCCACGCCCTTGCCCACGCCGATGGCCTGGGACAGTTCGATGGTCGGAATCCACAGGCCCTGATCCAGCACGGCGGACTGGGCGTCGCCGATGATGCGGACCCGCGCGGCCGGGTCGGTGGCCGACAGCTGCTGGGCGAGCAGGGAGTCCAGCGGCTCGGCCGGGCCGCGGGCGTTCAGGTTGCGCTGGTCCACCGCGAAGGTGGTGCGCAGGATGTCGCCGTCGGCACGGGTGGAGTTGTAGTAGTCGAAGTCGAAGTCCTTGTTGTTCTGGCGCACATTCGATTCCGCCGCCGACAGCGGCTCCAGGCGGAGATCGAATCCGACCGCCTTCAATTGCTGCTGGGTCAGTTCGAGGATGGCCTGATTACCCGCGAAGACCGCGGAGAAGATGACGCCCGCGGCGAGCCGCTGGCCGTCCTTGACCCGGATCCCATCGGCGCCGGGCACCCATCCGGCCTGGTCGAGGAGCTTCTTCGCCGCGTCCGGGTCGTACTTCACGCGGGATGAAAGATCCACATACCCCGGGGTTTTCGAGGCGAGCACGCTGGTGGCCGGTTTGAACTGCGGGCCCAGCACGGTGTCCACCAGTTCCTTGCGGTCGAGGGCGGGCACCAGCGCCGCCCGCACCGCCGGGTCCCGCAGCGGTCCGCGGGTGACATTCACCTGGAGGCCGAACGGCACGCCCGGATTCGCGGTGAACTGCACCCGGCCGCCACCCGCTTCGATCTGCGAAACATCTTGCGGCAGCGCGTCACTGACGGCATCGAGCTGACCGGAGGCGAGACTGCCGGTGCGGACGCCCGACTCCGGGACCACGGTGAACACGATCTTGTCCAGGTACGCCTCACCCTGGCCGGCGAAGACCGCAGAGCCCCAGGCGTATCCGGCGCGCTTGGCCAGCGTGGCCGAGGCGTTCTGCTTCCATTCCGCGTAGGTGAACGGGCCGCTGCCGATATTCGCGCCCAGGCAGCGGTCGTCGGCGGGCTTGGCGACCGTGGCGTCGGACTGGATCCCCAGCTGCGGCGTCGACGTCGCCTGCAGGAACTGGGCATTCGGCGCCGCGAAGTCCACCCGCACCGTGCGCGGATCCACCACCGTGCCGCCGGTGTATCCGGCCAGGTAGCTCGCGGCCAGCGGCGCCTTGGCCCCGCCGAGCGCGACGATGGAATCGAAGTTCTTGCGCACCGAGTCCGCGGTGAGCGGGGTGCCGTCGCTGAAGGTAATGCCGTCCTTCAGGTGGAACGTGAACGACTTGGCGTCCGGGGAAACCGTCCAGCTGTCGGCCAGCCACGGCTTCAGCGCACCGGTTTCCGGGTCCTGATCGACCAGGGAGTCGACAACCTGCCGGGTCACGTAGATGGTCTGATTCGTGCCGGACTGCGCGGGGTCCGAGCAGGTCGGGGCCGACGACAGACCGTAGCGAAGGGTGCCGCCCGACTGCGGCGGGCCCGACGGCTCGCCATTGCCGCCGGCGGTACCGCCGCCACCGCACGCGGTCAGCGCGAGGGTGGCGGCCAGCGCGCCCGCGAGCGCCAGGGGACGGGCCGCGCGGGCGGCGAGGGGCTGATTCATGCGGGGTCTCCGGACGGGTAGCGATCGCCGCCCAGCGGGCGGCTCGGAATGCGGTGGCGCAGTTCGGATGCGACCTCGGCCTGGAACAGCTCGAGGCTCTCGCGATGCTGGGCCTCGGTGCGGCCGTCGGCGTCGGCGCTCAGGTGGATCACCTCGTGGCCGAACCGCTCGTGGTAGCGACTCACCTTGTCCAGCACCTGTTCCGGGCTGCCGATGAGCGCGGAGGAGCGTTCGGCGAAGTCCTCCACCGTCTCGAAGACGATGGGTACGCCGAACTTCCGGGCCACGGCCCGACGGGCCTCGAAGACCGGGCGATACAGGTCCACGGCCTGCTGCGAGGTGCGGGTCACCAGAAAGCCCGCCGTACCCGCGCCCACCAGCGCCTCGGCCGGATCGTGCCCATAGGCCGCCCAGCGTTCCCGGTAGTGGTCCACCAGTTCGGCGTACGGCTCGATCGGATAGGTGACATTCGCCGAGAACAGCGGATCCCCGTGCAGCGCAGCGTAATCCGCGGATTCCCGGCTGGTCGCGCTGCCGTGCCAGATGCGCAGGCGCGGCTGCAGCGGCCGGGGCAGCGCCTTGGCCTCGGTGAGCGCCGGTCGGAAGCGGCCGGACCAGGTGACACTGTCGCTGTCCCAGAGCTTGCGGAACAGCTCGTAGCCCTCGCGATTGCGATCCCACTGGTCATCGGTGGTGACGTGGAACAGCTTGGCCTGCGCCGCGCCATTGCCCTTGCCGATGATCAGTTCCAGGCGCCCGTCGGAGAGGTTGTCCAGGGTGGAGTAGTCCTCGAACGCGCGCACCGGATCCAGCAGGCTCAGCGTGGTGACACCGGTGAACAGGGCCAGGCGCGAGGTGACCGCGGCGATATGGCTCAGCACCACCGGCGGGGCGGCGGAGATGAACGGATCCTCGTGCCGCTCCCCCACCGCGAAGCCGTCGTACCCGAGGTCCTCGGCCAGCCGGGCGCTGTCGACCACGCGGCGCAACCGCCGGCGGGGCGTCTCGGCAGTGCCGGTCACCGGGTCCGGGGTGTGCGTGATCAGGGTCAGGAGCAGGAATTTCATGCCGGGACCGCCTCGGTGTCGCCGGAACGCCGGCCGGCGGGGACGTACTTCTCGAACGGGTGCACGTGCCCGACCTCCTTCACGATGTCGCGCGGCAGCGCGGTGTAGCCCGCGGCCGTGTACAGCGCCACGGCCTCCGGCTGACGCGGTCCGGTGGTCAGGTAGATGCGCCGGTAGCCGCGCCGGGCGATCTCGGCCTCGAGCTGCTCGAGCACGAACCGGCCCAGCCCTCGGCGGCGGTGCGCGCTCGACGTCCAGATCCGTTTCAGCTCCGCGGTTTCCGCGTCGAAGCGCTGGAAGGCGCCGCCCGCCACCGGTTCGCCGTCCTCCACCACGATCAGCAGATCGCCGTCCGGCGGCGCGAAATGGCCGGCCGAATAGCCGGTCAGATCCGCGTGCACCTCACCCGGGGTGCGGCCGTAGCGGCTGCTGTATTCGATGGCCAGCTCCGCCAGCAGCGGCGCGGCCAGCGGATCGTGCTGTGCGACATGGAATACGGTGCGCGACACGCTCATCCCTTCTTCTTGGGTAGTCCGGGCGGATTGATCCGCGACTGCTGCACGGCCTCGTCACCGAGGCCCCAGCGGTCGAGGACCTGCTTGTAGGTCCCGTGGTCGATGGCGTACTGGACGGCCTGCTGCACGGGGCCGATGAGCCCGTTGTCCTTGCGAGTGAGTGCCGCGATCTCGGCCTGCAGTGCGTCTCCCGCTCCGGACCAGGTGGTGAGCACCTTGTTGCCGGTCGTCGCGGAGTGATACTGCGCTGCCGGGTTGGGGCCCACATAGCCGTCGATCCGGCCGGAGGACAGCGCCAGGTAGTAATCCGAGGATTGCTGGTAGTAGGCGAGTTCCAGCCCGGGCAGCCCCTCGGCCACGTTCCGGTCGTTCCAGGCGACCAGCAGCTGCTCCTGATTGGTGCCGGAACCGACGCCGATCTTCTTGCCGGCCAGCGACTTCCGGTCCTGATAGGTCCAGGTCGAATCCTTCGGCACCTCCAGGGCGATAGTGTCCTTGCGGTAGGTGGCGAAGTCGTACTTCTCCTTGCGCTCCTCGGTGACCGTGACATTGCTGACGAACAGGTCGACCTCGCCCGAGTCGATCTTCACGAAGTTCTGTGACCAGTCCCCGTTCCGGCGCTCCAGCTTCAGGCCGAGAATGTCGGCGATCAGTGTGGCGACATCCACCTCGGAACCGATGACGGTGCGATCATCGGTGGCGTAGAAGCCGAGCGGCGGCGTCGCGCCGACAGTGCCGGTGACCACCAGCGTGCCGCGGTCGCGAATGGCCTGCGGGACCTGCGCGGCAATCGAATCCACCTTGCCGGCGTGAATGCGCCCCTTCTGCTCCGGTGACAGGTCATAGGTCAGGCCGTTCACGCTGCGCGTGTCGCTGGTGCCGCCATCACCCTTGGCACAGCCGCCCGCCAGCAGACCGAGCAGAGTGACGGCGATCAGGACTCTGGTCCGTCTGCGACGGCTTGCCAGGGACATGAGCTTTTCCTTACCTAGTGAGAACACGTCAGAGGACGTGCGCGAGAAAGGCTTTGGTGCGCGGGTGCGACGGGTTGTCCAGCACCTGCGCGGGCGGACCCTGCTCGACGATGCGGCCGGCGTCCATCAGCACCACGGTGTCGGCGACCTCGCGAGCGAAACCGACCTCGTGGGTGACGATCACCAGGGTCGAACCACCGCGCGCCAGATCTTTGATGACATCGAGGACTTCACCGACCAGCTCGGGATCCAGCGCGGAGGTGGGCTCGTCGAACAGCACCACCTCCGGCCGCAGGGCCAGCGCCCGCGCGATGGCCACGCGCTGCTGCTGCCCACCCGACAACCGGCTCGGATACTCGTCCGCCTTGTCCGCCAGGCCGACCCGCGCCAGCAACTCCAATGCCTCGGCGTTCACCTCGGCCTTGGAGCGGCGTTGGGCGGCCACGGGCGCGAGCGCCACATTCTCCCGAACCGTCAGGTGTGGAAAGAGATTGAAGTTCTGGAACACGAATCCGATGCGCGCCCGCTGCCGCAGGATCTCGCGTTCGTGCAGTTCGTGCAGCTTGCCGCCCTTGCGCCGGTAGCCGACCAGCTCGCCGCCGACCCGCACGGTGCCACCGTCCACCTGCTCGAGGTGGTTGATGGTGCGCAGCAGCGTCGACTTGCCCGAACCCGACGGGCCCAGGATCACCGTCACCTCGCCGGGGCGCACCGCCAAGTCGATGCCCGAGAGCACTTCATTGCGGCCGAAGGACTTTCGGATGCCGCGCAATTCGATCGCGTACTCGGTCATCGCCGATCACCGGCCTTCGAACGACGGCCCTTCGAGAAGTGCCGTTCGATAGAGAACTGAACGACGCTCAGCACGGTGGTCAGCAGGATGTACCAGACCGTGGCCACCATGAGCAGCGGCACCACCCGGCCATTGCGGCCGTAGATGACCTGCACCTGATAGAACAGCTCGGCAATCGCCATGGTCGACACGATCGAGGTGCCCTTGAAAAGACTGATCACCTCATTGGCGGCATTCGGCAGAATTCCGCGCATCGCCTGGGGCGCCACGATCGTGAAGAACTGCCGCCGCCACGGCAGGCCCAGCGACCGGGCCGCCTCCCACTGGCCCTCGTCGACCGAGATGATCCCGGCCCGGATGATCTCCGCCGAATACGCGGCCTGATGCAGCGCCAAACCGATGACGGCCGCGGTGAATCCGCTGATCACGCCATTGGTCTGGAATCGCGCGAACTCCGGCCCGAACGGAATGCCCAGCGACAGCGTCTTGTACAGGTAGGCCAGATTGAACCAGAACAACAGCTGCACGATCAGCGGGATCGACCGGAAGGCCCAGACATAGGTCCACGAGATCGCCTGCAGCACCGGGTTCTTCGACAACCGGCCCACGGCCAGCCAGACACCGAGGAAGAAGCCCAGCAGCGTGCCCCAGAAGGTCAGCTCCAGCGTCACCTTCAGCGCCGACAATACCGATTTCGCGGTGACATACTGCGCGAAGGTTCCCCAGTCCCAGCCCGGATTCGTGATCAGCCCGTGCGCGAACTGCGCGACCAGCACCAGCGCGATCGCCGCGGTGACCCAGCGCCACGGGTGGCGGGCGCGGACGACCGGCAGATCCCCGTCGTGGTGTTCGGCTTCGGGCTCCGTCTGCGTGGGCGCCGCCAGCGTACTCATGGATTCGTCCTCCATCGGTCCCGGCGGAAGCACCCGCACCACGTGCGCGGGGGTTGCTGCGATGTCTGCGAGCCGGGTCTCTCGATCGCTCTGGATGGTGTAGACGACACTACGAATTCCGACGGCGCATGTCGCCGGTCACGATCAACGTGAATTCAATTGCATGGCAGTCGTTTTCCGGAATTCCGGTGGAAACGGGGAAATCAGCCCGCGGCCTCGTCGCGGTCGGGGGCCGGGTCGTAGAGGGCGCGGAAACCGCTGCGGTGGAAGACCAGCGGCTCGGAATCGGGGTGCGTGCCGAGCCGGTGCACCCGCAGCAGCACCACCGCGTGATCACCGGCCGAAACCTGTTCGTGCACCGAGGTTTCCAGCCATGCCGTGGCCCCGGCGACGAACGCCGCGTTCCCGTTCCCGGGGTGCAGGTCGACATTGCGGAAGCGGTCTCCCCGCCGCGAGCTCAGCCCGCGCGCCGCCGGTTCCTGCTCGCTGCTGAGCAGGCTCAGGCCCAAACGGCTCGCCTGCTCCAGCCGCGGCCAGGTCTCCGACGAATACTGGATGCAGATCGACACCAGCGGCGGGTCCAGGGAGACCGGCACGAAGGTGCTCGCCACCAGGCCGTACGGTGTCCCGCCGATGCGTGCGCACACGGCCACCACCCCGCTGGGAAAGTGCGAAAAGGTCCGCCGCAGATCGGTCCCGTCGACCGGAGTGAGCGCGGCGGCCGCGCCGTGAATCGAGGTCAGCTCGCCCATTGCCCCACTTCAGCACCGCCGTACGCGCCGCGACAGGATTGCGTTCACCTCGATTGCAAGTCGGCGGCCGCGGTCCCGTTGCGGGACAATGCGAAACCCCCGCCCGGCAGGCGCCGGACGGGGGTCGGGAATCCTCACGATGGCTACTTCGGCGCCTCGATGTGCGGCTGGTTGACGGTGACGAAGTAGTTGTACACGGCCGCGATGGCGACCGGCGCGGTCACGAACAGCTGACCGGCGATGGTGCCCAGGAAGCCGACCGTGGCCGCACCCAGGACGCAGCCGCCGAGCGGGCCGAGGCCGAACAGGGTGGCCAGGGCGCCGGTGGCGACCAGACCCACACCGATGCCGGCGATGCAGCCGACGGCCGCGCCGCCCAGACCGCCGACCAGGGTGCCGATGGTGGCGCCGGTGGAGATGGTGTCCTTCATACGGTTGAAAGCCGCCAGCTCACGGTCGTAGTCGCTCTTGAACGGAGCCTGGTCCTCGTAGGGCAGGTTGATCGGCTTGTAGACCGCGTGGTCCATGTCGTACTGCGGCGTCAGGGTCGCGGTGTGGTCGGCGATCTCCGCGGCGATCGGGAACTCGAAGTCGTCGACCCGGAAGCTCAGCGGCAGGCCGGCCAGCACGGTGCCGTTGGCAGCCTTGATCTTGAAGGTGCCGTCCTCGACCACCATCGAGCCACCATCGGTGTGGATGATGGTGTTGGTGTCGGAAGTCGTTGCCGCGTAATCGATCACGCCATTGTCGGCAGCCGGGGCCGCATTGACGGTGCCGGCGGTGACGCCCATGGCGGCGATGACCAGCGCCGCGGTCGCGGCGAAATTCTTGAAGCGCATTTCCCTTTGTTTCCTCATCAGACAGTCCGCAGGTTGGACCGAATGATCGAAACGGGCCGACCCGAACGAGATATGGATCCGGGGTGCTGACGCGGTGAACAGTTGAAATGGGAAACCCGCTCGGCCATACGGCCGAGCGGGCTGTCCCGATGAGGTATCAGCTGATGCCTATAGAGCCCCTCGCTCCTATAGAACCGTTAGAACCGCGCTCTTACTTGGCCGGAGCCGGAGCGCTGATGTGCGGCTGGTTGATGGTGGTGAAGTACTGGATCGCGGCGGCGATGGCGACCGGCGCGGTGATGAACAGCTGACCGGCGATGGTGCCCAGGAAGCCGACGGTCGAAGCGCCGACGAGGCAGCCGATGAGCGGGCCCGCGCCGAACAGAGCGGCCAGCGGAGCCGACGCCAGGCCGGCGAGGCCGAAGCCCAGGACACAGCCGACGGCCGCGGCGCCCAGACCACCGACCAGGGTCGCGACGGTCGCACCCATCGCGATGGTGTCCTTCATGCGGTTCCAGGCGGCCTGCTCACGGTCGTAGTCCGACTTCCAGGGAGCCTGGTCCTCGTACGGCAGGGAGACGTCCTTGACGTTGGCCGGCGTGTAGACCGCGTGGTCCATGTCGTACTGCGGGGTCAGGGTCGCGGTGTGGTCCGAGATCTCCGCGGCGATCGGGAAGGTGAAGTCGTCCACCTGAACCTTCAGCGGCATACCGGCGAGGATGTTGCCGTTGGCGGCCTTGATCAGGAAGTTGCCGTTCTCGACGACCATCGAGCCACCATCGGTGTGGATGATGGTGTTGGTCTCGGAGTTGGTGGCGGTGTAGTTGATCGCGGCATTGTCGGCGGCCGGGGCCGCGTTCACGGTACCGGCGGTGACGCCCAGGGCGGCGACCACGAGCGCGGACACCGCGGCGAAATTCTTGAGACGCATGTGTATTCGGAATTCCTCTTGAGATGAGCGGATGCGTCCCAGGGCAACAAGGTCAGGTGTAGCCCTGGGACGCTGTGATGGAAACCGGCCTTTTCAAACACAACGTGGCACGTCGGTTCCTTGCCGGTGAATCTTTGCCCATCGGTTGCCGAAATGGCCTACTTGGCAGGTGTGAATGGCTGATTGATAGTCGTGAAGTATTGCACCGCAGCGGCAATCGCGACCGGAGCCGTGACGAACAACTGACCGGCGATGGTACCCAGGAAGCCGACGGTGGCCGCACCCACCACGCAGCCCGCGAGCGGACCCGCGCCGAACAGCGTGGCCAGCGCACCGGTGGCCACCAGACCGGCGGCGCCGCCGGCGATGCAGCCCACCGCCGCGCCACCGAGCCCGCCGACCAGCGTGCCCAGGGTCGCGCCCGCGCTGATCGAGCTGGTCAGGCGGTTCCAGGCGGCCAGTTCCCGGTCGTACTGGGTCTTCCAGGGCGCCTGATCCTCGTAGGGCAGGGCGACCGGCTTGTACACCGCGTGCGCCTCATCGAACTGCGGCGTCAGAGTGGCCGTGCGGTCGTTGATCTCCGCCGCGATCGGGAACTCGAAATCGTCGACCCGGAACTTCAATTCCGTACCCGCGACGGTGGTCCCATTGGCGGCCTTGATCTTCAGCACGCCGTCCTCGACCACCAGTGACCCGGCGTCGGTCCGGATGATCGCACCGGTGTCGGTGGACTGGCCGGTGTAATTGATGGCGGCGTTGTCGGCCTCGGCCGGAGCGGCGTAGGCGGTGCCGGCCGTCACGCCGGTAGCCGCGATCACCAATGCCACAATCCCGGTGAATTTCCTCATCTTCATTCTGCTTACTGCTTCCACTGCCGCGAACTGAACTGTCGGCGGCAAGCATTAAGCAACCTCACAGGTTTCTGGAGGTTAAAAACCAGCTTGATTCGATCCGGGCGAACCGGACACCACTTACTTCGCCTTGGCGGCAGCCTTCGCCTGTTTCTTGAATTCCCGCACCTGAGTGAGGGATTCGGCGTCGGTCACATCGGCGACCGAGCGGCGGGAACCGTCCTCGCCGTACGCGCCCGCGGCCTCGCGCCAGCCGTTGGCGGTCAGCCCGCGCTGTTTACCCAAGAGCGCCAGGAAGATCCGCGCCTTCTGATCGCCGAAACCCGGCAGCTTCTTCAGCCGCTTCAGGATTTCCTTGCCGTCCGGATCACCCTCGGTCCACAGCGCCGCGGTCGTGCCGTCGTAGTTCTCCACGATGAATCGAGCCAGCTCCTGGACGCGCCGGCCCATGGAACGGCCGTAGCGGTGGATGGCCGGCGGGGTCGCGGCCAGCTCCTCGAATGCCTCGGGATCGGCGGCGGCGATCTTGTGGATATCGAACCCGCCCATGCGGTCGGCGAGTTTCCACGGGCCGCGGAAGGCGTGCTCCATCGGAAACTGCTGATCCAGCATCATTCCGACCAACAGGGCGAAATCATCGGTCGAAAGCAGCTCGTCGGCATCGGATTCCTGCGCAATACACAGCGTGCGGCTCACCATGCATCGATCATCCCATTCATCCCCGGTCGCGGTGACGCGGGTCACGGTGGCGCCCCAGAAGGACTAGGCTGCGGCCATGCCCGACACCATGGCTAATTCTTCAGTGCGAGCCGCGGCGCACCCTGCCGCTGGGTCCGGACTGCGACCGGACCGCTTCGACCGCGATGGACAAGACCAGCTCGTCGACGTTCACGATCTACAGGCAGCGCTGCCGGGCATCCGGAGCCTGCGCGCCTGGGCCCACGAGGCCCTGGCCACCCGGCCCGGCGAGAGCGCCGTCGACATCGGGTCCGGCTCCGGGTCGGAGGTCCTGACCTTCGCCGACCTGGTCGGCCCCACCGGCACCGCGCTCGGCGTCGAACCCGACCCGCATCTGCGCAGCGCCGCCGAACGCCGTGCCGCCCAGGCCGGATCCGCCGCCAAATTCGTCAGCGGTGACGCCTACGGTCTGCCCGTCGGCAGCGAGAGCTTCGACGTGGCGCTGTGCGAGCGCGTCTTCCAGCACCTCACCGCACCCGCCCGGGCCGCCGGGGAGATCGCCCGGGTGCTGCGCCCCGGCGGGCGCGTGGTGGTCATGGACAGCGACTGGGGCACGGCCATCGTGCATCCGGGCGACCGGCACGTCGTGCACGAGGTCATCGAGACCATGATCGCGGGCACCACCAATCCCTACGCGGGCCGCCGGCTGGCGGGTCAGCTCACCAAGGCCGGGCTGGTCGTCGACGACATCGGCTCGCACGCGCTGGTGCAGGACGGCCGCGTCGGTGCGGGCGCGCTCCTCGCCCGGGTGGCGGACCGGGCCGTCGCGCGCAGCGCCATTACCGAGCGTCAGCGCGACCAGCTGCTCGCCGACCTGGAGGCCGGCGCCGCCAGCGGCGACATCCACCTGTCGGTGACCATCTTCGCGGTGCTGGCCCACAAGCCGCACTGAGGAACAGCCCGGGCGCGCACCGGTTCCGGTGCGCGCCCGACGCGCGAAAAATGTTTCGCAACAACTGATTTCGGAGCACGAGGGTAACTCATCGGGGACCCCGAAATGCTAGCGGCACCCAACCGCCGGCACGGGTTGCCGACCGGTCACGGCACCCGAACCGCCCGCTACAGGCTCGGGGAGGCGGAGGAGTTCATGAGCTTCTCGGACGCGGCCAGCAGCACGCAGGTGGCCAGGCCCTGCATCGCCTGCTCCAGCTCACCCTCGGACGGGAAGCTGGGCGCGATGCGAATGTTCTTGTCCTCCGGGTCCTTTCCGTACGGGTAGGACGATCCGGCGGGGGTCAGCGCGATGCCCGCGTCCTTGGCCAGCGCCACCACCTTGCTCGCGGTGCCCTCCAGCACGTCCAGACTGATGAAGTAGCCGCCCTTCGGCTCGGTCCAGGACGCCACCTTCGAGGCGCCCAGCCGGTCCTCCAGAATCCGCAGCACCAGTTTGAATTTCGGCTCCAGGATGGCGCGGTGCTTCTGCATGTGCTCCCGCACACCCTCGGCGTCCCCGAAGAAGCGCAGGTGCCGCAGCTGGTTCAGCTTGTCCGGGCCGATGGTCTTCTTGCCCAGGTGCTTCAGGTACCACTCCAGGTTCGCGGTCGACGAGCCGAAGAAGCTCACGCCCGCACCCGCGAAGGTGATCTTCGAGGTGGAGGCCAGCACGAACGGGCGGTTCGGGTGCCCCGACGACGCGGCCAGGCCCAGCACGTCCAGCACCGGCTCCGCGGTGTCGGTGAGCGGGTGCACCGCGTAGGCGTTGTCCCAGAACAGGCGGAAGTCCGGCGCGGCCGTCGGCATCGAAACCAGTTCGCGGGTAACGGCTTCGGAGAAGGTGACGCCGGTCGGGTTGGAGTAGTTCGGCACCGCCCACAGACCCTTGATGCTGGGGTCGGACGCCACCAGCTCCGCGATCAGGTGGGTGTCCGGGCCGTCACCCTTCATCGGGATCGGGATCATCTCGAAGCCCAGCGACTCGGTGATGGCGAAGTGCCGGTCGTACCCCGGCACCGGGCACAGGAACTTGAGCACCGGCTCGTCGGCCCAGCGGCGCACCGAATCGGCGGTGCCGTACAGCATCGAGAACACCAGCAGGTCGTGCATGATCTCCAGGCTGGCGTTGTTGCCCGCGAGCAGATTCGACACCGGAATGCCGAGCAGCTCACCGAAGATGGCGCGCAGCTCCGGCAGGCCGTGCAGGCCACCGTAATTGCGCACATCGGTGCCGTTGGCGTCGCGGTAGTCGGCGGTGCCCGGCAGCTCGAGGAGTTCCTGCGAGAGGTCCAGCTGCTCGGGCGAGGGCTTTCCTCTCGTAATGTCCAGCGTCAGCTTCTCGGTCTTGAGCTTCGCGTAGTTCGCGGTCTGCGTCTCGTGTTCCGTCACGAGTTCCGCATGGCTCATCAAACCGAATTGCGTCTGCCGAGGCATCTGACAGCCTTTCCAATGGCGTGGGATGTTTGTCCAGGGTTGCGCGCACCGCGAACCCAACCGACCACGTTACTAGGCGGCCGCTCCGATTCGGCAGGGATATATACAGTTCCGTCGCCGCCCGATCGGGCCTCGAAAATGAAAGGGGACCCAGCGCACCCGGCAGAGCCCGTTGACCCTTGCTGCCTTCCGGCCCTGGGGGAGTTCACAGGATGCGCGCCGCGCTGGATCCGTCGGCCAGTGTAGCGGCTCACCGCGCCCCGTGCGCTACCGGGTCGATACGATGCCTGCGATAAGCGGGGTCACCCGCGAAATTCCGGAGGGGAAAGACGAGATGACGAGTTCCGATCCAGGATCGGGTGGGCCGCACGACCCGGCGAAAGCCCAGGAAACCGCGCAGTGGTGGGCCACCCCGCCCAGCGGAACCGACGCCGGTCAACCGGTCCAGGGCGCGGACCCGACCATGCTGAACTACAACGCCGGCGGCATCCCGCCATACACGCCGCCCGCCCAGCCGCTTTCGACCGGCCAGCCCTCCGGCGGCTACCCGGCGGTGCCGGGTGGATTCCCGCAGCAGGCGATGTCGGGGGGATTCCCGCAGCAGGCGGTGCCGGGCGGTTACCCGCAGCAGCCGGTCTCCGGGGGCTACGCGCAGCAACCGATGTCCGGCGGCTTCCCCCAGCAGCAGTACGCCCCGCCGCCTCCGACCCCGCCGATCGCGCCCGCCTACGGCTACCCGGCGCAGCCGCCCCGCTCGGGCGGCAACAAGACCGGCTGGATCGTCGGCGGTGTCATCGGCCTGGTGGTGATCGTCGGCGTCATCATCGGCGCGGTCGCCCTCTCCGGCGGCGACGGCCCCTCGCCGCTGAGCGACGACAAGAAGAAGAACGCCGGCAAGTACACGATGGACGGTGTCACCAACGGCTGCAGCGTGATCGACACCTCGGTGCTGAGCAAGTGGGTGTCCACCTCCAAGGGCACCCCCGAGCACTCCGAGACCAAGCCCACCGACTACTCGGGCGGGCGCTTCGACTGCCGCGCCGGCAACGAAGAGGCCAGCAAGACCGACAAGTACACCACCAACACCGCCGACCTCACCCTCGACGTGTCCTTCTCGAGCGGCGCGCCGACGGCCTACAACAAGCCCGAATACGACACCTGGAAGACGACCGACACCGGCACCACCGGCAGCGGCCGCACCGCCGGCGACGTGAACGGCATCGGCGAGGCGGGCTACTGGTCGGCCAAGGTCGACGACTGGACCTACTGGACCACCACCGACTACACGGTCGCGGTCAAGGACGACAACGCCTCCGTCAAGGTCAACATCCGCCTGCGCATGGCCAAGGGCCAGGACGTCAGCAAGGACGCGATCGCCCAGGTCTGCAAGGACCAGGCCCAGAAAGCCCTCACCAATCTGAAGAAGAAGTAGCCGCCGACCACGGCATTTGCTTCCACCAGGGGGGCACCCGGTATATTGCTCGGCGGAGGATTCGCCTAGTGGCCTATGGCGCTCGCCTGGAACGCGGGTTGGGTTAACAGCCCTCAGGGGTTCAAATCCCCTATCCTCCGCTTCGAAGGCCCCGGCCGGACCCAGTCCGGCCGGGGCCTTCCGCATTTCCGCCGACCCGCAGCCGGTCGGGCCGCAGTCTCGGACTCGCGCAGTGCCCCATGACCCGTCCTGGTATTGCGGCCACCCGGTCGGCCGATCCAGCGCGCCGGCCGCGGTCTTCGATCCTTCCCCCGGCGCTCTGGCGCCCGATCTGGTGAACGCGGACGAGTGGCACGCACTGGTCGCGGCCATGGGTCTCAACGGCCGGATCGCACGGATCACAGGCCGCACTGGCCGGTATCCTGCTGTCGATTGGGCCCACATCAGCGCTGTTCATCGCGGGCACAATGACTTTCGTGGTGCCGGTGGTGGCATGGCTCCTCCCGGGGGGCACGTCGGTGGAGATCATGCGATGGGCTTTGGCCAAGTTGCAGTTGGGTTCTCGTCAGGGCGCGACGAGATGACGGACCGAAACGGATGATTGGCACGAAACACCTATTGGTTGGGTACTTGCGCTGGCCCGATTGGTGCGGTCAGGCGTGATGTGTTGCAGCCCATGGGATTCGAGTTAATTGACGGCTAACTGTCGAGAGCTCTATTGCGCGCGCCTGCGCAGCACCGAATCTGAAACTGGCGCGGTACACAATCCGGGGACCGGCCGCACAGTACCCTCGCCGCCATGATGGAGATCACAGCCGCGAGATCCACAGATGACGACGTGCAAGCGCCCGCGCTGCACAGGGCGGGGGACGTCATGGGACGACTGAGTTCGTTCAGACCCCGGTTGGCACATGCTTCGTTAATTGTCGCGGGCGTAGTAGCAGTCAAGTCATTTCAAATGTCTTTCGCCGCCCTGCACCAACTCTCGATACGCAATCTGGTACCGCCCGACCTGGCCTCGAATGTGCCGATCGCCATCGACGGCCTGGTAATCGGTTCGATCATCGCCACCGCCTCGTTCCGGCAGTGGAGTGTGGGCTGGTGGTATTCGACCGTGTTGTTCGTTCTTTCGACCATGCTCTCGATTGCCGGGAATATCCAGTACGCCCACGAGATCGGTGGCGGCGTCGTGGCCATGTTCATTTACGCCGGCATGCCGCTGACCATGCTGTTCGCGGTGCACCTCACGTTGATGCTCTGGCAGCGCGGCAAACAGGTCGCGGCCGAGCTGGCAGCCGAGCACGAGGCCACCGAGCTCGGAACCACTGAGCTTGGAACCACTGAGCTTGGAACCACTGAGCTCGGAACCACTGAGCTCGGAGCCGCCGAGCACGAGGCCGCCGAGCTCGAAGCCGACCTCGAGGCCACCGAGTTCGCGGCCGAGTCGTTCACCTCACCGGATGCGGAGCGCTCCGCGGAACCCATTGCAGCGCGTCAGCCCAGGCTCTACCCGCTTGAATCCATCGGGCCCGGGTATTCCCGCGGGCAGACCGCAGGCATCGGCGCACAGCACAGGTCAGCGGCGCCGGAGGCCGTCGAACGACCCCAGGTCTCGATGACCGCCGCGCAAATGTAATGGCGGACGCAGCTCGATCGACCCCTCAGTCACCTCTGAAACCCTCTCTGGAGCGAAGAATGGCGATGACCATGTGGCAGGACCAAGGAGTAGATCAGTTCCGGGAAATCGCGAGCCGGCTGGCTTCGATCATCCAGAACAGTCTGGATCGATCGGGTGCGATGACACAGTTCACCGACGCAGTCGGCAACGTCGAAACATTCACCGATCTGATGATCGAATACTCCGGTCGGTGGTTCAGCGAGACGGGCGGACGCTCGACACTGATGGGGCCGGAACTGTTCTGGATGTTGTCCGAGCCCGGACCGCGGCGCGGCCCAGTGGTCGGCATGCGCGGCCAGGAATCCGGAGTCGAATCCGAAGTCAATTCCGGGCATCGCGCCCGAAAATTGTTGTTGATCTGCGTTTTCGAAGCACTCGCGCATAGTCAATGGGGCGTCCCCGAGGGCGTCTCGGAGCATCCGCTGGTCAACGGTATGGTCTGATCCGCCGTTGAACCCGGCGATCCATTCGCTCGATCGAAAGCATCAGAGGTGATTCGGGCAAACAGGCAGCATTGCCGGGCCCGCAAGGCTCCGGCCGGACTCGGTCCGGCCGGAGCCTTCCGCATATCCAGCCCCGCGACATATCCAGCCCCGGTCAGCCCGTGGCGCCGGATTCCCGCAATGCGCAGGTGATCTCGTCGATCGCCGAATCCAACAGGGCGCTGTAGCGGTCGACGTCGGGGATTACCGCGGGGTCCGCGTGGATGGAGACGGTGACCGTCTCGCCGAGGCCGTGGATGCCGTGGGTCAGGTGCATGACCGTGCCGAGGGCCGGAAAGCCGGCCGTGAATCGGGCTGCGCCGCCGCCGAATCGGAGGTCCGCGGGACCGCGGTCGACGCTGGAGACCACGGTATGACCCGAAACTCGTTCGGGGAGCACATCTATCGGGGCATGCATCACGTCATGGTGCAGCAGCGGGGCGGGGAGGACGGCGGTCACCGAATCCTGCGCGTCCTGGAGCGGATGTGCGGCGCGCGTGCGGCGCCCGGCGAGGTCGGCGGCGATGCGATCGGCGCGGATGCGCGGCGGGGATGCGGCGACGGCCAGATCCACCGACAGGTCGCGGTAGCCGTTGCGGCCGTCTGCCGCGGTGGCGATCGCCATGGGGACCTGGGCGCGCAGGTCGGCGACCGCGGCGCCGCGCTCCGAGAGATAGGTCTCCAACGCGAGGGAAATGGCGGTGAGCGCCACCACCGTTACCGAGTGGTCCGGTACCCGCAGCCGATTCTTGTCGCACACCAGCATGCGAACGATATGCGCGACAGGCGCTGCGCCGGTGCCGTTCAGGGCCGTCGGTTCGGTATCGGGTGCGGGTGGCGGCAGTTCCCCGGCGGCCGTGAGCTCGGCCAGCCGGCGCTGGGCCCGGGCGGCGGCCAGACCGCGAACGACGGTGCGCGCCATGCCGATCGGGATCCCTGGTAGCGCAACCGTAGCGGCGAGGACGCTCGTCACGGCATCACGAATGCTGTGTGGAAGGAACCGACCGAGGAGTCGGCTCGAGGAAGCCTCGGAGGCAGATGCCGGAAATTCGCTGCTGCTGAACAATGCTCGCGCGATGGCAGCGGCGCGGCGGCCGTCGGCCAGGGCATGGGACAGCTGGAGCAGCACTACCAGGGCACACTCACCGGTAGCGAATCCCGGGACGTCCCGGACATTTCGGAACACGTGCAGCCGCCAGGGGCGGTCGTTCGCGTTCAGGCCGGCGCCGAGCAGATCGCCCACGGCGGCGGTGACATTCACCCACGTGGCGTCGGAGAGACGATGGTCGACGAACTGCTCGTTCGTGAATTCGCAAGTCGCCCAAATCGGATACGCAATATTTGCAGGAGTATCCAGCACATGGATCAGCAAATCCGGAATGTGGACCACCCGGCTCGCGACCTCCGCCCGCAGCTCGCCGGCCTCGCGTCCGGTGTCGGCGAAGCAGTAGAGCAGGAACAGGTCGTTGCGGGTACGCGCGGACAGCCAGTACATGGTGGCGTCCCGGGCGGCCAGGGATTTCACCCGATGACCATAACGAAACCCCGCACGGCGCAGCGCCTCCGGGTGCTACCGTTTGTAGTAGAAGCCTTACCATTCTCCCGGGGGCGGGGTGACCGCGATGGCAACCACCAGCAGGCTCGCCGGTCGACTTGCGCAACAAGCCGATGGCATGGACGAGCGCTACAAAGGCGCCGCATTCCTCAAAAGATCCATCAACAAGGTATTTCCGACACACTGGTCGTTCCTGCTCGGTGAAATAGCGCTGTACAGCTTCATCATTCTGCTGCTGTCCGGCGTCTATTTGACCTTGTATTTCGACCCGTCCATGCAGGACGTCACCTACAACGGCGCCTACCAGCCGCTGCGCGGGGTCACCATGTCGCGCGCCTACGAGAGCGCGCTGAACATCTCCTTCGACGTCCGCGGCGGACTCTTCGTCCGGCAGGTGCACCATTGGGCCGCACTGCTGTTCACCGCGGCCATGATCATCCACATGTGCCGGGTCTTCTTCACCGGCGCCTTCCGCAAACCCCGCGAGGCCAACTGGGTGATCGGCGCACTGCTGTTCATCATGGCCATGTTCGAGGGCTTCTTCGGCTACTCGCTGCCCGACGACCTGCTCTCCGGCACCGGCCTGCGCGCCGCCTTCGCCGGAATCACCCTGGGCAGCCCGGTGATCGGCACCTGGCTGCACTGGCTCATGTTCGGCGGGGACTTCCCCGGCAGCATCATCATCCCGCGCCTCTACATCGCGCACGTGCTGCTGCTGCCCGGAATCATGCTGGCGCTCATCGGAGTTCACATCGCGCTGGTCTGGTACCAGAAACACACCCAATACCCGGGCCCGGGCCGCACCGAGAAGAACGTCATCGGCACCCGCATCGTGCCGGTCTTCTCGCTCGACCAGGGCGCGTATTTCGCCTTCACCCTCGGCGTGCTGGCGCTCATGGGCGGGCTGCTGCAGATCAATCCGATCTGGAACCTGGGGCCCTACAACCCCTCTCAGGTCTCCGCCGGCACCCAGCCCGATTTCTACATGATGTGGACCGACGGCTTCCTGCGCCTGTTCCCGGCCTGGGAGGCCTATCCCTTCGGGCACACCGTCCCGGGCGCGTTCTCGGTGGCGCTGTTCATGCCGCTCATCTTCACGCTGATCATCGCCTACCCGTGGATCGAGAAGCGGCTCAGCGGCGATCGGGCCCGGCACAACCTGCTGCAGCGGCCGCGCGACGTGCCGGTGCGCACCGCCATCGGGGCCATGTCGCTGAGCTTCTACCTGATCCTCACCCTGGCCTGCGTCAACGACATCATCGCCTTCAAGTTCGACATCTCGCTCAATGCCACCACCTGGGCCTTCCGCATCGCGCTGCTGACCGTCCCGCCGCTGGCCTACACCATTGCCTACCGGTTGTGCCTGGGTCTGCAGCGCGCCGACCGCAGCGTGCTCGAGCACGGCATCGAAACCGGTGTGGTGCGGCGGCTTCCGCACGGCGAGTACATCGAGGTGCACCAGCCGCTGGGGCCGGTGGATGCGCACGGCCATCCGATTCCCCTGGCGTATCAGGGCGCTCGGGTACCCCGGAAGATGAACGAACTCGGGATCGCCGGCCGCCCCGGCAGCGGCACGTTCTTCTGGGCCGATCCGCCCGAGGAGCGCGAACTCAATGCCGCCAACGATCATGCGGCCGAGCACGCGCAGCTGACGGTGCTGCGCAAGGTCCAAGACCGCGCCCACTGAAACCGCACCTACAGGTTCGCGGCCGTCTCGATTCTGGACCGCGGCTGGAATAGACCTCCGCCTTGGAGCGGGGGAGCGAAGCGGAGGAGCGGAGGAGGGAAGAATCGAGACCTCAGGGCCGCGAACCCGCCCGGAGCGAAGCGGAGGGCGAATTGAACACAGAGCGAAGCCCCCGAGTCTCCGGGACTCGGGGGCTTCAGTTTTTCCCGGTGGCGCAGCGGTCAGGCCCGCTTGAACTCGCCATCGGAGACGCCCGCCACGAAGGCATCCCATTCGCCAGGGGTGAAGGCCAGGATCGGCCCGCCACCGTGGTCCTTGCTGTCGCGGACCGCGACATTGCCGTCTCCGAGGAAAGCGACCTCCACGCAGTTGCCGTTGGGCCCGCTGTGTTTGCTCTTACGCCACACGGCGCCGGTGAAATCCACCTTCACGGTACTAGCTCCTTTTCTGCGTCAAGCTTGGAATCTTGCTGGCATCGATCTTGGCGACCTCGGGATCCATCCCTCAATCACGAATCCCAGGTGTGCTACGGGTCGCACGCAAACGCTCCGTACAACCCGTTCTCTGCACTTCGCGACGGGAATGCACCCCCGATGGCCGTTCCCGCGCTAAACCCTAGCAGGGTTCGTCATAGGGAGATCGCATTCTTTCGTTTTCAACCAGCAAATTTGCAGCAAGGTTAGCCAGCTAATTATTTGCGCGAAATTAGCTTTAATTTGAGGCTATTCAATTTCAGAAGTCCGAATTCCGTTACCCAGCCATTCGCGCACCCGCAGGCAAACTCCGCGCGCGCCGCCCGCGCCGGCCATGGGGAATCATGGAGGACATGCCCCAGCCGACCCAGGACGACACCGGACGGGACCGCGACGAGAACGGACGCGCCCGGAATGCCCGACCTCGTGACCGTTTTGGGCGACCCCTCCCATTCGGCAGCGCCGGTGTCCCCCGGATACCCGATGATCTCGACCTGCCGCCCCTCGAAACCCTCGACTACGCCCAGCGCCTGCTCGACGACGGCCTGGCCTTCAACGCCCATGAGGTCCTCGAGGCCGCCTGGAAGAGCGGTCCGTTCGCGGAGAAATCGCTGTGGCAGGGCCTCGCGCAATTTGCCGTTGGACTGACCCACATTCAGCGCGGGAATCCGAAGGGCGCGCGCACCCTGCTCGAGCGCGCGGCACAGCGGCTCGCCGCTTACCAACCCGCGCCCTACGACATCGACACACCCGGCCTGGAGGCCCGCGCGCACGCCCTGCTCACCGCGCTCGACCAGGGAAAACCCATCTCCGACAACGATCTTCGGCCCCGGCTCACAATCCCGCACTGAATTCGCAAGCCCGCTGTCACACCGCACCCGGTGTGTACGCCCGCAAGAAGGCGAACGACCAGCGGCGCTGCGAAGTATGCGAACTACCATCGACAACCGTGCCTGCCGACCCCGCCACAGCAATAGCCGGCCGTCGGGATCCCCACCCCGGCCACGGTGCGCCCCCGCACGGCGCGGGCCGCTTCGCGCCCAGCCCGTCCGGCGACCTGCACCTGGGCAACCTCCGCACCGGACTGCTGGCCTGGCTGTTCGCCCGCTCCACCGGCCGCGGATTCCTCATGCGGGTGGAAGACCTGGATCGGGTGAAAAAGGGTGCGGCACAGCGACAGCTGGAGGATCTGGCGGCCATCGGGCTGGACTGGGATCCGCCGGTGGTGTGGCAGTCGCAGCGGCTGCCGCTCTACGCCGCCGCCATCGAGCGCCTGACCGCCGCGGGCCATACCTATGAATGCTTCTGCACCCGCAAGGAGATCCAGCAGGCGGTGACCGCCCCGCACGGCCCGATGGGCGCCTACCCGGGGACCTGCCGCGACCTCACCGAGCACGAGAAACAGTGCCGGCGCGACGCAGGACGGCCCGCCGCGCTGCGGCTGCGCGCCGAGGCCGGCGAATTCACCATCACCGATCGCCTGCTCGGCGAATACCGTGGCGCGGTGGACGATCTGGTGCTGCGGCGCGGCGACGGCACCCCCGCCTACAACCTCGCGGTGGTGGTCGACGACGCCGAGCAGGGCATCGACCAGGTGGTGCGCGGCGACGACCTGCTGCCCTCCACACCACGGCAGGCGTATCTGGCGACCCTGCTCGGGCTGCCCGTGCCCGAATACGCCCATGTCCCCTTGGTACTCAACACTTCCGGGCAACGGCTCGCGAAACGCGACGGCGCCGTCACCCTGCGCGACCGGATGGCCCTCGGCGAATCCCCGCAACACGTGCTGGGACTGCTCGCGGCGTCATTGAGCTACTCGGGCGCAACTACGCCGTCCGCCTTGCTGGCGCAATTCGATCCGGAAAACCTGCCACGCGAACCGTGGACACTCGACCCCGACGGGTTGTTGCAACCCAGTTCGTATCCGTAACGTACGCACTCGACCAGATCCCGAACGAATTCGACGAGGACGGCGAAACAATGACGAGCGGTGGGTACGACCCCAACCAGTATCCGCAGGGTGGCCAGCCGTACGGGCAGCCGCATCAGCCCCAGCAGCCGTACGGGCAGCAGCCCTACGGACAGCAGTCCGATCCCTACGGCCAGCAGCCGCAGCAGCCGTACGGCCAGCAGTCCGACCCCTACGGCCAGCAGCCACAGCAGCCTTACGGCCAGCAGCCTTACGGCCAGCAGCCCTACGGACAGCAGCCCGACCCGTACGGGCAGCAGCCGCAGTCGTTCGGTCAGTCCGACGCCTACGGCCAGCAGCAGCCCTATGGCCAGCAGCCGTACCAGCCCTACCCGGGCGGCGGCCAGCCCGGTTTCGGCGCCGGCGGTTTCGGTGGCGCGCAGCCGGGTGACCTGTGGATCCGGTTCGCCGCCCGCATCATCGACGGCCTGATCATCGGTATCCCGGGCGGCATCATCGCGGCGCTGCTGCCCAACAGCATCGCCTGGGCCTGGGACGTGCTGCTGCCGATCATCCTGTTCGGCTACTTCATCCTGATGGAGACCCAGCAGGGCGGCCAGACGCTCGGCAAGAAGCTGCTGGGCCTGCGCGTGGTCGGCCCCGGCGGCGGCCCGCTCGACCCGGCCACCTCGGCCAAGCGCAACCTGTACGTGGTCGTCCAGCTGATCCCGTGCCTGGGCTGGCTGATCGGTCTCGGCATGGCGATCTACATCGCCATCACCATCGAGCAGGACCCGAACAAGCAGGGCTGGCACGACAAGTTCGCGGGCGGCACCCAGGTGCTGAAGGGCTGAGCCCGGCTCCGCTGAGCGCGAAAAGGGGACGCATCCCGACGGATGCGTCCCCTTTTTCATTGCTGCGCACAGTCCTTTTTCATTGCTGCGCACAGTCCCTTTTCATTGCTGCGCAAAGCCTTCCGTCAGGATGACCCCGTCGATCCCGCGATGATCAGGATCAGGAACAGCGCGAGGCCGATCACGATGCTGATGGCGCCCACCCAGACGCCGCCCAGCGCCAGTCCGCGGCCCTGCTGCTGCGTGTTCTTGAGCTGGTTCAGCGCCACGATGCCGAGCACCAGGCCGACGATCGAGACGACCGGCAGGAAGGCGCAGAAGAACATGGCCGGCACGCCGATGATCGACACCACCAGCGAGGCGATGGCCAGCGAATTGGTCTGCTGCACCGGCGGACCGTAGCCGTAGGGCTGATAGCCCGGATACCCGTAGGCCGGGGGTTGCTGCCCGGCGGCCGGATAGGACGGCGTCGGATTCGCCTGCGGCGGCGGATAATTCGGATACACCGGCTGCGGCGGCGGGGTCAGCGGCGGATTCTGGTACTGCGGAGCGGAGGTGTAGCCAGCCGGGGGCGGGGCCGGCTGCTGTGGCGGTGCGGGCGGGATCTCGGGCGTCACGCCCTCACCGCCGTACTGCTTCCACCACTCGTCGGAATCGCCGGGATTCGTCATTCGCTCAGCCTAGGGCAACCCATCGGTCCGTACCCATCGGTCGAGGCAGGGATACTTTTCGGCGTGAGTGAAATCGAAAAGAGCGACATCGGCAAGGTCGACACCGATCGATCTGGGCACCCCACGCCCGAACACGCGGCATTCGCGGACGCGGCGGGGGGATATTTCACGCCGGTGGCGGTGGCCTTCACCGCTGTCCTGCTGATCTCGAACGTCTGTGTCGCCAAAGGCGTCCAATTCTTCACCGGACACCATGTGTCCTTCGGCCCCATCACCGTGCTGCCGCTCACCATGGACGGCGCATTCTTCCTCTTCCCGCTCGCCTACGTCATCGGTGACGTCCTCAGCGAGGTCTACGGGTTCCGCGCGACCCGCCGCATCGTCTACTACGGGTTCGGCGCGCTGCTGCTGATGATCGTCTGCTTCCAGATCGTCATCAAGCTGCCCACCGGAGACCTGGATCAGAACGGCTCGGCGTTCGGGGACGTGCTCGGCCACACCCCGCAGCTGGCGTTCGCCGGCATCGCGGGCTATTTCGTGGGCCAGTTCCTCAACTCTGTCACCCTGGTGCTCATCAAGGAGCGCACCAAGGAGAAGCACCTGTGGGCGCGGCTGCTGGGCTCCACCGTGGCGGGCGAATTCGGCGACACCTTCGTGTTCTGCTCCATCGCCGCCACCGCCATCGGCATCCACACCTGGGGCGACTACATCAACTACACCCTGGTGGGCTTCATCTGGAAGACGCTCGTCGAAATGATGGTGCTGCCGATCAGCTACCGCTGTATCGCCTTCCTGAAGAAGCACGAGCCCTCGTACCGCCCGCGCGAACGCTCCGCCATCTACGAGTGACGCGACCGGCCTTCGGCGCGGCCGGTCGAATTCCCCTACAGGCCAGGGGCTTTGATGCGGCCGCGCCAACGGCCGAGGAACTCGTTCTGGTAATCGTCGAAGTATCCGCCGTCGATGCTCTCCCGCACCCGATCCACCAGCCGCACCGTGAACCGCTCGTTGTGGATGGTGCACAGCGTCGACGCGAGCATCTCCTTCGCCTTGAACAGGTGATGTATGTAAGCGCGGGTGTAATTGGCGCAGGTGTAGCAGTCACAGGTCTCGTCGACGGGCGTGAAGTCCCGCTTGAACCGGGCCGTATTGATATTGAAGCGGCCCTCGTCGGTGTACAGCGCCGCATTGCGGGCCACGCGTGAGGGATTCACGCAGTCGAAGGTGTCCACGCCGTTCTCCACCGCGGTGAAGATGTCCTCCGGCTCGCTGATGCCGAGCAGGTGCCGCGGCTTGCCCTCGGGCAGCTCGTCACAGCACCAGCCGACAATGGTGCCCAGATTGTGCTTCTCCAGTGCGCCGCCGATGCCGTAACCGTCGAATCCCGTTCCGGCCGCGCCACGCAGGTCCTCCAGATCGCGACATGCCTTACGGCGCAGGTCCTCGTACTGCGCGCCCTGGATGACGCCGAACAGCGCCTGGTACGGCCGGTGCGAGCGGGCCGCGGTGAGCCGCTCGTGCTCGTCGAGGCAGCGCTGGGCCCACAGCCGCGTGCGCTCCAGCGATTCCTCCTGGTAGCCACGGGTGTTCATGAGCGTGGTGAGCTCGTCGAAGGCCATCATGACGTCCGCGCCCAGCCGATGCTGGATGCCCATGGACACCTCGGGCGTGAAGCGGTGCTCGGAGCCGTCCAGGTGCGAGCGGAAGGTGACGCCGTCGTCGTCGACGTGCGCCAGCCGCTCCTTGCCCTTGGCGATCACATCGTCGTTCTGCACGCCGACCGACTCCATGGCCAGCACCTTCTTGAAGCCGACGCCCAGCGACATGACCTGGAAGCCGCCGGAGTCGGTGAAGGTCGGCCCGTGCCAGTTCATGAACTCGGCCACCCCGCCGGCCTCGTCCACGATGTCGGGGCCGGGCTGGAGGTAGAGGTGGTAGGCATTGGCGAGCAGGGCCTGCGAGCCGAGTTCCTTCATGGTCTCGGGCAGCACCGCCTTGACCGTGGCCTTGGTACCGACGGGGATGAAGGCGGGGGTCGCGATGTCCCCGTGCGGGGTGCTGATCACGCCCGTCCGGCCGTGCCGTCCTTCCAGACGGGTACCGACCTTGAACGAGAACTCGGAGGCAGCAGACACGCAAGCCATCCTCTCACCCGGCGAGAAATGGCCTGGCCCGCACCATCGGGTGCGGGCCAGGCCGTGAAGGACCGTCCTCAGTGGACGATCGAGCCGTCAGCTCTTGCTGAGCACCACGGCATCGGGTTCCGGATCGTCCACATTGTTGCCCTCGCCATCGGTGAGGGCGGCGGCGAACTGCGCGTCGTAGAGCCGGTAGTACGCGCCCCGGGACCGCAGCAGCGTCTCGTGCGTCCCCTGCTCGACGATCCTGCCCTTCTCCATCACCACGATGGTGTCGGCATCGCGGATCGTCGAAAGCCGGTGCGCGATCACGAAACTCGTGCGATCCCGGCGCAGCGCCGCCATGGCGTGCTGCACCAGCAGCTCGGTGCGGGTGTCGACCGAGCTGGTGGCCTCGTCCAGGATCAGGATGGACGGCCTGGCCAGGAAGGCGCGGGCAATGGTGATGAGCTGCTTCTCACCGGCGCTGACGCCGGAGCCCTCCTCGTCGATGACGGTGTCGTACCCGTGCGGCAGCGCGTGCACGAACCGGTCCACATAGGCGGCCCGGGCGGCCTCGAGGATCTCCTCCTCGGTGGCACCGGGATTGCCGTAGGCGATGTTCTCCCGGATGGTGCCGCCGAACAGCCAGGTGTCCTGCAGCACCATGCCCATGCGCGACCGCAGGTGGTCGCGGGTGATGCGGGTGATGTCGACGCCGTCGATGGTGATGGCGCCGGAATCCACCTCGTAGAACCGCATGAGCAGATTGACCAGCGTGGTCTTGCCCGCGCCGGTCGGGCCGACGATGGCCACCACGTGCCCCGGTTCGGCCACCAGCGAGAGATCCTCGATGATCGGCGTCTCCGGCTCGTAGCGGAAGGACACGTCCTCGAACGCCACCCGGCCACGATCCACCGGCCGCGAATCCTCCGGATCCGGATCCGCCGACTGCTCCTCGGCGTCGAGGATCTCGAAGATCCGCTCCGCGGAGGCCACACCCGACTGCAGCAGGTTCATCATCGAGCCGATCTGGGTGAGCGGCTGGGTGAATCCGCGCGAGTACTGGATGAACGCCTGCACCTCACCCAGCGACAGATTGCCCGACGCCACCCGCAGACCACCGACCACGGCGATCAGCACGTAGTTCAGATTCCCGAGGAACATGATGGCGGGCATGATCAGGCCGGAGATGAACTGCGACTTGAACGAGGAGTTGTAGAGCTTGTCGTTGGTCTCGTCGAACTTCTCGCCGACCTCACGCACCCGGCCGAAGGCGCTGACCACCTCGTGCCCGGTGAACGCCTCCTCGACCTGAGCATTGACCTCGCCGGTGAGCTTCCACTGGTCCACGAAGTGCGGCTTGGAGCGTTTGGCGATCTGCGCGGTCACGATGACCGCCAGCGGCACCGTCAGCAGCGCGATCAGGGCCAGCAGCCACGAGATCCAGAACATCATGATCAGGATGCCGATCACCGACAGCACATTGATGATCAGCTGGGACATGGTCTGCTGCAGCGTCTGCGCCACATTGTCGACGTCATTGGTGACGCGGGAGAGCACATCGCCGCGCGGCATCGAGTCGAAGTAGCGCAGCGGCAGCCGATGGATCTTCTCCTCGATCTGCGCGCGCAACCGCTTCACGGTCCGGTTGATCACGATGATCAGCAGTTGGGCTTCGAGCCAGCCGAACACCGAGGCGCCGATATAGAGCGCCAGCACCCAGGCCAGCACATGGCCGACCGCGGTGAAATCGATTCCCGTACCGGGAATCACGTTCATGCTGGCCAGCATGTCCGCGAAGGTGTTGTTGCCGTTCGCGCGCAACCCCTCGACCAGCTGGTCCTTGCTCTGCCCGGGGGGCAGCTGCTTGCCGACCACACCGTCGAAGATGAGGTTGGTGGCCTTGCCGAGGATCTGCGGGCCCAGAGTGTTGAGCACCACCGAACCCACGGCCAGCAGGAAGACCACGACCAGATAGAACCGGTCGGGCGCGAGCATGCGCAGCAGGCGCTGCAGCGACGGGCCGAAGGACTTCGCCTTGGCATCCGGCGCACCGGGATTGACGGCTCCGGGCCTCATCGCACCTCCTCCGCGCTGAACTGCGACTCCACGATCTCGCGGTACTCGGGACAGTCGCGCAGCAATTGCTCGTGGGTGCCGATGCCGGCCATCGCGCCGTCCTCCAGCACCACGATCTGATCGGCGTCGCGGATCGTCGAGATCCGTTGCGCCACAATGATGACCGACGCGTCCGAGGTCTCCGGCCGGAGCGCCTCGCGCACCCGCATGTCGGTAGCGACGTCGAGGGCCGAGAAGCAGTCGTCGAACAGGTAGATGCGCGGCTTGCGCACCAGCGCGCGGGCAATGGCCAGCCGCTGGCGCTGACCACCGGAGACGGTCGTACCACCCTGTGCCACAGGCGTTTCCAGGCCCTGCGGCATCTCGCGCACGAAATCGGCGGCCTGCGCGATCTCGAGCGCGTGCCAGAGCTCCGCGTCGGTGGCGTCCGGCTTGCCGTAGCGCAGGTTGGAGGCCACGGTGCCGGAGAACAGATACGCCTTCTGCGGCACCAGGCCGATCTCGGAGCGCAGCGTCTCCAGGGGCAGGTGCCGGACGTCGGTGCCGCCCACGTAGACCGCGCCGTCGGTGACATCGATCAGCCGCGGAATCAGGTTGATCAGCGTCGTCTTTCCGGCACCGGTCGCGCCCACGATGGCGGTGGTGGTGCCCGGCCGGGTGTCGAACCGGATGGCCCGCAGCACCGGCTTCTCGGCGCCCGGGAACTTGAACTCCGCGAAGGCCAGATCCACCGTGCCGGGATCACCCTTGAACGGCTGCGGCAGCCGCGGTTCCGACACCGAGGACTCGGTGTCCAGCACCCCGCCGATGCGCTCGGCCGAGACGGCGGCGCGCGGGGCCATCATGGCCAGGAAGGACGCCATCATGACCGCCATCAGGATCTGCATGATGTAGGCCAGCATCGCGGTGAGCGAGCCGATCTGCATCTCCCCGTTGTCGATCGCGTGGCCGCCGAACCAGATGACGCCGACCGTGGTGACGTTCGAGATGAGCATGACGGCCGGGAACATGAGGGCCATGTACTTGCCGACATAGAGCGACTGCTCGGTCAGCTCGGTATTGGCGACCCCGAAGCGCCAGGTCTCCTGCCGCTCCCGCACGAAGGCCCGCACCACGCGAATGCCCGTGATCTGTTCGCGCAGTACCCGGTTCACCGCGTCGATGCGCTCCTGCATGCGCCGGAAGCCCGGCACCATGCGGCTGATGATGAAGGCCATCGACAGGCCCAGCGCCGGCACCGCGATCAGCAGCAGCCACGACAGCTGCAAGCTCTCGCGCAGCGCCATGAAGATACCGCCGATGCACATGATCGGCGCCATCACCAGGATGGTGGCGCTCATCAGCACGAGCAGCTGCACCTGGCCGACGTCATTGGTATTGCGGGTGATCAGCGACGGCGCGCCGAACACGCCGACCTCCCGCGCGGAGAAGGTGCCGACCCGGTGCAGCAGCGCCGCGCGCATATCGCGGCCCGCGCCCATGGCCGCTTGCGCGCCCAGGTACACCGAGACGGCCTGAGCGGCGATCTGGATGCCCGTCACCAGCAGCATCCACCCGCCGGTGGACCAGATGTAGCCGATATCGCCCTTGGTGACGCCGTTGTCGATGATGTCGGCGTTCAGCGTGGGCAGGTACAGCATGGCGATGACCGAGATCAGCTGGAGCACGACGACCCCCGCCAATTGCTTGCGGTAGGGCCAGAGAAAGGTGCGTAGAAGTCGGATCAACATGATGCTGGCAGGCTACCGTCATCCTCCGGAGCTCGCCGCGACGTTGTGCGGCGCTGCCGGGCAACGGCCCGGGTCACGGGGCGGATCGGCCGCCCCCGGCAGGTTCGCTCAGATGTCGGGCTGATCCAGATCTCGCCACCCGCCCGCCGCGGGCGCGCTCAGCGATCCGCCATTGGACGCCGATCCGGCCGCGACCGGTCCGCCCGCGGGGCGGGGACGGCGGGTCCAGGCATCCGGATCGTGCAGCAGCTCGTCCAGGAAGGACGGCAGCAGATCGTGGGCGATATCGGCGACGGTGACCCGCTCCAGTACCGAGCGGATGTTCACCCGCAGCCCGATCCACACCCGCTGCAGCGGTTCGGCCGCACCCGGGTAGCTGACATCCTCCGGCCGCCGCCCGCGCACCGAGGCCAACGGACCCTCCACCGCGCGAATCACATCCGCGATGCTGATCTCGGCGGCCGGGCGGGCCAGGCGATAACCCCCGTCGGGACCGCGGCGGCTGACCACCAGTTCGCCCTTGCGCAGATCCGCCACCACCGATTCCAGCACCTTGGGCGGAATGTCCTGGGCGGCCACAATGGCGTCGGCCTTCACCGAATCCGGTTGTGCCTTCGCGATTTCCACAAGGGTGCGCACCGCGTAATCGACCTTCGCGGTGATGTGCACGAGAACTCCTGAGACAGATCGGTGGTGAGCGAGAACCCTATCGCGCCGGATTCAGCACGCCGAGTGCGGCATTCAACAATGTCGTCTCGATGTGATCGGCATCGGTGCCGGGCACGATCTCCTGGGACATCATCGCGGTGCTGAGCACCTGCATGGCCGCGGCGGCGCGCAGCAGGGTGTCATTGTCGGCATCGGGCCCGGCCATCCAGCGGCACATGCGGTGATGCAGTTGGATCATGTCGGGATAGCGGTTGCCGAGGGCATTCACGATCGCGACGGTGTCCCGCATGCAGAGCACGCCGACCTGACGGTTGGCCAGCGTCGACTGCAGACGCCGGCGGATCACCTCGCGCACGTTCTCGGGAGTGTGCGGAATGTCATCGAGACCCTCGACCTGATCACGCACTTCCTCGAACATCGGCTCGATGATCGCTACCAGAAGATCGACCTTCGAGGCGTAGTGATAGTAGAGCGAGGCTTTTGTGATTCCCACCGCATCGGCGACCTCGCGCAGGCTGCTGTGATCGAACCCCTTGGTCGAAAACAGCTGTAGAGCGGCGTCCCGGATCGCGTCCTTGGTGCTTCTACCTGCGACAATTGTTCCGGAACCGACCTGGCCACCCATGTTCTCATCCTCTCACCCGCGCTCGGTGTGCGATCAACGCCACCTAGAGTCGAGGTTGTTCCTCCGCTTATTCGCTCGGTAGTCTACCTACCGCACGGTAGGCAGATTTTAGTTTCGTGGAGGCGGGGAGCCCGCAGAGCTCCCGGCGGCAGTGCTGTCTACGCGCTCGCACACCAGCACCCTGTTTTCGCCCGCACAAACCATCGCCCAGGAGAACCCCTCGTGTCCGTATACCTCTATCGGTGGGGAAAGTTCGCCTTCCGCCGGAAATGGATAGTCATCACGGCGTGGATCGCCGCGCTACTCGTCATCGGCGGACTCGGCGGGGCCCTCGCCAAGCCGTTCCAGGACTCCTTCACCATGCCGAACCTGCCTTCGGAGCGGGCCACGGAAATCCTCGACGAGCATTTCCCCGGCATGTCCAAGGACTTCGATCCCAATGCCGTCACCGGCACCTATGTGATCGCCGCGCCGGAGGGTCAGAAGCTGACCGATCCCGCGAACGCCGCCGCGCTGCAGCAGTTCCTGACCAAGCTCGGCGATCTCCCGATCGTCGACAAGTCGGTGCCGCTGGTGAATCCCGTCGACGCCACCAAGAAGGTCGGTACGCCGGCCGGGATCGACTGCCTCACCGGGGACCGCTCCAACCCGAACTTCTCCGCGATCTGCTCCAGCGCGCCGCTGAACGTGCTGAACAAGACGAACCCGGATTCGGTGGCGACGGTCAAGGCCAAGTACACGATTCCGAAGTTCTCCGACATCAAGCAGGCCGACCGTGACGCGGCCTACAAGGTGGGCGACGACGCCCGCGCGGCCGGGCTGCAGGTGGAGCTCACCGGTTCGATCGCGCAGGATCCGGGCGGCTCGAACGGCTCCTCGGAACTGATCGGCATCGCGGTGGCGCTGGTGGTCATGGTGATCGCGTTCGGCGCGATCGTGGCGGCCTTCGTGCCGATCCTCACCGCTCTGATCGGTGTGGGCACCGCCATCTCCATCATCATGTTCGGCACTCACTTCCTGACCGTGCCGACCTTCACCCCGATCCTGGCCTCCATGATCGGCCTGGCATTGTCCATCGACTACGCCATGTTCATCGTCTCGCGCTACAAACACGAACTGGCCGTGTCGAATTCGCCGGAGGAGGCCGCGGGCACCGCGGTCGGCACCGCGGGTTCGGCCGTCATCTTCGCGGGTCTGACCGTCATCATCGCGCTGGCGGGCCTGAGCTTCGTGGGTGTCAGCTTCCTCACCTACATGGGCATCTTCGGCGCGGTCTCGGCCGCGATGGCGGTGCTGGTGGCCGTCACCCTGATGCCGGCGCTGATGGGCGCGTTCGGCCGCTTCCTGTTCAAGCCGAAACTGCCGCTGGTCGCCAAGCACGATCCCGAGGACGCGAACTCGGTCACCAACGGCATGCGCTTCGCCCGCCTCATCGGTAAGGCGCCCGCGCTGACGCTCGGCATTTCGGTGGTGCTGCTCGGCCTGCTGGCCGCACCGGCGGCGAACCTGCAGCTGGGCCTGCCCGGCGGCGACTCGATGCCCAAGCACACCACCGTCCGCAAGGCGTACGACCTGCAGACCGCGGGCTTCGGCGAGGGTGCGAACGGCACCCTGATGGTGGCCGTGGATCTGAGCAAGACGCCGGAGAACCAGCGCACCGAGGCGCTCGACGCGCTGCGTTCCACGCTGGCCGCCTCTCCGGCCATGGACTACCTGACCGTTGCCGCGCCCAGCCAGGACGGGCAGGCCGCCATGTTCATGGGCGTGCCGAAGTTCGGGCCGAACAACCAGGAAACCAAGGACCTGGTCAAGAACGCCCGCAATGCCGAGTCCGAGTTCCATGACAAGTACGGCATGGAGTACGGCATCACCGGTACGACGGCCATCTACGCGGACGTCTCGCAGGCGTTGCTGGACAAGATCATTCCGTACCTGGCGATCGTGGCCGGCGCGGCATTCATCCTGCTGCTCCTGGTGTTCCGTTCCATCGTGGTGCCGCTGACCGCCGCGTTGGGCTTCCTGCTCTCCATGGCGGCCACCTTCGGCGCGACCGTGCTGATCTTCCAGGAGGGCCACTTCGGCCTGGTGGAGGCGCATCCGCTGGTGAGCTTCCTGCCGATCATGCTGATCGGCCTGGTCTTCGGTCTCGCCATGGACTACCAGGTCTTCCTGGTCACGCGCATGCGTGAGGAGTACGTGCACGGCAAGTCCGCCAAGGACGCCATGATCAGCGGCTACCACCACGGCGCCCGCGTCGTGACCTCCGCCGCCATCATCATGATCTCGGTGTTCAGCGCCTTCATGCTCGACGACAACGTGGTGGCCAAGTCCATGGGCTTCGCCATGGCGGCGGGTGTCTTCTTCGACGCCTTCATCGTCCGCATGGTCCTCATCCCGTCCCTGCTCGCCCTGCTGGGCAAGTGGGCGTGGTGGCTCCCGAAGTGGCTGGACCGCATCCTCCCCGACATCGACGTGGAAGGCGCCAAGCTCGCCGAGCTGAAGCAGTCCGCCACCCCCGTCGAGGACAAGCAGCCCGTCACGGTCGGCTGACCCCGGCACGAAACCCACTCGGCCCCCACCCGATTCCCCGGGTGGGGGCCGAGTTCTTTTGTGTCACCGCTCGTTTCATCGCATGAAGCGGGTGACGGCATTGCGGGCCACGATGCCCGCGGAGGTCGCGGGGACCATGAGGGCCGACGCGGCGCGCATGCCGCGCTGCCTGGGCTCGACCAGTTTCCGGTGACGCTGTTCGTAGGCGGCGAAGGCGGTGTGCGGGCGACCGGGAGTGCGAGTCAATTCCTCGGCGAGGGTGTGGGCGGCCGCGATGGCGAGGGTGGAGCCGTCGCCGAAGAGGGAGAGGCAGGATCCGGCGTCGCCGAGCAGCGCGACGCGGCCATCGGACCAGCGCGGCAACCGCACTCGGCTCACCGAGTCGAAATAGAGGTCGTCGGCGGCCTTCAGCTGGTCGAGCAGGTCGCCGAAGATGCCGATCGGCCCGGAGAAGGTGCCGGCGATGAGCCGCTTGTGCCCGTCGAGATCGCGGTGGCCGAGGCCCGGGATCGCGTCATGGCGGAACATGAAGGCCGCCACCGCCTTTCCCTTCGAAGGGTGCACGGTGATGGCCTGTCCGGGGCGGTTGAACATGACCACCTCGCGCTCGTCGCCGAAGGCCCGGTCCACCGGCAGGGTCGCCACGTACATGCCCAGGTGGCGGAGGAATCCGGCCTCCGCGCCGAAGACGAGCCGACGAACGTTCGAGTGCAGGCCATCGGCCCCGATCAGGTAGTCATAGCGCCCACCCGCGCCGTTCTCGAAGACGACATCCACGCCGTCCGAATCCTGCGTGATCCCGGAAATCGAATCGGCCCAGCGGATTTCGGCATGGTCGCGAGCCGCGTCGAGGAGAATGGCGGCCAGATCGGCGCGCGCGAGCTCGATCTCGCGGTCACCGGCGCCACCCTGAAAGGCGCTGAGCCGCAACCTCGATCGCTCCCGTCCGGCCGCATCGACGAAGCTCATTCGCTCCACCCGCGACGCGGCCGCCCGCAGCCGCGGCATCACCCCCATGGCCTCGGCCACATCGACAGCCGGTCCCTTCACGTCGACCGGGTTCCCGCTGGACCGCTGCGCCCGCGCCCGCTCCACCACGGTCACGTCGAAGCCGTTGCGCCCCAGCCAGTACGCCAGGGTCGATCCCGCGATGCCCGCCCCGGAAATCAGCACTGTCCTGCTCATCGTCATCACCCTCGATTCAAGCGGACGATTTTCGTCCACTTCCAAGAAGGTACGCTAACCGGAAGATTTTCGTCCATTTCTATCGGAGGTGAGGACAACGGCCGAGCTCAGAGCCGATGCCCGTAGCAATCGCGACCAGATCCTGACCGCGGCCCAACAGGTCTTCCGCGAACAGGGCGTCAGCGTCTCCATGAAGGACATCGCCGACGCCGCCGGTGTGGGCGTGGGCACCCTCTACCGCCGCTTCCCCGACCGCGGCGCCCTCATCACCGCCGCCGCCCACTCCTACCTCTCGGCCCTCGCCGACCTGGCCGCCACCGCCGACCGCGAATCCCCCACCGCCTGGCAAGCCCTCACCCGCATCCTCCGTGAATGCGCCGAACTCCGCCTGGGCGCCCTGGCCACCGCCGTCGAACCCACCCTCCACGCCGACATCAAATCCGACCCCGCCCTCACCGAAGTCCGCACCACCATCACGGACCGCATCGCGGACCTGACCGCGCGGGCCCACACCGAAAGCGCCCTCCGCCGCGATGTCACCCCCGAAGACATCGCCCGCCTGATGACCCTGCAGATCTACGCCGCCCCCACCGAGCCCTACCCCGCCGCGATCAACCGCGTCCTCGACCTCCTCCTCGACGGCCTCCGCCCCTGAAAAGCAACGCCCCGAACCGGTTTCCCGGTGCGGGGGGTTTCTGCCGGATCCCAGCGATCTGGATCAGCGGCGGCTCACGCGGAAAGCCCCGCGCCGCAAGGAATCCTGGGCGGGCCGACCTCAACCGAACCTTGTCGCCCGAATAAGGGTGATCGCGCGCATGGAGGACATAGAAAGAGCCCCTCACCTGTCGGAACAGGTGAGGGGCTCCTCAGCGGTGGCGGAGGGATTTGAACCCTCGGAGGGGGGTTACCCCTCACACGCTTTCGAGGCGTGCTCCTTAGGCCGCTCGGACACGCCACCGCTGGTGACTTTACCTGAGCACCCGCCGGATCCTGAAATCGCCTGGAGAGAGGGCTAGGGGCGGTGGGAATCGAAGAAATCGGCGAGGAGAGCGGCGCATTCGGGTTCGAGGACGCCGGCGCGGACCTGGGGGCGGTGATTGAGACGTCGGTCACGGACCACGTCCCAGAGGGAGCCGACGGCACCGGTCTTGGGTTCCCAGGCGCCGAAGACCAGGCGGCCGATACGGGACAGGACCAGGGCGCCGGCGCACATGGTGCACGGTTCGAGGGTGACGACCAGGGTCGCGCCCTCCAGGCGCCAGCCGTCGCCCAGTACCCGGGCGGCGGCGCGCAGGGCCAGGATCTCGGCATGGGCGGTCGGATCGCCCAGGGCCTCACGGGCATTGGCGGCGCGCGCCAGTTCCCGGCCCCGGGCATCGAAGACGACCGCGCCGACGGGGACATCGCGCGGGTCGGCGGCGGCTGCCGCGGCGATGGCGGCCCGCATCATCGCCTCGTCCGAGGCGAGCGAGCCGATCAACGCGGGAGCTTGTCCAGGACCGCTGAGAATTCGCTGGCGAAGCCGAGGCGCTGGGCGATCATGCCGAGCTGCTCGTCCGGGTACAGGTCGGTCTCCGCGAGGATGACCGCCAGCACCGGCTCGGGCAGGCCGAGATCGGCGAGGACGCCGAGGTCGCCCTCTTCCCAGGGCTCGACGTCGTCGATCTCGTCCGGGTCGATGTCGGGAATCTCGATATTGAGTTCCTCGAGCACGTCGGCCGCGATGTCGTAGTCGATGGCGGCCGTGGCGTCGGACAGCAGGATGCGGCTGCCGGTGGGGCCCGGGCGCAGGATGATGAAGAATTCGTCGTCGACATCGAGCAGGCCGAACACCGCGCCGGAACTTCGCAACGCCCGCAGCTCGTGCTCGGCCGCGGACAGACTGGACAGTGAGGCGTCGCTCAGGGGCGTCACTTTCCAGTTGGCTTCCTCGCGGACAACCGCCACTGCGAACCCTTCCACGTCGTCGAACTCATCCGACGTCGCCCTGTTCGTGCTCGAGCGCTGTGCTGCCATGGCCGCAACGGTAGTCCGCTTCGGGGGAAATGTTGAAGTCGTATGCGAATCTGATCGCATGACGGGCACTCCGAAACCAGCTGTCTGCGTCCTGGGTACCGGTTTGATCGGCGGTTCGGTGCTGCGCGCCGCCGCCGTCGCCGGGTACGAGGCGTTCGGCTACAACCGGTCCGAGGTCGGCGCGAAGGCCGCCCGCTTGGACGGATACGACGTGATCAGCGATGTGGAGGCGGTGCTCACGCGGGCGGCCGACCGCGATGCGCTGGTGGTGATCGGCGTGCCCATGCCTGCCATCGACGCCGTGCTCTCGGATGTGAAGACCTTCGCTCCCGACTGCGTGCTGACCGATGTGGTGAGCGTGAAGGCGCCGGTCGCGGCGGCCGTGCAGCGTCACGAGCTGGGCGCCCGCTACGTCGGCGGCCACCCCATGGCCGGGACCAGCGAATCCGGTTGGGCCGCATCCTCTCCCGACCTGTTCAAGAACACTGCGTGGGCGGTGAGCGTCGATCCGGGCGTACATGCCGACCCCTTCCGGCGTGTCGCGCGGCTCGCGCTGGACTGCGGCGCGGTGGTGGTCCCGGTGCTGGCGGTGGAACACGATCGCGCGGTCGCGCGCATCTCGCACCTGCCCCACGTCCTCGCCGAGGCCCTCGCCATCGAGGGCTCCAACGGTGGCCCGCTGGCCCTCGGACTCGCGGCCGGCTCCTTCCGCGACGGCACCCGCGTCGCCGCCACCGCCCCCGACCTGGTCCGCGCCATCTGCGAACCGAACGCCGCCGCGCTGCTGGACGTACTCGACGACACCCTCGAGGTCCTCACCCAGGCCCGGGACAGCCTGCGCGCGAACGGCACCATCGCCGAACTCACCGAAGCCGGGCACGACGCCCGCAACGACTACGAGGACAACGAGCGCTGGGTCATCACCGATGTCCGCCCCGGCGACCACAACTGGCTCACCAAGCTCATCGACGCGGGCCGCTCCGGCGGTGTCCTGACCACCCTGGACCAGGCGCCCGGCCCCGGCTAGATCCGTTCGGCCAGGCCGGGGTAATCGAGCAGGAAGCCGTCCTCGTCGACGGTGACGGTCGCGCTGGAGACGGGGGAGAGCACGTGGATGCCGTCGGGACCGCTGCTGTAGACGAGGCCCGCTTCCTGCACGAGGAGATCGGGCAGGCGCACGTAGACGACGGGAACCTGCACGTCCTCACTGGCATGGGCCAGCCCGTAGCGGCGGATGGGCAGGGTGTTGAAGAAAGGGCTCAGCACCACGTCCACATCCAGCGCGCCGCCGAAGGTGGAGCGCACGTGGGTGTTTCCGGCGTCGATGAGCCAGTAGTTCTCCTCGTCGCGGGCGATGGAGGCGTGGCGTTCGCCCGAAGCGAGGGTGCTGCGCAGCGACAGCCGCTTGGTGACCCCGGATTCGTCGGTGACCAGGTCGTAGGACGCGCTGAAGGCCGGGTGGTCCTCGCAATCGCCGGCGATGATGCGGCCCGCGGCGCGAATCCGGTTGCCGCTCAGCACCACCCGCACCGACTCCATGCGCGACGCGTTGTGCGCCCGCCAGGTGAGAATGGCCGGCCACCGCGGCGCAGCCGGGTTGGCGTCCTCACTCCCGTTATCCGTCACGCCTATAACCGTAGTTCCCCGCGCCCGCGCACCCGCGATCCCCGGCCGGTATCACCGCCCCGGCGGCACATCGTGATCAACATGCAATGGTGCCGACCGGTTCTCGGCGTTCGCGCACGACATCGACGACCGTCCACCCGCCCCGAGCCATAGCGAGGGGCTCTGGACCGGCGGTGGGCAGGGGTGTTGGTCACGGTGGGGGTGCGGGGACTCGAGTAACGTGCTCTGGGGCACGGGGGACTCCGGGGTGAAAGGGACTGTTGTGACGGGCGCGCGGATGGTCGGCCTGTTCGCCGGCATCGGCGGGCTGGAGCTCGGGCTCGCGGCGCACGGATGGCGCAGTGAACTGCTGTGCGAGATCGACTCCGGAGCGCAGGCGGTGCTGGCCGCGCATTTCCCGGACGTGCCACTGCATTCCGATGTGACCAGGCTGCGCGCGCTGCCGTCGGGGACGGAGCTGGTGGCGGCGGGTTTCCCCTGCCAGGATCTGTCGCAGGCCGGGCGGACGGCCGGAATCACCGGGGCCCGTTCGGGTTTGGTGGACGAGGTGTTCCGGCTGGTCAAGCGCAAGAAGGGCCCGCGCTGGCTGCTCATCGAGAATGTGCCGTTCATGCTGCAGCTCGGCGGCGGCGCGGCGATGCGGCACATCACCGCCGCGCTCACCGACCTCGGCTACACCTGGGCCTACCGGGTGGTGGACGCTCGCGCCTTCGGACTGCCGCAGCGGCGGGAGCGGGTGCTGATGCTGGCCTCCCGCACCGAGGATCCGCGGCCGATCCTGTTCGGCACCGACGCCGGGCCCCGCGACGTGGGCGACCCGGCGCACGATCCGTGCGGCTTCTACTGGACCGAGGGCACCCGCGGCCTGGGCTGGGCGGTGAATGCCGTGCCCACCCTGAAAGGCGGTTCGGCCCTGGGCATTGCGAGCCCGCCCGCGGTGCGGCTGCCCTCGGGTGAACTGGTCACGCCCGGCATCACCGACGCCGAGCGGCTGCAGGGCTTCGACCGGGATTGGACCACAGCCGCTCTCGCCGTGCCCGGGGTGCGGCCGGGGCATCGCTGGAAACTGGTCGGCAATGCGGTGAGCGTGCGCATGGCGTCCTGGATCGCCGAGCGCGTCACCAACCCGTCCGACGACCCGATCCCGGACGGCGCACCGCTGACCCGCCGCAGCTGGCCGACGGCGGCCTGGGGGCATCGCGGCGAGGTGTACCGGGTTCCGGTGTCCACCTGGCCCGTTCACGCGCCGTACGAGGATCTGCGCTGGTTCCTCGACGACTCCCGGCTGCTGTCCGCGCGGGCGACCGCGGGCTTCCTGCGTCGCACCCGGATGGGTTCGCTGCGCTTCCCCGAGGGGTTCCTCGACGATGTGGAGAACCATCTCGAGCGCATGGGGGGCGCACCGCGCGAGGCCGCATGACAGCTCCGGGGCACCTTGCCGGCGGTGGCGGGCGCGGCGAGGATGGCCCGATGGCGGATGCGCGACGACCCGGCACCGATGCGGCCACCAGCGCGCGCATGGCCAGGCAGCGGCGCGTGGGGACGAAGCCGGAGCTGGCCCTGCGACGGGAATTGCATCGGCGCGGAAAACGCTTCTTCGTGGACCGGGCTCCGCTGCCGGGGCTGCGGCGGCGGGCCGATCTCGTGTTCCCGCGGCGGAAAGTGGCGGTCTATGTGGACGGATGCTTCTGGCACAGCTGCCCGCAGCACGCGACACACCCGAAGAACAATGCCCAGTGGTGGGCCGACAAACTGGCGGGCAATGTGGCGCGCGATCGCGACACCGATGCCCGGCTGGCCGCGGCGGGCTGGACCGTGGTGCGGGTCTGGGAACACGAGACCACGGATTCCGCGGCCGACCTGGTGATGCGGGCTTTGGCGCGCGGCGTCTGACGTCCGCGCCGGCGCATGGGCGACAATGGTCCTACGACCGGACCAGCCGACCAGTCCGGGCAGATCGGAAGCTGCGGGCAGGGCAGTACGAGTAAGCGAGGCCAGCGAAAGCGAGCGCGGTGATGCCAACCGAGCAGAAACTAGCCGAGGCGGCCCCCGTGGAGGACAGTCTCCAGCCGCGATGGCGACGGGTGCTGCGGTGGTTCATCGCGATCTTGATCGCGGTGGCCGGACTCGGCTATTCCTCCTGGGTCCTGGAATTCATCCTCCCGATCCACAGCAATCCCACCAACACCTTCCTGAGCCAGCTGGCCGAGAAGGGCGCGCCGTTCAGCTGGGTGTTCACCACCGGCGACACCGGGTCCGGCGCGCTGCTGGTAGTGGCGGGACTGGGCGGCCTGCTGCTGTTCTCGCGGCGGCGGTACTCCACCATCGGCTGGGCGGCGCTGGCCTGCTTCGGCGCGTCCACCATCGCGGACGCGCAATGGCCCATCGTGCCGGACGATCCGAACGGGCCCAAACGGTACGTGGACACCGGCCTGTTCCCGCAGTTGCACCAGATCCATGCGCTGACCAGCACGCTGGCGGTGTTCTCCATCTACATCGCGATGATCGCGTTCACCGTGGCCGCCTTCAAATACCGGCGCTGGCCGATTCTGCGGCACACCGGACTGTGGATTCTGATCGTCGGTTCGGCGGTGACGGCGTGGATGCTGATCGCCGACAATCTGCCCGGCAACTACGGCCTGGGCATCGCACAGCGCATCCAGGTCGGGGCCATGTCGCTGTGGCTGGTGGCGCTGGCGGTGCAAATCGTTGTGGCCGAACGGGATTCCGGAATCCCGACCCGGCGTCGGCACACCACGCGCTCATCCGGTCGATGACCGCTCCGACTGGGTAGGGTCGGACTCGTGACCAGCGATGCGCAACTCGCCGACACCGCAGCCCTGCTCGACACCGTCGCCGCCGCGACCGAGCGCCTGCTCCCCGCGATCGCCGCCCTCGGCGACGCCGACCTGGTGGAACCCTCACTGTTGCCCGGCTGGACCCGCGGCCACGTGCTCGCCCACCTCTCCCGCAATGCCGACAGCCTGGTCAATCTGCTGCTGTGGGCCCGCACCGGCATCGAAACCCCGCAGTACGCAAGCCAGTTCCTCCGCGAGGCAGACATCGAGGCGGGCGCCCCCCGCCCGCTGCGCGACCAGCTCGAGGACTTCACCGCCTCCGCCGAACGATGGCTGGACCTGGCCCGGGTCATACCCGCCGACCGCTGGCCCACCCTCGTCCGCAACCGCCAGGGCGGCGAGATCCCCGCCACCCGCATCCCGTGGATGCGCCTGCTCGAAGTGGAGATCCACCACGTGGATCTCGATATCGGCTACACCCCCGCCGACTGGCCGGCCGACTTCGCCGCCCGCCTCCTGGCCCAGTCCATCACCGAGGTCGAGCCCGCCGACGGCACCGGCTTCACGGTCACCGCCACCGATTCCGGCTACACCGGCACCGTCGGCGTCCCGACCGCGACCATCACCGGGCCCACCGCCGCCCTCGCCGCCTGGCTGATCGGCCGCTCCCCCGGCAGCGACCTCACCGGCGACCTCCCCGATCTGTCCGCCTGGAAGTAGCCGGGCGAGTCGGGTTGCCGTGGGCGAGTTCGGCGCCCCGCGGTCGCCCGGTCGTGCCGGAAGTCTGCGAAACCGGTTCCGGCAGAATAGATCTCGATGCTCGACGCGCCGACATCGGTCATGTCGATATCGGTCATGTTGATGTCGGTCATCCGGCCAGAATCTCGTCGGCGGTGCGGCGGCCGGATCGGACCGCGCCTTCCATGTAGCCGTTCCATTCGACGGCGTACTCCGCCCCGGCCCAGTGCACGCGGCCGATCGGTTCACGAAGCACGTCGCCATAGCTGGTCCACACGCCCGGCGCGAAATGCGCGCCATAACAGCCGCGCGTGAATTCTTCTGCGCTCCAGTCCTTCTCGACGTAGGAGATCGGGTTGGCCGCCGCGGGCCCGAAGTATCGGACGAAGCTGCCGAGCACTTCGCCGCGTCGTTCGCCCGCGGACAGCCGCTGCCACCGGCGCGCCTCGCCGCCCTCGACGAAGCCCAGCAGGATGCCCACCTCGCTGCCGGGAGGCGAGACGTCGAAGGTCACCTTGACGGGGCCTTCCTCGGAGATCGCCTGGCCGTTGAGGCCGTTCTCGCGCCAGAACGGCGTCGGGTACGACGCGAACGTCTTGATCACGGTGCCGGCGGGGAGCTTCTGGGTCAGCTGGTCGCGCCAGGCGGGCAGCACGGGGTCGTAGTGCAGGCGCCCGGCAAGGGTCGGCGGCACCGCGATGATCACGTGCTGCGCGGAGAGCGACGCACCGGAGCGGGTCGTGACCGTGACGCCGTCGTCGTCCTGGGCGACCGTCGTGACCGGCGACCCGAGGCGCACGTCGAGCCCCTCGGCAAGGCGCTCGGAGACGAGGACCGAGCCACCGACGACCCGGTCCTGCTGCGCACCCTTGTCGACGGAAATGAGGGTTTCGAGATCGCCGTTGCTCACCGAGTAGAAGAGCATGTGCAGAAGCGAGACGTCGACCGAATCGGCGGAGAGCAGCGCCTCGGCCACGACGCGGAAGTAGGTACGACCGCTGTGTGTGCGCAAGTTGCGACGCACCCACGACTCGTAGGTCTGGCCGTCCAGTTCATGCGCACGGGGGTGCGCCCAGGGCTGCGCGGGGTCGACGGTCTTCGCGAGCCGCTCGAACCGGAGGAGGCCCTGGGCCAGGTCGGCGAGCGCGAACGGGTTGAGCTTGGGCGTCGCGCCCTTCTGGCTGCCCAGGCGCGACTGCTTCCCGCCGAGCCGCAGGAGGACCTTGCCCGCGTCGTTCCACGTGCGGAACGTCTCGAGGCCGAGGTCCTCGACGAGGGCGTACATCTGCTCGTGCCCCTCGCCGAGCCAGGTCCCGCCGAGCTCGACCGGATGACCGTCCAGAACGCCGCCCTCGGTGCGGCCGCCCACGCGGTTCCGCGCCTCCAGCACGGTCACCGTCCGACCGGCCTCGGCAAGCTTGCGCGCGGCACTCAAGCCGGCGAGGCCGGCCCCCACTACGACGACGTCGACATCGTGCATTTCCGGTTTCCTTCGCAAAGTCGGTCGTATGACTGATTTGACTCAGGCTACGACGCGACCCCGGACAGCGCAATGCCCGGACCCGGACATGAAAAAAACCAATACGGCCGACTTGATCGGCGCACGACTCGAGGCGTTTCGCCGCCGGTTCAGGCTCCCGCGCGGGCGCCGCGGCGGACATCCGCCAGCGCGACGAGCATGTCGATGGCGGCGTCGAGATCCTCACGCGACCGGGCGACGTTGGGATCGGACACATGCTGGAGTACGAGCCCGTCGATGGTGGCGACGACGAGCCGGCCGAGGCGGCCGAAGGGAACCGCACACGTTTCGCCGGCATTGTGGGCGGCCTGCTGACACCATTCGGCGACGACGCTCGCGTAGCGCTCGTACTGCCGGCGGGCCAAGCTCTCCTGCCCCGGCGCCCGGAGGGCGTATGTGGTCAATTCGTACTGCATGACCTGCAGGTCCTTCTGTTCGACGACCAGCCGGGACCAGAAGCTGGTGATGCCGCGCCGGATCGCGTGCTCGAGCCCGTACTCGAGCTCGGCCGCATCCTCGAGCACCGCCGCGATCTCGTCGACCACGTCCTCGATCACCGCGCGCAGCAACTGCTCCTTGGACGGGAACACATACTGCATCGTGCCCAGCGGGACCCCGGCCTCGGCGGCGACCGCGCGCACCGAGGTCCGCGCCACACCGTCGCGCGACAGCACCCTGCGCGCGGCGGTCACCATCTGCTGGCGACGAACCGACGCCTCGACGTACACCATGACACCTCTCTCGGTCCGCTGACTGAAATTCTGCCACCACAGGGCTTGTCACGATCTCATCGCAGACTCTACAGTGATCCACATTCAAGTCAGTCGCATGACTGATTCCCTCGCTCAGTGACTCGTCACCGTGGACGCGTCCGCGGACTTCAACGGGGCCCTCGCCGTCGCCGCAACACAGCTGGGGCGCGCCGCCTCTGTCGGCACCCTCGCCGGCGCCGCCATCGGTGGCCTCACCCTCGGCGCCTCGGTCGGAATCGCCAGCGCCGCACAGATGTACAACACCCTCCAGAGCGCGGGGGATATCTGAGCACTCGGCACCGGCCACACAACCCGGTCGCCACCACCGATGGAAGCGGCGAAGGATAGGACCCTCGCCACCTCCATCCCACCGGATCCATCCGCGGCCAACGGGCCGCGCGCACGAAATCCACAGGCCTGACGCGACTTTCACGCCTGGAGCGCTGCGCTCACAACTGGGCCGACGACGCAGTGCAGACGCCGCCCTCATGAGCAACGGATGCCTCCGGCCAACCGCGTGCGTGCGACAAAGGTTGTGAATGATCTTGTTTCACACTGTCGGTGTGGTGCTTCGCGGACAGCGCCGATCAACAGGCGCTTTTCGATCGAAGGGGGGAAGCTACGTGAAGAACACTCGAATCCGTCGGGCGGGCATCGGAGTCATCGGATTCGCGGCCATGGCGGCGGTGATCGCCGGAGCACCGGCGGCATCGGCCGACCTGTCGAGCAATAGCATTTCGGTTGCCGGCACTCGCACTATGTCAGCCAGCCGTACACGCTCACCGCCGATGTCAGCGCTGTTCCGGGTTGCTGGATGGACGGTCCAGTGGACCCCGATGACCACAGGAACCCACCACATCACGGCAGTCGCCATGCTTGTTTCCGCCCAGGGACCGATACTGGGCCCGCTGGACATCCAGGTGACCACCGCCCCGGCGACGGGCACCGATAGCGCCGACTCGATTCCGGTCATCGGCGGCGTCCTGAAGACCTCGGCCTCCGACCGCCGCGGTCACGCGCCAAAAGCCAACGGCCCCACACCTTCTGGTGTGGGGCCGTTGAGCTGAAGCGCGCCCGGAGAGACTCGAACTCCCAACCTTCTGATCCGTAGTCAGATGCTCTATCCGTTGAGCTACGGGCGCATGGCTATTCAAATGTGCACCCGGCGTACCGGGCGGTGGCGGAGGCGAGAGGATTTGAACCTCCGGTCCCCGTGAAGGGACAACTCATTAGCAGTGAGTCCCATTCGGCCGCTCTGGCACGCCTCCTGGTGCCCCTCTTCGAGGGCGCCGGTTCCTTTCGAACCGCCGGGACAGAAGATTACACAGCGGGTGACCAATAGGCCAAATCGGCTGGTCAGCGTAGGTGCGAGTCGAACCATTCGTAGATTCTGGTTTGCGCGTCGAGGACCGAGACGTCGTCGAGGGCGGCGGGGTCGAAGCCGGGGTGGTCGGGGCGGTGGTGGAGACCGGGGTAGGTGACCACGAGGGTGGCGACGTCGGCGTGGGCGGCGGCCTCACGCAGGCGGTCGACCTGGTCGGGCGGGGTCAGCGGGTCGTCCTCGCCGAAGAGGCCGAGCCAGGGGGCCTGGAAGGCGGGGGCGGCGGCGAGCAGCGCGACGGCCTGCGGGGTGAGCGGGGTTTCGATGCCGGGGGCCGCGACGCTCACGGCCGCGCCGATGCGGCGATTGGTGGCGACGAGGGCGGCGGCGGTGCCGGCCGAGTCGAACCCGAGCACGCCGATGCAGTCGCGGAAGACGCCGTGGCCGGTGAGCCACTCGAAGCAGGCGTCGAAGGCGGCGAACAGGTCGTCACCGAAGATCGGGTGGGTGCTGCCGTTGGCGGGGCGGTGGAAGAGGTCGGGGGCCAGGACGGTCCACCCGTCGTCGGCGAGCGAACGCATGAGTTCCAGCAATGGCTCGGTGAATTCACGTGATTCGTGCAACACCACGATGCCGCCGCGCGCATGCCCGTCGGGTTCTAGCACAGTGAGCGGAACCGTGGTCGTGTCGTGCACAGGGGCGAGATCTCGATAGATGCCCGACATAGGGCCACTGTAGTTGCGCTAGGTAAAAACGAGATAAATCTTTCCCAGGGTCCGATATCCCGGAGATATTCCGGCCGAGTTCCATTCGGTCCCACGCAAGTCCCGATCGGCAAACCAGTCGGCACCCCGGAGCGGCCGCGGGCGAGCGGGACATAGGGTGGAGGGGTGAGCGCGCACATTCGCCCGGACCTCGATGCCATCCCGGCGTACGTCGCCGGCAAGACCCACCCCGGCGCGGTGAAGCTGGCCAGCAACGAGACCACCTTCCCGCCGTTGCCGTCGGTGACCAAGGCCATTGCCGAGGCGGTCGAGCTGTCGCACCGGTACCCGGACAACCACGCCATCGAATTGCGTGGCGCCCTCGCGGATTTCCTGGGTGTGGAGCTCGAGAACGTGGCGGCCGGCTGCGGCAGCGTGGCGCTGTGCCAGGAGCTGGTGCAGATCACCTGCCGCCGTCCCGAGGACGAGGTGCTGTTCGCGTGGCGCTCGTTCGAGGCGTACCCGATCGTCACCCAGGTGGCGGGCGCCAAGGCGGTGCAGGTGCCGCTGGACGGCGAATTCACCCATGATCTGGACGCTTTGGCGGCGGCCATCACCCCGAACACCCGGGTGGTCTTCGTCTGCAACCCGAACAACCCCACCGGCACCGCCCGCGGCAAGGCGGAGATCGTCGAGTTCCTCGACCGGGTGCCCGCCGACGTGCTGGTGGTGCTGGACGAGGCGTACTTCGAGTACCTGCGGATGCCCGCCGAGGACTTCCCCGACGGCGTCGAGCTGGGCCGCACCCGGCCGAATGTGCTGGTGCTGCGCACGTTTTCGAAGGCGTACGGCCTGGCCGGCCTGCGGGTCGGATACGCGGTCGGCGCGCCCGAGGTGATCACCGCGCTCATGAAGGTGCACATCCCGTTCAGCGTGAGCCGGGTGGCGCAGGCGGCGGCCATCGCGTCGCTGGAAGCGCGGCACGAATTGCTGGAGCGCACCGATGCCGTTGTGGCCGAACGCGATCGCATGCGGGAGGCATTGCTCGCGGCGGGCTACCGGGTGCCGGTGAGCCACTCCAACTTCGTCTGGCTGCCACTGGGCGACCGCAGTGCCGAGTACGGCGCGGCGAGCACCGAGGCGGGGGTCATCATCCGGCCCTACGGCACCGACGGCGTCCGCGTCACCGCGGGCGACCCGCACGAAAACGACGCCTTCCTGCGCTTCGCCACGGATCCGGAGATCGTCGCTCGTTTCGTCGGCTGAACGGCCCGCTAGCCGATGCCCAGTCCCGCGGCCATGGTCGGCCAGGAGCGGGGCAGTTCGTCGGCCCAGTAGGGCCAGGAGTGCGTTCCGGTGGGCCGGCGGTCGACCGTGGCCGGGATCGCCAATTGGGCCAGCCGGTCTGCCAATTGGCGGGTGCACATGTCGGCGCCCGCCTCGATGGGCCCGCCGAACAGCACGGCGTTGCGCAGGTCCGGATTGCCCGGGGTGTCGTGCTCCCCGGGCAGCCCGCTGCCGGACGACAGGTAGATCGCCTTGCCGCGCAAGGCTTCCGCTCGGGCCAGCACGTCGTGGTCGGCCCACTGGGGATCGCCGGACGGGCCGAACATATTGTCCGGATCCCCGCCGAAGGTCCCGACCACGGCGCGGGCCTGCGCCTGCCCGAAGTCGGAACTCATTGCGTAGCAACCGCTGTGCGCCGCCACCGCGCGATACAGGCCCGGATTGCGGGTGGCCAGCATCATGGCCGCCTCCGCGCCCATGGAGACGCCCTCGAGGCCGTTCATGCCGTCCCCGCCGAAGCGGGCATCGATGAGCGGCGGCAGCTCGCGGGTCAGGAAGGTCTCCCAGCGATTGGTGCCGAGCTTGGGATCGCTGCGCTGCCAGTCGGTGTAATAGCTTGCGGGGCCGCCGAGGGTGAAGACCACATTCACGTTCTTGTCGGCGAAGAAGGACAACGCGCCGCCGCGGGCGGTCCAGTTGTTGACATCGGGTGCGGCGCTGCGTCCGTCGAGCATGTAGACGGTCGGACGGGGGCTGTCACGGTGCGCGGGGAGCAGCACCTGCACCTCGACGGTGCGGCCCATGGCCGGGGAGGCGACGAAGACGGCGAGCAGGTTCCCGGCCACGGTCTCGACCCGTTCGATGCGAGCCTGCGGGGGGTGGACCGGATCGAGGCCCGGCGCGGACTCCTCATTGGAGCCGGTCTCCACGGGTGGATCGGTCACGGCGAGTGGGGCTTCGAGGGTCGCCGCGCCGGCCAGCAGGGCAGCGCTCGCGAAGGCACCGAACAAGCGACTCGCGATGCGACGGCTGGCCACCCCGCCACATTTACCAGAAACCATCGGTCAACGTTCAGCAGACGACGTCGATCCACATCTGCCGGTAACCGTCACTCCGCGGCGAGACCGCGTTCCCCACGAGGGAAGCCAGATTCGGCAGTCCGCCACCAGCTTTCGCTTGGTCTTGTCGAGGGCGGCGATGTGATCGGCGCCGAAGGCATGCCGCATGGCGAGGGTGCAGGCGGTGATACCCGGGCCGACACCCTCATCCGTCGACGACGACGATGACCACGCAGGCGGTCTCGGGCTCGAAAGGCCTTATCCACCTGCGGGTTCTCAGCGGAAGCGGAGGGATTTGAACCCCCGGTCGCTTTCACGACGCTCGCTTTCAAGGCGAGTGCATTCGGCCGCTCTGCCACGCTTCCAGGCGATCGATCCTAACTGATGGCGTGTGCGGTCTGCCTCCCACTTCCGATTCGGGTGGACCGGTCAGTCGAGATCGGCTGTCGCGCGGGCGCCGGCGCGGTGGTCGGCGGCCAGGTTCACCAGGTCCAGGGCGGCGGCCACGGCGGCCAGCTGCTGCGGGGTGAGCAGATCCACGAAGCAGCGGCGCACCGCGGCGACATGGCCGGGAGCGGCGGCCCGCAGGCGCCGCAGGCCCTCCTCGGTGAGCTGGGCCAGCACGCCGCGGCCGTCGTCCTCGCAGGCGAGGCGGCGAACCATCTGCTGCGCCTCCATACGGCGGATCTGGTGGGTGAGCCGGCTGCGGGAGGAGAGCACGCCGTCGGCGAGATCACTCATGCGCAGCGCACGGCCGGGCGCCTCGGACAGCTTCACCAGGATGCGGTAGTCGGCGAAGGACAGGTCGCAGTCGCGTTGCAGCTGCCGGTTGAGGTCGGCCATGAGCCGCTGGCTGCCGTCCATGTAGGCCCGCCAGGCGCGCTGCTGCTCCGGGGTGAGCCACCGCGGTTCGGCCGCGGCCCGGCCTCCGGACTCGGCCACCGGCTCGTTGTTGTGACGGCGTTTGATCGCTCCTCCTCAGCTCGCGGCCCGGACGAACGCGTTCTCACAGCAGGATTCCTTCCGCCGGGAAGGCCTAAACGCGATGGGTGGAGATCATGGTCCGGCTCAGGTCGTGCAGGCTGGTGCAGCCCGAAAGTCCCATGGCCGCATCGAAATCCGCGAGCAGGCAGCGCAGCGCGTGGCGCACGCCGTCGGCGCCGGCCAGGCCCAGGCCGTACGCCCAGGGGCGGCCGTAGAGGACGGCCTTGGCGCCCAGCGAGAGCGCGATCATGACATCGGAGCCGGTGCGGATACCGGAGTCGAACAGCACGTCCGCGCGATCGCCGACGGTGGCCACGATGGTCGGCAGCGCGTCGAGCGCACCGACCGCCCCGTCCACCTGGCGGCCGCCGTGATTGCTCACCACCACCGCGTCCGCGCCCGCGTCGACCACCTGGCGGGCGTCGTCGGGGTGCAGCACGCCCTTCACCGCGATGGGCAGTTCGGTCCAGTCCCGCAGCCGGGCGATGTCGGCCGGGCGCAGACCATGGTTGCCGAACAGTCCGATCCAGGTGAGCACGGCGGCCCGCATCGCCTCCTCGCTCTCCTCCGGCGGGGCGCTGAGCTTGGCGCGGAAGACCGGATCGGACAGATAGTTGGCAATGCCCTTGCCCTGCAGGAACGGCAGGTGACCGAGCTGCAGGTCGCGCGGCCGCCAGCCCAGGCTGGGGGTGTCCGCGGTGACGACGATGGCCTTGGCGCCGGACTTCTCGGCGCGCTCGACGAAGGAGCGGGCCAGCTCCATGTCATTGGGCCAGTACAGCTGATACCACCAGTCGCCGGCCCGCGCCCCGACCTCCTCGATGGTGGAGGAGGCGGCGGTGGACAGGCACATGCCGATGCCCAGTTCCCGGGTGACCTCGGCGACCAGGGTCTCGCCGCGCTCGTGCAGCAACCCGAGTACGCCGATCGGCGCGGTGAGAATCGGTGCGGCCAAATGGGTTCCGAGCACGTCCACCGACAGGTCGCGCGCCCCGGGCCCGGTGGCGCCGCGCAAGACGCGCGGCAGCAGCCGGTATCGCTCGAAGGCGGAGAGATTGGCGTGCGCGGTGCGTTCGGTGGACGCACTGCCCGCCACATAAGCGAAGGCCGCCGGATCCAGCACCTCCCGAGCCTTCTCCTCCAGGCCCGCCGCCGTCATGGGTAGCGCCGGGACGATGCCCGCTAGGCCGGAGAGATAGATCTCGTTCTGGAAATCGACGAAACTGCTCATGCCCCCGAACGCTAGTACCTTCCACCCCTGCGCGGAGGGGGTCGAAGTTACTTTCCCCGGGCGTAACCTTGCCGGCCCGGACGTGCCGCGTTATCAGCGCTTCCGCAGCGGCCCGGTTCAGCGCTTGCGGATACGAACCAGGGCACGCGGCGCATCGGTCGCGATGAATCCGGACATCGCCATAGCCGCCAGGATGACCATGCCGCCGAGGACGGCCAGGGTGGTGATCATGGAATCTCCTTTCGAATCCCTCCACTCCACGGTGACGGCCGATGCTGAGAAGATGCTGGGCCCACGCCGAGGACGGCCTGACAGTAATCGGTGAGCTCCGGCCGTACCCTCGTTTTCATGTATGCGGTGACGCTCGACGGTTTCGGTGGGCCCGAGGTCATGAAATGGGCGCAGGTGGACGACCTGCCCGCGCCCGGACCGGGCGAGGTTGCGATCGATGTGGTGGCCGCGGGGGTGAATCGCGCCGACCTGCTGCAGCGGCAGGGTTTCTATCCGCCGCCGCCGGGAGCCAGCGAGATCCTGGGCCTCGAAGTGTCCGGGATGGTCGCGGAAGTCGGTCCGGGCGTGCGGGATTGGCGGGCCGGCGATCCGGTGTGCGCGCTGCTGTCCGGCGGCGGCTACGCCGAGCGGGTGGTGGCGCCCGCGACCCAGCTGCTGCCCGTGCCGGAGGGACTGGATGTGGCCGCGGCGGCGGCGCTGCCGGAGGTGGCGGCCACGGTGTGGTCCAACCTGGTGATGACCGCGGGCCTGCACAGCGGGCAGTTGCTGCTGATTCACGGGGGCGGCAGCGGAATCGGCACCCATGCCATCCAGGTGGCGCGGGCGCTGGGCGCGCGGGTCGCGGTCACGGCGGGTTCGCGGTACAAGCTGGACCGGTGCGCGGAATTGGGCGCGACGGTGCTGATCAATTACCGCGAGCACGATTTCGTGACCACGCTGCACAGTGAATATCCGGGCGCGGACATCATTCTCGACAATATGGGCGCGGCGTATCTGGAGCGGAATGTCCAGGCGCTCGCCGAGGACGGGCACCTGGTGGTGATCGGCCTGCAGGGCGGGGTCACCGCGGAATTGAATCTGGGCACGCTGCTGGGCAAGCGGGGATCGATTCACGCCACCAATCTGCGGCGCCGCCCCGAGACCGGGCGCGGATCGAAGTCGGAGATCATCACCGAGCTGCGCCGCCACCTGTGGCCGCTCATCTCCGACGGGACCGTCGTGCCGGTGGTGTCGGCGGAGGTGCCGGTCACCGACGCCGCCCAGGCCCACCGCCTGCTGGACTCCGCCGAGACGGTCGGCAAGGTGATCCTGCAGATTCGCGAGCTCTAGGTGTCCAGCGCCGCCAGCGCGCGGCCGAGCTGGTCGATCTCGAATTTCGTTGTGTAGGGCGCGAGTCCGATGGTCACGGCGCCGCCTTCGTCATTGACGCCCAGCGCGTCGAGCAGGCGGCTGCCGCCGTGGGAGCCGCTCAGCGTGCCGATACGGGCGTCGGCCAGCTTGGCCGAGACCTTCTCCGCCTGCGTGCCCGAGATGGTGAAGCTCACCGTCGGGATGCGGGTGGAGGCCCGGCCGATGACGGTCAGGTTGGGGATGGTGTCGAGCACGGACATCAGGTGCTCGAAGAGATGGTCGTGATAGTCCTGCAGGGACGTGATCGACATTTCCAGGCGCTCGCGCCGGGTGCCCTCGGCGCGCTCGTCGAGCGAGGCCAGGTAGTCGATGGAGGTGGTGAGGCCGGCCAGCAGGGCGTACTGGTGGCCGCCCACCTCGAGCCGTTCCGCGCCCTTGGCGTAGGGGTTCAGCGACATGGACGGGATGCGGTCCAGGAACGCCGGATCGCGGAAGACCAGCGCGCCGATCTGCGGACCGCCCCAGGCGGGCGCGCTCAGCGCGATCACATCGGCATTGAGTTCGTCGATGTCGAGCAGCGCGTAGGGCGCGGCGCCGAAGCAGTCGGCGACCAGCAGCCCGCCGACCTCGTGCACGCGGTCCGCGGCCACCCGCACCGCGGGCGCGGAGCCGACGATGGGTGAGGCGGCGGTCAGCGCCACCAGCCGGGCGGTGGGTCCGATGAGCTCCTCGAACTGCCAGGCCGGCATCTCGCAGGTCTCGATCTCTACTTCCGCCCAGCGCACGTGCGCGCCATAGCGATTCGCTATCCGCAGCCACGGCGCCACATTCGCCTCGTCATCCAGACGCGACAGCACGATCCCGGTGCCCAGACCCAGCCGGGAGCTCAGCGATTCGGCCAGCCAGGCCAGCAGCACCGCGCGATCGGGTCCGAGCACCACGCCCGCCGGATCGCCGCCGACGAGGTCGGCGACGGCCTCGCGCGCGGCCTCCAGGATCGCGGCGCTGCGCTTGGCGGCGCCGTGCCGATTGCTGTGCGAGAAGGCGGAGGTCCGGAAACCTGTTGAGACGGCCCGGGATACCGAATCCGGGACCAGCATGCCCGCTTGCGGGTCGAGGTGGATCCAGCCGTCGCCCAGGGACGGTATGAGGCCCCGCACCCTTGCGACGTCGTAAGTCATGGTGGCCACTCTAAAGGGAGAGGGCACAACAGGGTAACGGTAGGGAGGGAAGCACCCTACGAGGACCAGGACGACCAGCGCCTACCGTACAAACTGGACGGGACTGTGTTTGATCTGCCCCTCGACCTGTCCCTTCGTGTCGCATCTTCGGCGTGTTACGAACTTGGGGTGGCACTGGGCAGGTTCGGTTCGCATTGGGCAGGATGGGGGCATGACGCAATCGGATGGGGTTCCGGAATCCATCGTCGTGATCGGTCCCGAGGGAAAGCCGCTGTTCATCCCGGCGGCGGCGCAGATCGGCGGGGACCCGGTGGAGATCACCGGACAGGTTGTCGGTGAGGATCTTTCAGGCGAGTCGGGCGACGCGCACGACAAAGAGGAGTCGCTCGCCGACATGGTGGAGCAGCCCGCGAAGGTCATGCGCATCGGCACCATGATCAAGCAGCTGCTCGAGGAGGTCCGGCACGCACCGCTGGACGACGCCTCCCGCACCCGGCTGCGCGAGATCCACCGCACCTCCATCCGCGAGCTGGAAACCGGCCTGGCCCCCGAACTCCGCGAGGAGCTGGAGCGGCTGGCGCTGCCCTTCACCGACGACACCGTCCCCTCCGACGCGGAACTGCGCATTGCCCAGGCCCAGCTGGTGGGCTGGCTGGAGGGCCTGTTCCACGGCATCCAGACCGCGCTGTTCGCTCAGCAGATGGCCGCGCGCGCCCAGCTCGAGCAGATGCGTCAGGCGCTGCCCCCGGGCATGAGCCACGGCGACGCCCGCGGGCAGCAGCATCCGGGCGGCGGCCAGTACCTCTGACGACGTGGCCGTGGGCACCCCTGCCGCCGAGATGTCCGCGTCGGCGGCAGGTTCTGCGCGCAATGCGATAGCAATTAGATAAGGTCGGGTGCTGTGCCTGCTGCTGCTCCCCCCGACTCGGCGATGACCGACGTGCGCCCGGACCATGAACCGGTGCCGCTCGTGTCGGACTCCCAGTCCTTCGGTCGCGCATTCAAGGATTTCCGCGACGGATTCTCCCAGCGTGAACTGTGGCTGGCGCTGGGCTGGCAGGACATCAAGCAGCGGTATCGGCGCTCGGTGCTGGGTCCGTTCTGGATCACCATCGCCACCGGTTTGCAGGCGGCCGCGATGGGTGTCCTCTACGCCACCCTCTTCGGGCAGTCGCTGAGTTCCTATCTGCCCTACGTGACCGTCGGCTTGATCGTCTGGAATGTGATCAATGCCAGCATTCTCGAGGGCTCGGATGTGTTCATCGCCAATGAGGGCCTGATCAAGCAGCTGCCATCGGCACTGAGCGTGCACGTGTACCGCCTGGTGTGGCGGCAGTTCCTGTTCTTCGCGCACAATCTGATCATCTACGTGGTGATGGTGGCAGCATTCAGTATCTGGCGGCACCTGCACTGGTCGGCCCTGCTCGCGATTCCGGGTCTGCTGCTGCTGTTCCTCAATGCCATCTGGGTGACGATCGTGTTCGGCATCTTCAGCACCCGCTACCGCGATCTGGCGCCGATCCTGGGCAGCACCACGCTCATGCTGTTCGTCCTCACCCCGGTCATGTGGAAGACCTCGGCGCTGTCGGGCGCCGCGAGCGATCGCGCCAAGCTGGCCGAGCTCGTCCCCACCTTCCACTATCTGGAGATCGTGCGCGCCCCCCTGCTGGGCGACCCGATCCACCTGCGCAGCTGGGTGGTGGTGCTGTCGATCACCATCGTCGGCTGGATAGTCGCGATACTGGCTATGAAGAAGTTCCGTTCCCGAGTCCCCTACTGGGTGTGAAGGCTCAATGACCGACCATGTGAGTATCGAGACCCAGAACGCGTGGGTGGAATTCCCGATCTTCGACGCCAAATCCCGATCGCTGAAGAAGGCGGTGCTCGGTTCGGCCGGCGGCGCCATCGGGCGCAATCAATCCGATGTGGTGGTCGTCGAGGCGCTGCGGGATATCTCGCTGTCGCTGAAGGAAGGCGATCGTGTGGGCCTGGTCGGCCACAATGGCGCGGGTAAATCCACACTGCTGCGGCTGCTTTCGGGCATCTACGAACCGACCCGCGGCAGCGCCCGCATCCGCGGGCGGGTGGCTCCGGTCTTCGATCTCGGCGTGGGCATGGACCCGGAGATCTCCGGCTACGACAACATCGTCATTCGCGGCCTGTTCCTCGGGCAGACCCGCAAGCAGATGCTCGCCAAGATCGACGAGATCGCCGAGTTCACCGAATTGGGTGACTATCTGGCGATGCCGCTGCGCACCTACTCGACGGGTATGCGAGTGCGCCTGGCCATGGGCGTGGTCACCTCCATCGATCCGGAGATCCTGCTGCTCGACGAGGGCATCGGCGCGGTCGACGCGGAATTCATGAAGAAGGCCCGGATCCGGCTGCAGGAATTGGTCTCGCGCTCGGGCATTCTCGTCTTCGCCAGCCACTCCAATGAATTCCTGGCCCAGCTGTGCGATTCCGCGATGTGGATCGATCACGGGCAGATTCGCATGCAGGGCGGCATCGAGGATGTCGTGCGAGCCTACGAGGGCCCGGAGGCGGGTGATCACGTGGCGCAGGTGCTGCGGGATCTGGAACGTGAACGTGAACCGGAACGGAATCCCGCATGAGTGCACAGTCCACCACCGTGTACGGCGATGAGGCGCGCATCGTCGCCATCGTGGTCACCCATAAACGCCGGGAGCAGCTGGCCGAGTCGCTGAAGGTGCTGGGCAGCCAGACCCGGCAGATCGACCACCTGATCGTGGTGGACAACGGCAATGAGGCCGAGGTCGGCGAGCTGGTGAAGCAGCAGCCCATGGAAACCACCTACGTCGGTTCGGAACACAATCTGGGCGGCGCGGGCGGGTTCGCGCTCGGCATGCTGCACGCGCTGACCATGGGCGCGGACTGGGTGTGGCTGGCCGATGACGACGGCCGCCCCGAGGGACCGGACGTGCTCGCCACGCTGTTCGATTGCGCCAAGCGGCACGAGCTGGTCGAGGTGTCGCCGGTGGTGGCCGATATCGACGACCCGGATCGGCTGGCGTTTCCGCTGCGCCGGGGCGTGGTGTGGCGGCGGCTGCGGTCTGAGCTGGGTGACGAGGACTTCCTACCCGGGATCGCCTCGCTGTTCAACGGGGCGCTGATCTCGGCCGAGGCCGTGGACAAGATCGGCGTCCCGGATCTGCGGCTGTTCGTGCGCGGCGACGAGGTGGAGGTGCACCGGCGGCTGGTGCGCTCGGGGCTGCCGTTCGGCACCTGCCTGCAGACCGCGTACCTGCACCCGAACGGGTCGGCCGAGTTCAAGCCGATCCTGGGCGGGCGCATGCACACCCAGTACCCGGACGATCCGATCAAGCGGCACTTCACCTACCGCAACCGCGGCTACCTGATGGCGCAGCCGGGCATGCGAAAACTGTTGCCGCAGGAGGTCGCCCGTTTCGGATGGTTCTTCCTGGTCCAGCAGAAGGATCCGGCCGGGCTGATGGAGTGGCTGCGCCTGCAGCGGATGGGCCGCCGCGAGCAGTTCGACAAGCCGAAATCCTGACCGGAAAATACGTTGCGCCGACGGGGACAGCCTGACAAGGTTGTCCCCGTTCTTGTTGGGCGCGGTCACCTCGGTGACGGCATGAGGAGAGATGGGAGGTGGGGTTACGTGACGACGGCAGTGCGGATTGCCGTGCCCGGGCGAGTGTTCGCCCCACGCGCATCCACCTCGAATTCCTCTCGCTGAGTCCGCGATTCGGGCTCGGCCCGTCAAAGGACTCCACACATGGCTTCGGTCGATTTCGACCTGCTCGTTCCCTACGGCTGGAACGCCGCCCTCGCCGCCGACTACCGGCCGCTGCTGGGTGACGATCTGATTCCGGCCCGCGTGATCCGGATGGATCGCAGTGAATGCGACATCGCCGCACCGCTTCCCACTGCCGACTACCAGAGCCGCCTGACGGCCGCGGTGGTGCGGGCCCGGCTCCCCCGCTCGGATTCCGAGGTCAGCGGGCTGTGCACTGGCGACTGGGTGGCCATCGACGCCGGGCGCACCGTGCGCGCCCTGCTGCCGCGCCGCACCGCTATCGTCCGGGCCGCCGTGTCCGGGCAGCCCGATGCCCGCGCGAAATCGGCCAATCAGGTGCTGGCCGCGAATGTGGACACCGTGCTGGTGTGCACCGCCGGCGACGGGGATGTCGATCTCGGGCGCATCGAGCGGCTGCTCGCGCTGGCCTGGGAATCCGGCGCCCAGCCGACCGTGGTGCTCACCAAAGCCGATCTGGCGCACGTTATTCCGATCGAGGACGTCCGAGCCGCCGCGCCGGGCGTCACCGTGGTGGCGGTCAGCGCCACGGGTGGTGTCGGCATGGATGTGCTGGCCTCGCTGCTCTCCGGCACGGTGGCATTGATCGGGCCCTCGGGCGCGGGCAAATCCACTCTCGCCAACGCGCTGCTCGGCGCGGAAGTCTTCGCCACCAACGCGGTTCGCGAGGGCGACAAGCGCGGCCGCCACACCACGGTGCATCGCGAACTGCGGCCGCTGCCCGGCGGCGGCACCCTCATCGATACCCCGGGGTTGCGGTCGGTCGGGCTCTGGGACGCCGCCGAGGGGCTCGGGCGGACCTTCAGCGATATCGAATCCCTGTCCGGGCAATGCCGTTTCACCGACTGCTCGCACGCGAGCGAACCGGGGTGCGCGGTGCTGGCGGCGATCGAATCCGGCGCGCTGCCCCGGCGTCGCCTGGACAGCTACCGCAAGCTGAGCCGCGAGAACGAATGGCTGGCCGCCCGCAGCGACGCGCGCATGCGCGCCGAGCGGGCGAAGGTGTGGAAGCAGATCAACAAGGACCAGCGCCGCCGGTACCAGGAGCGCGGCGGCAAGCAGCGCTGACCGGATCAGTAGGTTGGTGGGATGAGTGCCGATCCGTTGCCGGAGCGCGGTCCAGTGGCCGTGCGGCGGTGGGTCGCGGGTCGGTTGCGGGCGCTGCCGGGGAGCATCGGCTATTTGCTGGTCGGCGGCGCTACCGGCGTGGCGGCCGCATTCGCCACGGTCGGTTTGTTCGTGGTGGCGGCCACCAGCCTCGGCGGGGTGGGCATTCCGGCGATTCCCGAATACCTGCGGCTGATCCGGCCGCTGACCGAGTTCGAACGGCGGCGGGCGGGCAAGCGGCTGGGCGCGCCGATCGTGGTGGCGTATCGGCCGATGACCGGCGGGCTGCGGCAACGGCTGGCCGGCGCCTTCCGGGATCCGGCGAACGGCCGGGATATCGCGTGGCTGTGCGTGCACGGGGTGCCCGGCATGGTGGTGGCGTTGTTCTCGATCGGACTGCCGTGGGGTGTGCTGAATCAGCTGGCGATTCCGGTGTATTGGCAGCTCGTGCCGCCGGGCACCATCGACAGCTTCGGCTTCGTGGTCGATTCCTGGCCGCTGGCCGGGCTCAGCGCCCTCATCGCGATTCCCTTGGCGGCCCTGGTGCTCCGGCTGCCCACGGTGGCCCGCTGGCAGGCGCTGCTGGCACGGACGCTGCTCGGTCCGGCGCCGGGCACCGAGCTCGCGGTGCGGGTGGCGGAGTTGACCGCCACCCGGGCCGCCGCGCTCGACGCGCACGGGGCGGAACTGCGGCGCATCGAACGGGATCTGCACGATGGCGCGCAGGCGCGGATCGCGGCGGTCATCATGCAGCTCGGGCTGGCCGACCAACTGCGCGAACGGGATCCGGCCGCATCGTCCGACCTGGTACGCAAGGCGCAGGACACCGCGGAGGCCGCGCTGGCCGAACTCCGGGACGTGGTGCGGACGGTGTATCCGCCGGTGCTCGCGGATCGTGGTCTGGCGAGCGCGATCTCGGCGCTGGCCGCGCGCTCCCCGATTCCCGTCGAACTCGCTCTCGGCGGCACTGTCGCGCTGCGCCCGGGCACGACCCAGGTACCGGATTCGAGCAGATCGGGGCCACGCTGGCCCGCGGCCGTCGAGGCGGCCGCGTATTTCGTCATCTCCGAGACGATCACCAACGCGACCAAACATTCCGGGGCCGAACATCTTCGGGTTTCCCTCGGAGGCGATGCCGGGCTGCTGACCGTCGAGGTCCTGGACGACGGGGCCGGCGGGGCGCGGGAGACCGAGGGCGGCGGGCTGGCCGGAATCCGGCGGCGAGCCGAGGCGCTGGACGGGCGGATGCTGCTCAGCAGTCCGGCGGGTGGGCCTACCGTGGTGCGAGTGGAGCTGCCGTGCGGGTCGTGATCGCCGAGGATGATGCCCTGCTGCGGGAAGGGCTGGCGCTGCTGCTGCGGACGGCGGGGATCGAGGTGGTCGCCGCGGTCGACAATGCGGACGATTTTCTCGCGGTGGTGACCGCCGATCGGCCCGACGCCGTGGTCGTGGATGTGCGGCTGCCGCCCACCTTCACCGATGACGGACTGCGAGCCGCGGTGCGGGCCCGCGAGATTCACCCCGGCCTGCCGGTGCTGGTGCTCTCGGCCTGGGTCGAGGACAGCTATGCCGCCGAACTGCTCGGCGATGGGGCCGGCGGGATCGGATACCTGCTCAAGGAGCGGGTCGGGAAGGTGGATCGGTTCCTGGATTCGCTGCGGCGGGTCGCCGAGGGCGGGACCGCCATGGATCCGGAGGTGATCTCGCAGCTGCTGGTGCGGCGCAAGACCGACGATCCATTGGCCGCGCTCACCCCGCGCGAGCGCGAGGTGCTGGCACTCATGGCCGAGGGGCTCGACAATGCGACCATTGCCGAGCGCCTCGTGGTCACCGAAGGTGCTGTGCTCAAACACATTCGGAGCATCTTCGCCAAGCTCGGGCTGTTCGCCGACGAGGTGGGCCACCGGCGGGTGCTGGCCGTGCTCACCTATCTGAATGCCGGATGATCAGTCGTCGCGACAGGTGAGGTCGGCGGCGGGCAGGGTGCCGTCGGCCAGGTAGGTGTTGACGGAGTCGTACACACAGGAATTCGGGTAGCGGCCGAGGATCGAGTGGATGGCGACGTCCTGCAACGTGACCATGCGAGAGCCGGTGAGCGCCCGGTGCATGGCGAGCGCACCGCCGTAGTTGGTGCGGGTGTCGCCGGTGGCCTGGATGATCAGGTTCGGCACCGAATTGCCCAGCGCGGTGGGGGATTCGGCGGGCGGCGCCCAGAACGCGCACGGCGTGATGTTGTTCGCCATCGCGCCGAAGACCGGCTGGGTGGCGCGGGAGGCCTCGATATTGCGCCGGTACCAGTCGAGGTCGCGAGGCGCGCCGACATCGCCGCAGAGGATGGCCATCTGAGGTGACATGTCGCGCGGCTGCGCGCGCAGCATCATGGCCAGCTTGCCCGCCAGATCCTCGTCCGGCCGCACCGGTTTCCCGGCGGCTGCGTCGGCCAGCTCCCGGATCTGTTGCGCGGCAAGACCGTAGTCGTGCGGTGAATTGAAGGCGATGTACAGCACCAATGGCAGGGAATGCGCGTCCAGGTCGTAGTCGCCGATCCGGATCGGCCGGGCGGCAGCGTGTTCGATCAGCCGCTCGACCAGGCCACGCACGGCCGCACCGGTGGTGCCGAGGTGATATTCGTCGTCGCGCTGTGCGGTCCAGGCCGCCCAGGCATCGAGCGCGGCCTCATTGGGCGAGCCCATGTCCTGCACCATGCCGACCGCACCGTAGCGGTCCGGGTCCACGCTGCCGTCCAGCACCATGCGGTCGGAACGTTCCGGGAACATCTGCATGTACACCGCACCCAGGTAGGTGCCGTAGGAGGTGCCCACATAGCTGATCTTGGTTTCGCCCAGCACCGTACGAATCACGTCCATGTCCCGAGCGGTATTGCGAGTCGTGAAGTGCGGCAGGCGATCTCCTTCCGCGGTGGCGCAGCGGGCCGCCAGATCGGCTTGGTCGGCGACGGATTCGGCGAACCCCTCGGCATCGATACCGGCGAACTGCAGGCCGAAGCCGTGCGGCCAGTGGCAGTTCACCGCCGAGGAGCGGCCGACACCGCGCGGGTCCATCCCGATCAGGTCGTAGCGGGCGCGGACCTCGGGGGTCAGCGCCTTGCTCGTCTCCACGAAGTAATCCAGGCCCGCTCCGCCGGGACCGCCCGGGTTGGACAATATGACACCACGCCGCTGGGCCGGATCCGTGGCGGGAATGCGCGAGATGGCGACGGTGATCGTGCGGCCCTGGGGCTCGGCGTAATTCAGCGGCACGGTGACATCGGCACACCGCGCACCCATGTCGACCAGGCCCGGCGCATCGCAGGGCTTCCAGGTGAGCGTCTGGTGGGAGTAGCCGTCCGAGGACTCGGCCGCGACGGCGCGATCGGTGACGGCGGTCGTCGTGCAGGCGACCGCGCCGACGAGTCCGGTGACCGCGATGGCCACCCCAACATTTCGGGCCCAGGCCACTGGATGTCGAAGCACGAATGGTCTCCTCATCGTGAACAGATGGCGGCATCGAACAGCGTCGACACCGCGTCGTCGCCGGCCTCATCGGCCGCGAGCTGATTGACGGTCACCACGACGGCGGTGCCGTCGGCGGCCACGCCGTTGCGGGTGCCGAAGCCGGGAATGCTGCCGCCGTGGCCCCACACCTGTGTGCCGCAGGAGACCGGGTGGTGGATCAGGCCGAGTCCGTAGCCGGAACCGGGTTCGCCACGGTCCCAGGGGACGGTCTGTTTCATCTCGTCCAATTGCGCGGCGGGCAGCAGTTTCCCGGCGAGCAGGGCGGTGAAGAATCGGTTCAGGTCGGCGGGGGTGGCGACCATCGCGCCCGCGGTATCGGCCCAGGACGGGTCCAGATCGGTGAAATCGATACGCTTGCCGTCGGTTTCCTGATACCCCCGCGAATGCGGGCCCCGGATGCCGGTCTCCCGCGCGTCCGGGAAGTAGGTGTCGCGCAGACCCAGCGGTTCCAGGATGCGGTTGAAGATCTCGATGGCCGCCGGGCGGCCGGTGACCTTTTCGATCAGCAGGCCCAGCACGATGTAGTTGGTGTTGGTGTAGACCGAGCGCGCGCCGGGCTCGAAGCGCGGCGGCATGGACATGGCGATGCGCACCAGGTCCGCGGGTTCGTAATGGCCCCAGCGGATTCCCTCGGTGTCGGCCGCCAACTGCGGGGAGCCGGGCACGGGGACCGGCTCGGGTCGGCCGCCCGCCAGGTAGTCGGGCAGGCCGCTGGTGTGCTGCAGCAGCTGGCGGACCGTGACGCGGTTGCCGTCGTTGCCATTGCCCCGCACCACACCCGGCAGGTAGCGCTCGATCGGAGCGTCCAGATCGACCTTGCCCTCGCCGGCCAGTTGCAGCACCACGGTGGCGACAAAGGTCTTGGTATTGCTGCCGATCCGGACCCGGGCATTGTCGGGGATGGGTGCGCCGGTCCCCAGGTCGCCCGTGCCCGCGGTGAGGACGTGATGGCCGGCGGGGCCGTCGATGACGACCTGCGCGCCCGGGAAGCCGCTACGGATCACGGTGTCGAGGGCCTGCGTGACGGTGCGGTACAGCTCCTTGCGGGCCGGCTCACCGCTTCCGGATTCGGTGCCGCACGCCTGGGCCGCCAGTACCGCCAGCACTCCGAAACCGGCCAGCACGACGCGGCCACGCGGCCGCCGCAATGCGCTCATGGAAGACATTCCTCCTGTTCAGGCCGGGTTCTCCGGCCGGTTCGAGCCTAGGAACGCGGGGGCCGGCGGCCCATGCCCCGCGCACCCCGATCGAGGTCGTGCCCGGTACCGCGACGGAGGTGGTGCCAGCGCTACCTATATGCACCTTGTTGCATATAGATCATTTCTCACCTACTGTTCGAGTTGCGAGAATTTCCGCCCCACTCGGCCTCCGAGACGCGGATGATCGAACCCGGGGCGACACACAGCAGACGGGAGCGGACTATGACCGACGCATCGAAGCAGCTGGCGGGCCGGACCATGATCATGTCGGGCGGGAGTCGCGGCATCGGGCTGGAGATCGCCAAGCGGGCGGCGGCCGACGGCGCGAACATCACCATCATCGCGAAAACCGATGCGCCACATCCGAAATTGCCCGGCACCATCCATACCGCGGCGGCCGAGCTGGAGCAGGCGGGCGGCACCGTGCTGAAGTACCTCGGCGATGTGCGCGACGACGAGGCGGTGGCGGACGCGGTCCAGCAGACCGTCGCGCGCTTCGGCGGCATCGACATGGTGGTGAACAATGCCTCGGCCATCGATCTGTCCCCCACCGAGTCCCTGCCGATGAAGAAGTACGACCTCATGCAGGACATCAACTGCCGCGGCAGTTTCCTGCTGTCCAAGCTCAGCATCCCGGCGCTGCGGGAATCCGCCGAGGCCGGTCGCAATCCGCACATCCTCACCCTGTCGCCGCCGCTGAACCTCGATCCGAAGTGGGCGGGCACGGCGCTGGGCTACACCATCGCCAAGTACGGAATGTCGCTCACCACACTGGGTTTGAGCGAGGAACTGCGCAAGTACGGGATCGGCGTGAACTCGCTGTGGCCGCGCACCACCATCGCCACCGCGGCGGTGCAGAACCTGCTCGGCGGCGAGGAGATGGTGGCCACCTCCCGCACGCCGGACATCTACGCCGACGCCGCCTACCTGGTGCTCACCTCGCCCGCCAAGGACACCACCGGCAACTTCTTCATCGACGACGAAGTCCTTGCGGCACACGGCATCACCGATCTCGACAAGTACCGGGTGGTGCCCGGCGACGGCCCGCTCACCACGGACCTGTTCCTCTGACCTCGATCGCCACCCTCGGCCGAGCTCGCTCAGCCGAGGGTGGCGGTCCGGAGCAACCCGACCGCCGCTGAGACGAAACATGGCCCGGGACACGGGGTCCCGGGCCATGTCAGGCGAATATCCTGGCCGCTAGTCGATTCCGTAGAGGCGTTCCCAGTTCTCGCGGCTGGTGAGTTCCGGCATGGCGGCTCGCCAGCGGCGCTGCAGGTCGGGGAGCTCCCTGCGCAGCTGCCGGAGCACGCGGACGGTGCGGAGCAGCAGGCGGCGGGCGGTTTCCTTGTCGCGCACGCGGACCCGGACGCCGGACTGGGAGGCGTCGGTGACGACCACGTGGTTGAACAGGCCGACGTGCCACCAGTGCGCGTCCTCGCGGGTGACCGCGACCGGGCCGGGGATGACGCGGCCGGTCCACTGGCTGAGGGCGCGCTTGTAGAGCACCAGCAGCGGGTGGCTCGGCTCACCACCGGCGCGGCGAACGTGCAGGTGCGCGTTCGGTACCGGGGAGGTGGCGGCCGGATGCTTGACCGTCTCCGGGTAGTCCGAGCGCGAGCCGCGGGCCTTGGCCAGCGCCTCGATACCGCCGTCGCGCAGGATCTCCGGACCTCGCAGGTAGTCCTCGATGCCCTGCAGGGTGGTGTGCGCCAGGCCGTACTGCATGCCGACCAGGTACTCACCGATCTCCCGGAGCAGCTGGCGGGTAATGGATTTCCCGTCCAGGTCGTGGTGCAGCGAGGACACGATGAGCGAGTTGCGCGAGGAGAAGTAGCGCGCCCAGTCGTCGAAGTCCTTCCAGTAGAAGTCGGCGTGCCATACCGCGGCGTTGGGCAGGGTGACGGTGACGAAACCGTTCTCCCGCGCGCGCAGGCCGTATTCCACGTCGTCCCACTGGAAGAAGATCGGCACCGGCAGCCCGATCTTCTTGACCACCTCCGCCGGGATGAGGCAGGTCCACCAAGCCTGGTAGCCGGCGTCCACGCGGCGTTCCTGGTGCTTCTTGAGCATGCTGGTGTTGCGCAGCGCCTTGGCCACCTTCTGGCCGTGGCGCAGCTTGCCCAGATTCGTCTCCTCCGCACCGACATTCAGGTAGTCGGGGTTGAACAGGAACAGCATCTGCGCGCCCACCAGGGTGGGTTCCACGGTCAGATTGGCGAAGGCGTTGAGCCGCAGCACCGTTTCCGGCTCGCACAGGATGTCGTCGTCCATGAGGATGACGTCGGCGTGCTCGTTGGCGCCCGACACCTCGTAGAGGCCGCGCGTGAAGCCGCCCGCGCCACCGAGATTCGGCTGCCGGATGTAGCGCAGCTTGTCGCCGAACTTCGGCCGGGTCTCGGTGAACAGCGTCTGGTCCTGCACCAGGTCGGTGCCCTGGTCGACCACGTAGACGGCGTCGATGAGCGACAGCACCGTGGGATCGGAGGCCAGGGCCGCAACGGTTGCGGCGCAGTCCGGGGCGCGGTTGAAGGTGCAGATGGCGATGGCCACCGGGCGCACCTGCTCGGGCGCGGCCGCGGTCCACTCCAGATCGGTGATCACGGCCTCGCCGCCGAGGGCCTCGATCTCCAGCCACAGCGCGCCGCCGTCGATGTACATGTCCAGCGGTGCGCGCAGCACCACCCGTCCGGTCTCCTTGACCACCGCCGTATCGACCACCCGGCGGTGCCCGGCGATATCGGAGGCGGCCAGCCGGATCCGTACCTTGCCGGTCGCCTCGAGGGTCATGCCGACCTCGACCTCGGTGACCTTGGTCCAGCGCTGCCAGTAGGCGGCGGCGAAGCGCCCGAAGTAGGTGTTGGTGTTGACCGACGCACCCTTTTCCAGGCGTAGCGTCTGCCGCTCGCGGGTGACCTTGCCCTTGGCCGCCGCGTACAGGTCGTCACTGATCTTCGGCGCGGGTCCGCAGAAGATACCGCGGGCCAGCACCAGCCGCTCCGGCGCGGGCTGTTCCGCGCGCAGGGTGGTGGGAGCTTCCTCAGCGTTCTCCCGGTCCTCGGTTTCGGTCACGGCCTGCCCAGCCGACGCATCCATGAATCCCTCGACATCCTTTGAATACTTAAGACACCGGCTCATCCGACGTGGTCGCACCGCCACTGTCACTGTCTTGCTCGGCGGGGCGAGAATATCAGTGCCTATTGGCCTCCGCTGCGCTCCGGCTGTTCGCGGCCCTGCAAGCTCGATTCTTCCCTCCTCCGCTCCTCCGCTTCGCTCCCCCGCTCCAAGCGCGGGGAGGCGGAGCGCAGTCCAGAATCGAGCCGGGCCGCGAACCTTTTGGCGATCAAGCGTTATTCGCTCCCAAAGCCGGCTTGGTGAAGACGAATTTCCCGTAGGCCCAGAATCGGAAGCCCATGGCCACCGCCTGGCCGATGAGTGTCCCGGAAACGTTGTCCGCCAACGGACTGTCCAGTCCGAGAACGTAGCGTGAAAATCCGAGGCACCCCAGCTGCAGGCCGATGGCCAACACATTCAGCAGCGCGTAGACGAGGATGTGCCGCGCCCCGGTATCGCCCCGGTGGTCGGAGTAGGTCCACCACTTGTTGCCGAAATAGGTGACCACCGTGGCCACCCCGATGGAAATGATCTTGGCGACCAGCGGGGCGTGGAAGAGCGGGCCCTCGCCGCCGACGAAGACCAGCAGGTTGTAGGTGCCCGCATCGACCACGAAGCCGATCGCGCCGACCACCAGAAATGCCCCGCCCCGCTGTAGCAGGGCCCGGACCTTGCCGGTCAGAGAGGCATTCGGGGTGGGTTCATCCACCGCCGTGGACTCGTTCGCAGGCACCGGCCGACGGTACCGCAACCCGCCGCACCCCTATACCTGTGAAGGTCGGGTACCCTCCCGGTGTTCATATTCGCCTCCGATCAGAGGATTGACCGGGTGGACTCCACCGAGCTTCGTATTGCCGCCATTGTGCCGTGCCACAACGAAGAGGCCGCCGTCGCGAAGGTCGTCACCGACCTCAAGGCTGCCGTCCCGGGCATAGTCGTCTACGTCTACGACAACCTGAGCACGGACGCCACCGCCGACAAGGCGCGCGCGGCCGGGGCGATCGTGCGGACCGAGAACCGCAAGGGCAAGGGCAATGTGGTGCGGCGGGCCTTCGCCGACATCGAGGCCGATGTGTACCTGATGGTCGACGGCGACGACACCTACGACGCCGCAGCGGCCCCCGAGATGATCCGCACCCTGCTGGCGGGCCCGTACGACCACGTGCTGGGCGTGCGCCGCGAGGTCGAGGCCGGCTCGGCGTACCGGGCCGGGCACGAGACCGGCAACAAGATCCTCAATGGCGTGGTGGGCAAGGTCTTCGGCGAGAACGTCGAGGACATGCTCAGCGGCTACCGGGTCTTCTCGCGCCGATTCGTGAAGTCGTTCCCGGCGGTATCGCGGGAGTTCGAGATCGAGACCGAGCTGACCGTGCACTCGCAGCACCTGGGGGTCCCGCAGACGGCGGTTCCGGTCGGATTCCGTGATCGGCCCGCGGGCAGCGAGTCCAAGCTGCGCACCTACAGCGACGGCTTCAAGATCCTGCGCCTGATCATCGGCCTGGCCCGGCACGAGCGGCCGGTCGCCTTCTACGGCCTGTTCGGCACGCTGGCCTGGATCGTCTCGGTCATTCTCATCACGCCGATCGTGATCGAGTTCTATGAGATTCACCAGGTCCCGCGGTTCCCGACGCTGTTCCTCGGCTTCACGCTGCTGCTGCTCGGCAGCCTGGCCTGGACCGCCGGCCTGATCCTGGACGGCATCCGCCGCTCCCGGCACGAGGCCGCCCGCCTGATGTACCTGCGTTATTCGGCGGTCGGCGAGACCGGCCCCGATACCCGGCCGGGCAGTTCGCCGCGATGACGGTGCGGCTTGCCGGGCAGAATCCCAACGGCAAAGCAGAATCGGACACCGTGGTTACCGAAGTGAACGACAGCACGACCATCACGGCACCGGCCCCGGCCGCTCCCGCGCCGAAGACGGCCGGGCTGCGGCGTGCGGTGATCGGCATCGAGCGGCGGTTCGGTTCGGCCGCCGTGGTTTTCGTGCTGATCGCCGGCATCTTCGGTGCGGTGTGGTCGGTGCTGACGCCCCCGTTCTGGGGCCACGACGAGATCACCCAGTTCGGCCGGGCCTATCAGGTCGCGCACGGCGGCTTCCTGCCCGAGAAGATCCACGACGATCGCGGGCCGGCGTGGGGCGGCGACGTCCCGCTCAGCATCGACGCGCTGATGAGCTACGCCTTCCACGACTATCAGGACAACCCGGATGAGCCGGAGCCCATGGTCGAGGATCCGCACGTCTACGACCGGTTGGGCGGGGCCGCGGTCTCCGATCGGACCAAGCAGGTGTGGTTCACCAATACCGCGGCCTACTCCCCGGTTCCGTATCTGCCGTCCGCCGCGGGCATCCGCATCGCCGAGACCTTCGACCTCAGTGTCGGCGGCATGGTGCTGGCCACCCGCTGGGCCGGGCTGATCGCCTACCTGGTGATCGTCGGTTTCGCGCTGCGCGTGCTGCGCGGCCACCGGGTGCAGTGGCTGGCCTTCACCGTCGCGGTGCTGCCCATCGCGCTGTTCCAGGCCGGGACCGTCACCGCGGACACCGTCACCAATGCGCTGGCCCTGCTGGTGTCGGCGCTGGTGGTGAAGGGCCTGTTCCTCGGCGAGCGACTGACCCGGCCGGAGACGGTGGCCGCGCTGGCCACCACCGTGCTGCTGCCGGTGTGCAAGCCGACCTACGTCCTGATAGCCATGCTCACCGTGCTGATCCCGGTGCGCCGCTTCGGCTTCGGCGGCACCGAGCGGATCGCCGTGTGGCAGCGGGTGCTGCCGTGGGCGGCCGCGGGCGTCGGCGCGATCTCGTTCGCGGTGTGGATGAAGATCGCCGCCCCGACCGGTGACGGCATGAGCCTGATGCGGCCCGAGAAGCAGTGGGGCAGTGTGCGTCCAGGCGACCAGCTGCACGGCATCCTCACCGACCCGTTGCACTTCCTGCGGATATTCGGCGACAGCATCGCCCGCCGCGACCAGCACTGGTTCACCCAGTTCTTCGGCGAGCTCGGCTTCTCCTACGTCGAGGTGCCCGCGCTCACCATCCTGGCGAGCCTGCTGGCCTTCACCATGAGCATCGGTGCGGCCGAACGCTTCCCGGCGCGCGGCGCGGACCGCACCCGCACCTGGCTGGTGCTGCTGACCATCGCGGCCAGCGTCGCCATGATCTACGTGACGCTGTACATGTCCTTCACGCCGGTCGGTTACTTCATCATCGACGGAGTGCAGGGCCGCTACTTCGTGCCACTCGCGGTGCTGGGCCTGGCGGTGGTGCTGCGCTGGATGCCGCTGCGGCTCACCGACGCCGCGGGCCGGGTCCCGGTGCGCGGCGTGGCGATCACGGTGGTGGCGGCCACCTCGGTGGCGCTCATCGCCGCGGTGATCAAGTATTCGACTATCGTCTGGGGATGACCCGCTGGGGAGTCCGACGGCGTCGATGGTCACGGGCGCGGCGAATTGCCGTGGTGTTGCTGATCATTGTCGCCATCCTGCTGACTCCCGTTGCCGCGGCCGCAGTGTTCCTGCGCCTGCAGGACGCCGGCACCCTGCGCGGCGATGCCCGCACCCGCGGTCACGACGCCGTCTGGCTGGGGCACGCCTGGGTCGACGGCCGTAAATCCGACGCCGATATCGCCCAGCTGGGAATCCTGCTGGCCGGGACCGGAATCAAGGATCTCTACGTGCACACCGGACCGCTCGACAATGACGGCACACTGTCTCGCCAGCTCTATCCACAGGCCCGCTGGTTCCTCGAGGCCGTGCATCGGACGCTGCCCGGAATTCGCGTACAGGCGTGGCTCGGAGATGTGCTCACTCCCGAATTCGACGGTCTGAATACCGATGATCCGGGGACTCGCGATCATGTCGTCACGACATCGTCGCAGGTACTCGATCTCGGATTCGACGGTATTCACTTCGATTTCGAGCCGGTGCGCTCGGGATCGGGCGGCTATATCACCATCCTGGACCGGGTCCGCGCCGTCACTTCGGCCCGGCACACGCTGCTGTCGGCCTCCGCTCCGGTTATCGATCCGCTACCCGGATTGCATTCGCTCGGCGTGGCCTTGTTCGATCACGGGAAATGGTGGTCACAAGCCTATTTCGCGGAGGTGGCCCGGCGTGTGGATCAAATCGCCGTGATGTCCTATGACACCGCCATGCCGACCCGCGCACTGTACGGCGGATATGTCGCGCAGCAGACAAGTCTGGCCCTGCAGGTGACACCGCCCGGCACGGATCTGCTCATGGGACTGCCCGCTTTCCGGGCCGAGAACGCGGCCCATCACGGTGCGGCCGAAACGGTCGCCGCCGCGCTGCGCGGCGTGCGCCTGGGGCTGGGCCGCACCGCGCGCGACCGCCGCACATTCGGGGTCGCGCTCTACGTGGATTTCGCTGCCACTCGACAGGATTGGGCCGACTACCGGCAGGACTGGGCCCGGTCCGCCGCCCGTAGCGGCTAGATGACCTTTTCACCCGCGGCGACATAGGCGGATTCGGTCGCGGCTTTCTGTGGGCGCCACCAGGATTCGTTGTCGCGGTACCAGTCGATGGTGGCCGCCAGGCCCTGGCGGAAGTCGTGGTATCGCGGTTCCCAGCCGAGTTCGGTCCGCAGCAGGGAGGCGTCGATGGCGTAGCGCAGATCGTGGCCGGGACGGTCGGTGACGTGATCGAAATCGTCCGGGGCACGGCCGAATGCCTCCAGGATCAGCTCCACCACGGATTTGTTGTCGCGTTCGCCGTCCGCGCCGATCAGATAGGTCTGGCCGATGCGCCCGCGCTCCAGGATTTCCCAGACCGCGCTGTTGTGGTCGTCCACGTGGATCCAGTCGCGCACCTGGTGACCCGCGCCGTAGAGGCGGGGGCGGACACCGTCGATGAGATTGGTGATCTGCCGCGGGATGAACTTCTCCACATGCTGGTAGGGCCCATAGTTGTTGGAGCAGTTGGAGAGTGTGGCCCGCACCCCGAACGACCGCACCCAGGCGCGGACCAGCATGTCGCTGGAGGCCTTGCTGGCCGAGTACGGACTCGACGGGTTGTAGGGGGTGTTCTCGCCGAATGCCGAGGAGTCGTCGAGTTCCAGATCGCCGTACACCTCGTCGGTGGAGATGTGGTGGTAGCGCACCTGATGGTGGCGCACCGCCTGGAGCAGCGAATAGGTGCCGACGATATTGGTCTGGACAAACGGCCACGGGTCGGCCAGCGAATTGTCGTTGTGCGATTCGGCGGCGAAATGCACCACCGCGTCCACACCGCCCACCAGCCGATCCACCAGCGCGGTGTCGGCGATGTCGCCGTGCACGAACTCGATTCGGTCCGCGACCGGGTCGAGTGAGGCGCGGTTGCCCGCATAGGTGAGTTTGTCCAGCACGGTGACTTGCACACCGGGACGCGCAGTCACGGTCTGGTGAACGAAGTTCGCGCCGATGAACCCGGCGCCGCCGGTTACGAGCAGTCGCACAGGGAAACACTACGTCGGCCGGGGAGAAGGCCCGCGGTGGGTACGGGAAGTTGCCTTCTTTACACCAGCGGGGCGGTCGTTGTGCGCGGAATCGGACATCCGGTTGAAACAAACGCACGTAATTGAAAGGCGGCCGCTCGGTCCAAATGTCGCAATTCCACAGCGCTGCCGCGACATTCGTGCGACCAGCATCACGACTTTCCCCGCGACGTGTGTGACCTTCCTCACACGGACTGCTCCGGGTAACGATCAGGCGGATCGTATATCTGCGTCAAAACCTTTCCCTTGCAGCGCGTTTCCACTACCTTGCAGACCGCGCGATCGTCTTGGTGAACAAAATTTGAACGGACGGACACGATGGGTTCACCGCTCGTTAGCTGTTCTCCATTTCGATTCGACGTGTCCCCCCGAGCTCTTCGATGAGGTTTCTACAAATGCTGATGAGGAAATTCGCCGCCACCGCGGCGCTGGCCGTAGCCGCCGTGGCCGTCACCGCCGGCACCGTGAACGCGGCGCCCGCCGAGCAGGCCGACAACGGCGTGATCAACTACTCGGCCACCAACACCCCCGACAACGGTGCGATCATCCACACCGACGCCGGCTCCATGGTCATCGAGAACAACACCTTCGAGATCAAGGCCGCCAACGGCACCGTCGTGGCCGGCATGCCGCTGAGCTTCCGGGTCGACGACTTCGAGTTCCCGATCGCCGCGCAGATCAGCGACGACCACACCGCCAGCATCACCCCGCAGTACGACGTGAACCACGCCGTCTACAAGCCGGTCGCCCTGCCCTACGAGGACCAGGCTCCGTGGAAGTCGGACTACGACCGCGAGCAGGCCGCCTGGAACCGCCTGAAGGACACCATCTCCACCGGCGCCACCATCGGCACCCTGGTCGGCGGTCTGGGCGGCGCGGCCGTCGGCTGCATCGCCGGCATCGGTGTGGGTCTGGTCGCCACCGGCGCCCTGGCCACCCTGTTCGGCCTCGGCCCGCTCGGCGGCTGCGTCCTGGGTGCGGCCACCGTCGGCTTCCTGGGCACCCTGGCGGGTCAGCTGTTCGTGACCGCGCCGGTCGCCATCGCCGCCGCGATCCAGTACTTCTCCACCATCAACGAGCCGCACATCCAGCCGGCTCCGGCGAAGTAAGACACGCCTGCTGCATCACGAAACCCCCGCCCGGATCATCCGGGCGGGGGTTTCGCCGTATCCGGGAACGGCGGCAGCGGAACAGATGTGGGGCCCGAGATCGGCGCCCCGAGCCCCACATCATCAATCAGGCTGTACCCCAACCGAATCGAGCGGGCGGCACGACACCGGGTCACGCCGTGCGGGCGACCTGCCCGGCCTCGATGCGGTCGCGGACGAAGCGGGCCACGTGGGCCAGGGCGGCCCGGCTCTCCGGCATGGCGGGGAAGATGGCCATGAAGGCGTGCACCTGGCCGCGCCAGATCTCGAGTGTGGCGGGCACGCCGGACTGGGCCAGGCGCTGGGCCATGATCTCGCTGTCGCGGCGCAGCACCTCGTCCTCGGCGACGATGAGCAGCGCGGGCGGCAGACCGGCCAGCACATTGTTGACCGGCGACAGCCGCGGATCCAGGCGGCCGTTCACCTCGGCGCCCAGCTTGATCACGGACTCCAGCGCGGACAGCGGGATCAGCGCGTCGCGGCGGTAGTTGGGGTGGGCGCGCTTCTCGGTGCAGTCCAGGTCCAGTGCGGGGCACAGCCCGACCAGTCCGGCGGGGACGGGCAGTCCGGCGTCGCGGGCGCGCAGGGCGGTGGCGAAGGTCATGTAGCCGCCCGCGGAGTCACCGGCGAACACCACCTTCGAGGCCGGGACGCCGTGCGCCAGCAACCATTTGTAGGCGGTCAGGCAGTCGGTGACGGATCCGGCGATATCGGTCTCGGGCAGCTGCCGGTACTCCACGCTCACCACCGGCAGCCCGGTGCGCCGGGCGATGGCCGCGACCACGGGGCGGTGGGTGTCGAGCCCGCACAGGAAGAAGCCACCGCCGTGCATGTACAGGACCGCGCCGTCGCGCAATGCCTTGCGGGCCCCGGCGGGCCGCACGATCTCCATGCGGAAGCCGTTGAGCCGTACCTGTTCCCGCTCCACTCCCCGCGGAGCCGGGCGCAGCTTGGCCAGGCTGTTGATCACGGTGCTGGCCACCGGCATGGAGGCGACGGTGACGGGCACCAGCTCGCCGGCCGGGCGGATCATGGTGCGAGCCACCACTGTCAGCGCACGGGCGGCGGCACTGGTCCGGTTGGGGTTCTGGACGGGGACGTCCTCGTGGGCCGTTTCGCCGACAGGCCGTTCGTGAGCCATCGCGCACCTACCTCGTTGTTGGCGCGCCGAGCCGTTCGTCCGGAGCGACCGATACGTTGGCTCGGCACCCGGCGCGCGAGAGTCGGCGCTGACATCTCACATAGCGTTATTTCAGAACACCATGAGAACGTGACCTACGCAACAGATATCGCCGTATCCGCGCGTACGTAAACTGCCGTGATCGATTCGAAGTCCAGTCGGAACCTGACCGCCGCGCTCCGCCATCGAGCTGGCAGACTGTCGAGACATGCGCGGAATCATCCTGGCCGGGGGCACCGGATCGCGGTTGCACCCGATCACGCGCGGGGTGAGCAAACAGCTGGTCCCGGTGTACGACAAACCGATGGTGTACTACCCCCTGTCCACCCTCATGCTGGCGGGGATCCGGGACATCCTGGTGATCACCACTCCCGAGGACGCCGACGCCTTCGCCCGGCTGCTCGGCGACGGCAGCCGGTTCGGCGTGTCCATCTCCTATGTGGTGCAGCCGAAACCGGACGGGCTGGCCCGCGCCTTCGTGCTGGGCGCCGACCACATCGGCACCGAGAAAGCCGCGCTGGTGCTGGGCGACAACATCTTCCACGGCCCGGGCCTGGGCACCCAGCTGCAGACCTTCCACGACCTGGACGGCGGCGCGGTCTTCGCCTACCGGGTCTCCGACCCTACCGCCTACGGCGTGGTCGAATTCGCCGAGGGCCGGGCCATTTCCATCGAGGAGAAGCCCAAGGCGCCGCGCTCCAACTACGCGATTCCGGGGCTGTACTTCTACGACAACGACGTGCTCGCCATCGCGCGCGATCTGAAGCCGTCGGAGCGTGGCGAATACGAGATCACCGATATCAATCGCACCTATCTGGAGCAGGGCCGGCTGCACGTGCAGGTGCTGGCCCGCGGCACCGCCTGGCTCGACACCGGTACCTTCGACTCCCTGCTGGACGCCGCCAATTACGTGCGCACCATCGAGGAGCGGCAGGGCCTCAAGATCGGCGTGCCGGAGGAGGTGGCCTGGCGGCTCGGCTTCATCGGCGACGATGAACTCACCCGGCTGGCCGAACCCCTGGTGCGCTCGGGCTATGGAAAGTACCTGCTGGGCCTGCTGGACCACGGGCGAAGCTGGGAGTAGGCATGCGGATTCGGGAACTGTCGGTGCCGGGCGCGTGGGAGTTCACGCCCCGGCTGCACGGAGACGAGCGCGGCGTCTTCTACGAGTCGTTCAAGGCCTCGGAATTCGAGAAGGCGGTCGGACGGCCCTTCGACCTGCTGCAGGTCAATATCTCTACCTCCGCGGCCGGGGTGCTGCGCGGCATCCACTACACCGAGAATCCGCCCGGGCAGGCCAAATACGTGACCTGTGTGCGCGGGGCGTTCCTGGACGTGGTGGTGGACCTGCGCCGCGACTCCCCCACCTTCGGCCGCTGGGACGCGGTCGTCATCGACGATGTGGAGCGCAAGTCGGTGTTCCTGGCCGAGGGCCTGGGGCACGCGCTGCTGTCGCTGGAGGACGACTCCACCGTCAACTACCTGTGCTCGCTGGAGTACTCCCCCGAATTCGACCGGGACCTGGACGCTTTCGACCCGGACCTGGCCATCGAGTGGCCGGCCGTCGGCCGCAACGGCGAACCGCTCACCTTCGTCCGCTCGGACAAGGACGCCGCGGCCCCGCGACTCGCGGATCTGAAACTGCTGTCCCGCCTCCCCGGAACTTCAGCGGACAGCTGAGAGCCGTCGCCCGTCTGTCCCGCCTCCCCGGAACTTCAGCGGACAGCTGAGAGCCGTCGCCCGTCCCAGACCCGTGCCGGCGGTCGGGTGCCGACCCCACTCTGGACGTCCCCGACGAGTTACCCGGATCCTTACGAAATCAGTTGTTACGCCAACCGGGGCGCACCGCGTAATGCGGTGCGCCCCGGTCGTTTTCGAAGGCTACGCCCGTGTGAGCTGCGAGCGGAGTCATCGGGTGTCAACGAACCAGTTCGACCTCCAGGTCACGGGCCTCCTGGCGGCGGGCCCGCAGCCTGGGGAGGAAGACCGTGAGGGCGACCAGGGCGCCGACGATGGAGACACCGGCGGCGAATTCCAGGCCGGGACGGTAGGTGTCGAGCATGGCCGCGGGGGTCGGGTTGCCCGGCACGCTCGAGGTGACGATGGCGGTGGTCACCGCGAGCACGATGGCCGCGCCGACCTGCATGGCGGTCTGCAGCACACCGGCCGCCAGGCCCTGCTCGTCATCGTCGATGCCGCTGGTGGCCTGGATGTTGATGGCCGGGAACCCGACCCAGCCGATGCCGACCAGCAGCACCGCGGGCAGCAGCACGGTCAGGTAGGACGGTGCGGTGTCGATGCGCAGGTACAGCAGGTAGCCGACGGCCATGATCACCATGGTGATCGCGATGATCGGGCCGGTGCCGAAGCGGTCGACCAGCTTGTCGGAGACGAAGGCCGAGGCGACCACGAGCAGGCCGACCGGCAGCAGCGCCATCGAGAGCTTCAGCGGCGACCAGCCCAGGGTGTCCTGCAGGTACAGCGTGGTGATGAACTGCCAGCTGAAGTACGAACCGGCGACCGCGATGATGGCCAGGCTGGCCCGGACCAGGGTGGGCTTGCGCAGGATGCCGAGGCGCACCAGCGGGTAACGCACCTTGCTCTCGGCGTAGACGAACGCCACACCCAGCACGGCCACCGCGACGAACGATCCGATGGTGCGGGCCGAGCCCCAGCCCGCCTGCGGCGCGGAGACCACGGTGTAGACGAGCAGCAGCATGGTGGCGGTGGACAGCAGCGCGCCGATCAGGTCGTGTCCGCCCTCCTCGGCGGGCTTGTCCTTGGGGACGAGGAAATACGCGGAGGCCAGCGCGGCGAGGGCCACCGGAACCGGGAGCAGGAAGGTCCAGCGCCAGCCGAGACCGGTCATCAGGCCGCCGAACAGCAGGCCCATGGAGTAGCCGCCGGCGCCGAAGACGGTGTAGATGGACAGCGCCTTGTTACGGGCCGGTCCCTCTTGGAAATTCGTGGTGATGATGGACAGACCGGTCGGCGCGGTGAACGCGGCGGCCAGGCCCTTCACGAAGCGGGTCAGGATGAGCAGCGCCGGCGAGCTCACCAGCGCGCCCGCGAGCGAGGCCAGCGCGAAGACGGCCAGGGCGATCAGGAAGACCTTGCGGCGGCCCAGCAGGTCGGCGGTGCGGCCGCCCAGCAGCAGCAGGCCGCCGTAGCCCAGCACGTAACCGCTGACCAGCCACTGCAGGGTGGAGGTCTGAATGTCGAGTTCGGTGCCGATCGACGGCAGCGCGACGCCGATCATCGACACGTCGAGGCCGTCCAGGAACAGCACGATGCACAGGGTGATGAGCATGCCCCAGAGCCGGGCGGTCCACTGCGTGGTGTCGGCCGCGGTGCTCACTGCGGGGCGGATCTCGGTGGAAGTCACGAGGAGCGACAGTACATGCGCATGCATCAAATGCACAAGCATTTAATGCATTTGCATGCTTTCGGTGGACAGACTAGGATGACCGCATGCCGAAGCCGACAGCGCACGTCGACCGGCCCGTCATCACGCCGGTGCAGGCGTCAGGGCTGGTGGGCGAGTGGCGCGATCTGCTGGCCCGGCACGCGACGACCTCGTGCGCTCTGGAAAAGGAACTGCAAGGCCGCCACCACATCGGGCTCAGCGAATTCGAAACCCTGGACCGCCTCGTCGAATCCGGCAGCGACAGCTGCAAGATGAGCGATCTGGCCAATGACATCTATCTCAGTCAGAGCGCGCTCTCCCGCACGGTGGCGAGACTCGAGCGCGACGGACTGGTCGACCGCACGCTGTGTACCGAGGATCGCCGCGCGATCTTCGTCTGCGTCACGGAAAAAGGGCGCGAACTGCATCGGCAGGCCGCGCCCACGCACCGTGAGGTGCTGGCCCAGAATCTGGGCTAGACCGCCGCGCGCAGCGTCTCGATGACCGGAAGCGCGTCCACCGCAATGGAACTCACCGCCGCGAAGGCCTCGCGGTAGCGCTCGACCTCGTGCTCCTTGTCCAGGTACGAGGAGCCGGTGAGGGCTTCCACGTACACCACCGGCGGCTCGGTGGGTTCGCCTGCGGCGGTGGGGAATTCGAGCAGCACGAAGCGGCCCGCGTCCATGCCGTGGTGATAGCCGCACTCGGCGGGCAGCAGCCGCAGCCGGACATTGGGCAGTTCGGCGAGTTTGCGCAGCCGGTCCAGCTGGCCGCGCGTCACGTCGTCGCCGCCGATGCGATGCCAGAGCACCGCCTCGGCGATCACCACATCCAGTTGCAGCGGCGATTCCGCGCGGGTGAGCAGCGACTGGCGCGCGGTGCGCACCCGGACCCGGCGGTCCAGCTGTTCGGCGGAGATACCCGGGTAGGCTCCGGCCAGCACCGCCCGGTAGTACTGCTCGGTCTGCAAAAGCCCTGGCACCAGTTCGTTCTCATAGCTGGTGAGCCGGCTCGCCGCCTCCTCGAGCCCGATGTAGACCTCGTAGCCCTCGTCGATCACGTCACTGAACTCGGTCCACCAGCCGCGGGCCTTGGTCTCCCGGGCCAGCGTGGTGAGCGGTTCGATGGCGTCCTCCGGAGCGCCGTAGATGCGGCACATGGCCTCGACATCCAGACTGCGCAAAGACGTCTGTCCAGTTTCGATTCGCCAGATCTTGGCCTCGGACCATTCCAAGCGCTGCGCGGCCACCCGGGTCGTCATGCGCGCACGATTGCGCAGGTCGCGCAGGTGCCGGCCGAGCTGGCGGCGCGGCACGGTAGATCCGGTAATCCCCTGCGGTAGAGCCATTCGTCCCCCTAAACCAGTGTTGCGATCGCATTGTTGCACAGGAAAACTCAGCGATCCATGGACGCGGGACGCGGCCTGGGGGGCAGATTTCGCACCGCCCCGTGGCCAGGATAGCGGCCGCCGGCCGGCCTACTTCCGGGACGAGCGCCGGCGGAACCGCCAGAACTGGACTGCCTGAACATCTTTGGACAGCTGATTGACCGGTTCGGCCACATCCGAGAGGGCCTGGAACAGATCGTCGGCCATATCGGAGATGTGCGCGACCCGGGCCGCCAGCCGGGAGGCATTGAGCACGAACTCCAGCAGCAGGCGCACCACCGCGGCGATCACCAGGCCCAGCGGGACCGCGAACACCACCGCGAACACGATGCCCAGCCAGGCCGAGATTCGCCACAGCCCTATGGTTCCCACGATCGGGATGGCGACGGCGCTCGCCAGGCCGAGCAGATACGCCAGGGGCAGCAGCGTGCGGGTGGCGGCGCGCTGGAACTGCAGGTCCAGCAGCGCACGGGCGGCGTCCACGCTCCAGGAGCCGAAAGCGCCTGGGCTGGCGAAGGGTTCGACCGGCTCCTCGGCCTCCTCGTCCGCGGCCAGCCGCCGGGACATGCGCCGGGTGGCGGACTCCTTGAAGGCGGCCCAGCGCCCCTCGGTGATGATCTCGTCGAACTCGTCGTACTCCTCGAGTTCGGCCGTGTTCCCGCCCGATTGATCGGTCATGCCGACGATCTCCTCTCCCGCAGACCTTTTCGGCCGACTCAGTGTCTCCGGTCATGCCGGGGTGTCGCAGGACGAGACAGTGTGGTGTAGAACACGTCACGCCCTCGGACAGGCGCTGGGCTCCGGATCCGACGGCAGACCCCTTGACGGTGTTGGCGCAGGCAGAGCCGCTACCTCGAGGTCGTGTCGCAGCTGGGCCAGCGTCCCCATCGGGTCGGAACAAACCGGACGAATGCCCCTCCGGGACACAACCGGACCCGAGTTGAAAAAGAAGGTGTAACACCGCGAACCCCCCGCTCCGATACGAGGCACAGAGCAGGAATCAGAACTACCGGGGAATGGAGAAACCAGTGCGTACGACGTTTTCGTCAGCCGTTGCGGAATCCGCGCAGGACTACATCCGGCGCGGCTGGACGGTCGCCGAAACCGCCAATGGCGTGTGCCTGGTCACCGACGAGAACATCGCGGGCATCGAGGTCACCGGCGACACCGCCGCCTTCGTGCGCCGCTACCTACGGGCCAATGACCTGACCGGTCCCGTCATCGAGATCCCGGGCGCCGAGCGCCGCGAGATCCACCTCGTCACCGGCCTGCGCAAGGCCGAGCGCGCCATCGAGGCCCTGCGTGAGTCCGGCGTGGTCGTCTACGCCGACGGCGCCGGCATCCCGCTGCCGCCGACCAAGCTGTCCGCCGGTGCGGCCTGCTGGGGCGTCGCCCCGCACGAGGCCCGCTGGATCCCGCCGGTGGTCGCCATCGCCGCCGGTGTCCGCGCCGCCGCCAAGGGAGCGCCGCAGGCGGCCCGTATCGCCTCCTGAGGCCACCGGCTCTCACAACGACACGAAACCCGCGAGTGCACCCCGGCGCTCGCGGGTTTCGCCGCGTCCACGTCCGAACGTTGCAAATTAAGCGATAACGGACATAATCCGAGGCTCCGGCATTCGCGGCCGCCGGGAGCCCGCGTCCGGAATTACCGGCGGCCAGAGGTGTTCCGCCCGGTACGTTTCCGGGCGATCATGAGGTATGACCCACGTCACGGACAGCCCCCGGACATTGCTACGCACCTGCCCGCTCTGCGAAGCGGTGTGCGGCCTCGAGCTCACCCTGGACAGCACCGATCACATCGTCTCGGTGCGCGGTGACCACGCCGATCCCTTCAGCCGGGGCTTCATCTGCCCCAAGGGCGCCACCCTCGGACATCTCGACGCCGATCCGGATCGGCTGACCGCGCCCATGATTCGCGACCGCGCCACCGACACCTGGCGGGAGGCGAGCTGGGACGAGGCCTTCGGGGTGATCCGGGAGCGCCTGCCGCAGGTGACTGCCGCGCACGGCAATCAGGCGGTGGGGCTGTACCTGGGCAATCCCAATGCCCACACCGTGGCCGGGGCGCTGTATGTGCCGCTGCTGATCCGGGCGCTGGGCACCCGGAACCTGTTCTCCGCCAGCACCGCCGACCAGATGCCCAAGCAGGTGTCGAGCGGTCTCATGTTCGGTGATCCGCTCACCGTGGCGGTGCCGGACCTGGACCGCACCGGCTATCTGCTGATGCTGGGCGCGAATCCGCTGGAGTCCAATGGATCGCTGTGCACCGCACCGGATTTCCCGGGCCGGCTGAGGGCGCTGCGGCAGCGCGGCGGGCGGCTGGTAGTGGTGGATCCACGGCGCACGCGCACCGCCAAGCTGGCCGACGAGCACGTGTTCGTGCGGCCGGGCAGCGACGCCTACCTGCTGTTCGGGATCGTCCACACGTTGTTCGCGGAGGGCCTGACCGACGTCCGGGTCGAGGTGAACGGGCTGGACGAGGTGCGGGCCGCGGCAGCCGAATTCACGCCGGAGCTGGTGTCCGGCCGCACCGGGGTGCCCGCCGAGACTATCGTGCGCATCGCGCGCGAGCTGGCCGACGCGCCGACAGCCGCCGTCTACGCCCGGATCGGCACCTGCACCGCCGAATTCGGCACGCTCACGCAGTGGCTGGTGGATGTCGTCAATGTGCTCACCGGCAATTTCGACTCGCCCGGCGGTGCCATGTTCGCGACGGGGGCGGCGCTGGGCATCGTGCGGTCGCGGCCGTTCCGCCTCGCGCGCTGGGCCAGCCGGGTGCGCGAATTGCCCGAGGCCATGGGTGAACTGCCGGTGGCCACACTGGCGGACGAGATCCGCACGCCCGGCGACGGGCAGATCCGGGCCATGGTGACGGTGGCGGGCAATCCGGTGCTGTCCGCGCCCAGCGGCGCGCGCCTCGACACCGCCTTCGCCGGACTGGAATTCATGGTGAGTGTGGACCGCTACCTCAACGAGACCACCCGCCACGCGGACGTCATCCTGCCGCCCCCGCGCATCCTGCAGTCGCCGCACTACGATTTCGCGCTGCTCAATTTCGCGGTCCACAACTATGCCCGCTACTCGCGCCCGTTGGTGCCGCTCGGCGGGAACGAGCTGTCCGAGGCCGAGGTGCTGGCGCGGCTGGCCTTGGCCGTCTCGGGCCAGGAAGCCCAGCCCGGGCTGGACCCGCTCGGTGCGGTCGACGAGATCGTCATCGCCGGGACCCTGCACAAGGCCGGTCTGGCCGACCGCCGCGCCGAACTGCTCGGCACCGACACCACCGAACAGCGGCTGGACCTGATGCTGCGCCTGGGCCCCTTCGGCGAATGGTCGACCACGCCGGACGACGAGAACGAATGGCGCGGCAAGCTGAATCTGCAAGTGCTGCTGGACAATCCGCACGGCATCGACCTGGGTCCGCTGGAGCCCCGGCTACCGGGTGTGCTGCGGACAGCCTCTCGCCGGGTCGAGCTGGCGCCCGCCGAACTGCTGGCCGACCTGGACCGGCTGCGGGCCCGGCTGGGGGTCGAGCGGCCGGAGATGGTGCTGGTGGGGCGGCGGCAGCTGCGGTCCAACAACAGCTGGCTGCACAATGTGCCGCCACTGGTGGGCGGGTCGAATCGGTGCACGCTGCACATTCATCCGGAGGACGCGGCGCGGCTGGGGTTGAACGGGCAGGCCGTGGTGAAATCGGCGGCGGGCACGCTGACCGTGGACGTCGAGCCGACCGAGGACATCATGCCCGGCGTGGTCAGCCTGCCGCACGGCTGGGGACACGGGGACAGCACGCAGACCGTCGCGCGTGAGCACGCCGGGGTGAATGCCAATGTGCTGACCGATGATTCGCTGGTGGACGCCCCGTCCGGGAACGCCGTGTTCAATGGCGTGCCGGTGACGCTCACCCGGGTGTGAGGCGGCGCCGGACCACACCGTGCGTTGCGACCGGAGCCGATGCCCTGAAAGACCCGTCGGTATTTATGTTTCGAGCACCGAAGATCGGCGCCACCTAGGGGGATGACGGCCGTACGTCACCCCGGCAGCTCTGCGAAATGGGCAAATCAGGAATGCGAAATCCCCTCGCCCCCTGGGGATCTCGCATTCCTGCGGTTCGGAACGACGAGCAGCATCCCCGCAGCTGAGGGCCGAAGGTCCCTTGTGGGTCCTTTCATCCGGGAGGATCCTCCCCCGGGAAGGTTTATCCGGCAACAGTCGAGGAAGCCCCACCAGGGCAGATCCGCCGGTTCACGCATTTGCCACACGAAAATAGTTAAACCGTATAGGATTTCGGATGGCCGAAGTTCGTGGCCGAGCCTCTTCCATCCGGTATTCAGCTACCAAAGGGGGCGCACGATGCCCGGTATCAGAAACGGCAGCGACGGCGAACGGGAACTGCAGGAGCGATACGGTACCGAGGAACGGGCACAACGCTTCTACTCCGATCAGGTGCGAGATCGACTCAATACCCACATGATCGATTTCATCCGGCGCATGGACATGGCCTTCATCGCCACCTCCGACAAGCACGGTGAATGCGATGCCAGCTTCCGCGCCGGCAAAGCGGGCTTCCTGCACGTGATCGACGATCGCACCGTCGCCTATCCCGAATACCGCGGCAACGGCGTCATGGCCAGCCTCGGCAATATTCTCGAGAACCCCCACGTCGGCATTCTCATGATCGATTTCGTGCACGACCTGATCGGCCTGCACCTCAATGGCATCGCGCGCATCGTGGACGACGCGCTCATGCGCCGCTGTGTCCCCGACCTGCCGGCCGATACCCGGGGCCGCATTCCGGAGCGCTGGGTGGTGGTGGATGTGGAGGAGGCCTACATCCACTGCCGCAAGCACATTCCGCACCTGGTGCCGGCCCAGCGCGAGCAGCGCCAGTGGGGCACCGACAATGTGCGCGCCAAGGGCGGCGACTACTTCCGGGCGAAGGAAGAGACCAACGCCCTGGTCGAGTCCTGACTCCAGCGCCGCCTAGTCGATCTTGAAGATCACCGCGCGCTGGACAATGAAGTTGATCACGGTGGCGGTGCCCTGCGCGACGCAGAAGGCGAGCCAGATCCGCCACCACGCATCGGGCAGCGCGTAATAGCAGAGCTGGTTGATGCCGACCTGCAGCGCGAAGGTCACCGCGTACAACAGCACCACCGCGATGAAGCGCTTGCGGCTCGGCTCGGCCTGGAAGGTCCAGCGCCGGTTGATCAGGTAGGCCGTGGTCGTGCCCGCGATGAAGCTGATGGACTTGGCCACCGGCAGCGGCAGTCCGACCAGCTTGAACAGCAGCGTGTACAGGCCGAAGTCGACGATGGCGGACAGGCCACCGGTGACCGCGAATCGGATGATCTGCGTCTTGAGATCAACCTCCGTACCACCCGGTTCATCGACGAGGGGCAGCTCGGGCGGCAGGGGCAGATGGGGTTCCGCGGTCACAACGCAGAAGAGTAATGCCCGGGACAAAGGACACAAGCCTCGAGACGGTTATGCCTGTAGCCTCTATGCCGATGTCCACGAAAGCTCAGACCACCACCGCGGCCGCCACCGAGCCCAGCTCGGCAGGCGAGGGCCCCGTCGTAGGCAACGACACAGCGGGCACGGCGTCATCGGGTTCGTTCGACCTGCCGACGCAGACCCGGCGCCTGACCGGGTGGGGTCGCACCGCAGCCACCACCTCGGAAGTGCTCTCCACCGATGACCCGGAGCTGATCGCCAAGGCGGTCGCCATGGTCGCGGAGGACAACGACTCCAAGCCCGCGCACCTACGGCGCGGCGTCATCGCCCGCGGCCTCGGCCGTTCGTACGGTGATCACGCCCAGAACGCGGGTGGCCTGGTCGTCGACATGACCGCACTCAACCGCGTCCACCGCATCGACCGGGACTCCCGGCTGGTGGACGTGGACGCGGGCGTCAGCCTCGACCAGCTGATGAAGGCGGCGCTGCCGTTCGGCCTGTGGGTTCCGGTGCTGCCGGGCACCCGGCAGGTGACCGTGGGCGGGGCCATCGGCTCGGACATCCACGGCAAGAACCACCACAGCGCGGGCAGCTTCGGCAATCACGTGCGGTCCATCGATCTGCTCACCGCCGACGGCAAGGTGCAGACCATCGGGCCGAAGAAGAACGCCAAGCTGTTCTGGGCCACTGTCGGCGGCAATGGCCTGACCGGCATCATCCTGCGTGCCACCATCGAGATGACGCCCACCGAGACGGCGTACTTCATCTCCGACGGCATCAAGACCACCGGCCTGGACGAGACCATCGCGGTCCACAAGGACGGGTCCGAGGAGAACTACACCTACTCCTCCACCTGGTTCGATGTGATCTCCGGGCCGCCGAAACTGGGCCGCGCCAATGTGTCTCGCGGACGGCTGGCGAAGCTCGATGAGCTGCCGAAGAAGCTGCGCAAGAATCCGCTGAAGTTCGATGCGCCGAATCTGCTGACGGTGCCGGATATCTTCCCGAGTTTCGCGGCCAACAAGTTCACGCTGGGCATGGTCGGCGAGGCGTATTACGCGCTCGGCGGGAACTACACCGGCAAACTGATGAACTTGACGCAGTTCTACCACATGCTGGACGTGGTCTCGGAGTGGAATCGGGCCTACGGATCCAAGGGATTCATCCAGTACCAGTTCGTGCTGCCGCCCGAGGCGCTCGATGAATTCACCAAGATCATCGTGGATATCCAGCGGTCGGGTCACCATTCGGCGCTCAATGTGCTGAAGTTCTTCGGCCCGGGCAACCCGGCTCCGCTGAGCTTCCCCATGGAGGGCTGGAACATCTGCGTCGACTTCCCGGTCCGCCCCGGTCTCAATGACTTCGTGCGCGAACTGGACCGGCGCGTCCTGGAATTCGGCGGTCGCCTCTACACTGCCAAGGATTCACGGACCGACGCGGACACCTTCCACAAGATGTACCCGCGGATCGACGAGTGGATCAAGATCCGCCGAAGCGTGGATCCCACAGGCGTTTTCATGTCCGATATGGCGAGAAGGCTGGAGCTTCAGTGATCAATGCGGTAGGGAACCCGCAATCCATTCTGCTGCTGGGCGGCACCTCGGAGATCGGCTTGGCGATCTGCGCCGAGTACCTGAAGAAGGGTCCCGCGCGCATCATCCTGGCCGCTCTGCCCGGTGACCCGCTGCGCGAGGACGCCGTGTCGCAGATGAAGGCCGCCGGCGCCTCCGAGGTGCAGGTCATCGACTTCGACGCGCTCGACACCGACAGCCACCCGGCCGTGATCGACGCGGCGTGGGCGGACGGTGACGTCGACGTGGCCATCGTCGCGTTCGGCATCGACGGTGACGGCGAGATCTTCTGGCAGGACCAGCGCAAGGCCGTCATGATGGCCGAGATCAACTACACCGCGGCGGTTTCCGTCGGCGTGCTGCTCGGCGAGAAGATGAAGGCGCAGGGCTTCGGCCGCATCCTGGCCATGTCCTCGGTCGCCGGTGAGCGCGTGCGCCGCTTCAACTTCGTCTACGGCTCCACCAAGGCCGGCCTGGACGGCTTCTACCTGGGTCTCGGCGAGGCGGTCGCGAAGTTCGGTCCGCGCGTGACGGTTATCCGCCCCGGTATGGTGCGCACCCGGCTCTCCGCGCACGCCAAGGAGAACGGGCTCACCGTGAACAAGGAGGACGTCGCCCTCCTCGCGGTCGCCGCCTCCGAGAAGGGCAAGGAAATCGTCTGGGCCCCCGGCGTTTTCCGCTACGTCATGATGATCCTGCGCCACGTGCCGCGCCCGATCTTCCGCCGCCTCCCCATCTAGGCGACACATTCTCGCACCGATACGCATGCCGCGTCCGGCACCCGGGCGCGGCATGCGCCGTTCCGGCCCGAAGACCCCGGACATCGGTGGTTGGGCCCGGCGGTCGGGTTCGCGTGCACCGCACTGGCTAGGCTGGCGCGCGGTCCATGGACACGAATGCGGAGGCAGGGTGCGGATGAGCGAGCGGGCGAGCGGACGGATGGGGGTGCTGGCACGGCAGGCCGGTGGGGCTGCCGGGGAGGCGGTGCTCGCCGCGGTCGTGGCGGGCGTGGTGGCGGCGGTCGGGCTCGAGGCGTTCGCGACCGTGCACTGGCCGGCCTTCAACTCCTCCAATGTGACTCGCGCACTCACCACCGTGGGGCAGGTGGCCACCCTGGCCGTGCTGGTGGTCGCGGTGGTGCTGCTGCGGTTGCACAGGTGGCTCCGGCTGGCGAAAGTGCTGTCCTGGGCCGGGCTTTCGGCCTTCGTGACCGTCACATTGGGCATGCCGCTGGCCGCGACGAAGCTGTACCTGTTCGGGATGTCCGTGGACCAGGAGTTCCGGACGCAGTATCTGACGCGGCTGACCGACAGCCCGGCGCTGCACGACATGAACTACATCGACCTGCCGCCCTACTACCCGGCGGGCTGGTTCTGGTTCGGCGGGCGATTCGCGGCGCTGACCGGCATGGCCGGGTGGGAGGCGTTCAAGCCGTACGCGATCATCGGGCTGGCGGTCGCCGCGGTGGTCGCACTCGTCCTGTGGTCCAACCTGATTCGCGCCGACTGGGCCGTGGCGGTGGCCGCCGCCACGACCGCGGTGACGCTGGCCTACGGCTCTCCCGAGGCCTACAGCGCAGTGCTGGTGCTGCTGCTCGGACCGCTGCTGCTGCTGGCATGGGGCGCGCTCTATCGGCCGGGCGAGACCGGGAACGCGACCGATGACGGGAACGCGACCGATACCGGGGCGGCGACGCGGACCGCGGGCGGCTGGGGCGCGGTGCTCGGCGCGGGACTGCTACTCGGGCTGTTCGCCACCTTCTACACGCTGTACTTCCTGGTGGCCGTGTTCGCGGTGTGCCTGATGGCGCTGGTCGCCTTCGGCCTCACCGCGCGGGCGCACCGTACCTGGCGGTCGCTGTGGCCGATCCTGTTGCGGCTCATCGGGATCGGCGCGATCTCCGGCGTGCTGGCGCTGACCGTGTGGCTGCCGTACTTCCTGAAGGCGTTGCGCGGCACCACCGCCAGCTCTGGGACGGCCCTGCACTACCTGCCCGAATCCGGGTCACGGCTGCCGCTGCCCATGTTCGACTTCGACCTGCTCGGGGTCTTCTGCCTGGCCGGGACCGTCTGGCTGCTACTGCGCGCGGCCAGTTCGCGGCGCGCACAAGCGCTCGGCGTGGGCGTGCTCGCCATCTACCTGTGGTCGCTGCTCTCGATGGCCGCCACGGCGGCCGGGACCACGCTGCTGTCGTTCCGGCTCGAATCCCCGCTCCTGGCACTGCTGTCCGCCGCCGGCGTCTTCGCCTTCGCCGAGGGCGCGCGGGCGATCTACCAGGCGCTGAACGAGCCCGGGCGGTTCCGGATCGCCGCGGCGGCGGTCGCGGTGGCCGGTGCGATCGGGTTCAGCCAGGGCATTCCGACGGTGCTGGCGGCGGAGATCACCACCGCCTACACCGATACCGACGGCAATGGGTTCCGCGCCGACAAGCGGCCGCCGTCGGCGGTGTCGAACTACCGCGAGGTCGATGCGACACTGCTGGAGCAGACCAGCCGGCCGCGGGACGCCAGCGTGGTGCTCACCGCGGACACCAGCTTCCTGGCCATCTACCCGTACTACGGATTCCAGGCTCTCACTTCGCATTACGCGAACCCGCTGGCCGACTTCGCGGCGCGCACCGCCGAGATCCAGCGCTGGAGCACGCTGAAGACGCCGCAGGAGCTGACCGACGCGCTGAACCACTGCCGCTGGCGCGCGCCGGATGCCTTCCTGTTCCGGCGTTCGGGCGACGACTACACGCTGCGGCTCTCGCAGGACGTGTACCCGAACGACCCGAATGTGAAGCGTTTCACAGTGTCCTTCCCCAAGGCGCTGTTCGACGACGCGCACTATCGGATCACCAATATCGGACCGTTCACCCTGGTTGTGCGGGTCTGAACACCTGTGCGAGACCAGGATCACTTATCCCCAGAAATCCTCCGGTTTCTGTGGATAGACACCGGCTTCTGTGGATAACTGCGTGACTTGCCAGTGCAATCTCTGTCGAACCCGGTAGCGTGGGCCGCTGATTGCAAGGCACCCAAGAGTTTGCGTTGCAAGGCACCGAGGAGTTTGCGCGTGACACAGGGGTGGGCATCCAGCCCGGGGGACGACGGCGGTTCGGCGGTAGCGGTTCTCGACCACGCCGGCCCGGAAACGGCTCGCCCCAAGCTTTCTCGGCCACAGCGCGTCGCCCGCCGCATCCGGCTGGCCCGCGCCGATCTGATCGTCGCCGCGGCGTATCTGTCGCTGGCGGTGCTGGTGCTGTCGGGTCAGTGGCTGCACACCGATCGCGGCTACCTGATCAAGAGCGGCCAGGATCAGACCATGTGGGAGTGGTTCTTCGCGGTCACCGCCCACAATGTCGCGCATCTGGAGAACCCGCTGGGCTCGCTGCTGCAGAACTATCCCGACGGCGTGAACATGATGGCCAATACCGCCATGTTCGGCGTCGGTGTGCCGCTCACCCCGGTCACCCTGATGTTCGGTCCGACCGTCACCTTCGTGCTGGTGCTCACCGTGGGCCTGTTCGGGACCGCGTTCGCCTGGTACTGGCTGTTCTCACGGGAACTGGTGGCGTCGAAATTCGCGGCGGCCGTGGGCGGTCTGTTCTGTGGCTTCGCCCCGGCCATGATCTCGCACGCCAACGCACACCCGAATTTCGCTGTGCTGGCGCTGCTTCCGCTGATCGTGCTGCAGCTGATCCGGATGGCCCGGCGCGCGGAGCTCACCCGCGAGGTGCGCAAGGCGCGGCGCAACCGTGACGCCTTCGTGCTGGGCCTGCTGGTGGCCCTGCAGATCGCGCTCGGCGAGGAGCCGCTGCTCATCTTCGCGCTGTCCTTCGGCGTCTTCGCGCTCGTCTACCATCTGCACACCCCGCGCACCGGGTGGCGTGCGCTGCGCGCCATCACCCCGACCGTGCTGCTGGCCGCGCTGATCACGGTGGCGCTCACCGAGATTCCGCTGTGGTGGCAGTTCTTCGGCCCGCAGTCCTACCGGTCCATCGAGCACGGGCCGATGAACAACGACCTCGAGGCGCTGTTCCAGTTCCCGTCCGAGTCGCTGGGCGGGATGTTCTCGCACGGGCAGAACGTGGCCATCAATCCCACCGAGGAGAATTCGTACTTCGGCTGGCCGCTGTGGATCGTGGTCACGGTGGCCGTGGCACTCATGTGGCGGGAGCGGGCGGTACGCGCGGCCGCCGCGGTGATCGTGACGTTCACCGTGCTGTCGCTGGGCGCGACCCTGATGATCGGCCACCACAACACCGGCATCACCCTGCCGTGGCAGCGGCTCGAGGATGTGCCGCTGCTGAATTCGGTGCTGGAGTCGCGCTTCACCATGGCCGCGATTCCGGCCATCGCCCTGATCCTGGCGCTGGCCACCCAGCGTGCCCTGGACTACTGGAAGGTCTCGGCGACCGACTGGCGGCCGCTGGCCCTGTTCGGCGCGCTGGCCTTCGCCCTGCTGCCGCTCACCCCGACCATCCTGCCCGCGGTGCAGCGCCCGCCCACCCCGGACTTCTTCGCGGACGGCACAGTGCGCCAATACGTTTCGCACGGTTCGGTGGTGGTGGCGCCGCCGCCGACCCCGCCGGACGCCCGTGCGCTGCACTGGCAGGCCGAGTCCGGCTTCGAATTCCCGCTCGCGGGAGGCTATTTCGTCGGTCCGACCGGCACCTCCAAGAAGGGCCGCTACGGCCCCGACGACCGGCCCACCGCGAGCCTGCTGATGAAGGCGCAGCGGTCCAACACGATTCCGGTCGTGGACAACGCCATGCGGGCGCAGGCGCTGGCCGATCTGCGCTACTGGCGGGCCGACGTGGTGGTGCTGCCGCCCACCGACAACAGCGATACGCTGCGCCTGACCGTCGACCAGCTGATCGGCTTCCCCGCCCGATACGTCGACGGCGTCTGGCTCTGGGACGTGCGCGACCTGGTGGGCGCGAGCGCTCCGGCGTAGTCAGCCGACGCGGGTGTAGGTGACGTATCCGCTGGTCGAGAGCGCGCGCGTGATCCTGCCATTGCTCAGCAGCAATTCGTGGGTGCTCTGCGGGTGGCAGCCGGAGCCGCCGGAGACGAGGGTGCCGGCGCCGACCGTGATGTCGCCGGTGCCGGGAACGCCCAGCAGGCGATAGTCGAAGACGCAGATCGGCCGATTGTCGCGCAGCACCGTGGAGGTCACCACATCGTCGTTCAGGTTGCCCTGCCGGATGACCAGGCGGTAGTCGTCGGCATTGGCGTCGCTGGTGCCCGCCCATTGACCGATGAAGTCGCCCGGCACCCGGCCCGCGAGAGTCGAGGGCGGCACGGCGGCGATCGGGCTCTGCCCGCCGGTGGGCACCGCGGTCGCCACGGTCGGCACCGACGCGGACACCGGTGCGCCACTTGTCCTGCCGTGGCTCTCCAGATCCACCGTCACCAGGATGGCGCCACCCGCGATCACGGTCGCGGCCAGCACCGCCAGCAGCCCGGTGAGCACGCCGCGGCCCACCCCGGACCCGTACCGCGCCGGTTCCGGGACCCGATGCCGGTGCGGCGCACCGTCGTCGAACGATCCGCTGCTCGCACCGTAGGCCACGCCGTATGCGGGTGCGCCGGGCTCGGTGTAGGAGCGCCCGGGACCGAGCACGGCCGGATCGGTGCGGGGTGAGCGCAGCAGCGCCGGATCGGTGTGCGGGGAACGCAGCACCGTCGGATCCGTGCGGGGCGAACGCAGCGCGGCCGGATCGGTGACGAAGCCGATCGGCGGCGTGGTCAGCACCGTCGGCGGTGCGCTCAGCACGGTTGGCGTGGTCACCGCTCGCCACGCCGCCCAGGCGGCGTCGGCGAAATCCGTACAGCTGGGGAACCTTTCGTCCGGATGCTTGGCCAGTGCGCGGTCGAAGACGGCGTCGAAGCGCGCGGACAGATCGGGGCGCACCTGCGTGACGTGCAGGGGCGGCGTGCTGGTGTGCGCGTAGATCAGCCCCGCCAGATCGGTGGCCAGGAACGGCCGGGATCCGGTGAGCAGCACGAAAAGCGTGCAGGCCAGCGAGTATTGATCGGTGCGCGGATCCAGGAAGCGGCCCGACACCTGCTCCGGCGAGGCGAAGGCGAAGGTCGCGGAGATGTCCCCGGTCTTGGTGACGTGGGTGGTCTCGTCACGCAGCCGGGCAATGCCGAAGTCGGTCAGCAGGGCCCGTTCCGGGCGGCCGTCCTCGGCCGGGGAGAGCATGATGTTCGACGGCTTCACATCCCGGTGCAGCACGCCCTTGCCGTGCGCGTAGTCCAGGGCGGAGGCGATGCCCCCGCCGACGCGCAGCGCCCGCTCGGGGGCCAGGCCCGAAAGACTGTCCGCGTCAGGGCCTTCCACGAACTGCATGGCGATCCACAGGCGTCCGTCGTCGAGGCCGCGGTCGAACACCGACACGATGTTCGGATGGTCGAAGCGGGCGGTGATGCCGGCCTCCCGCTCGAAACGCCGCCAGCCCTCGGCGTCGGCGGTCACTTCGTCCCGGTTGAAGACCTTGAGGGCGGCCAGGCGCGGTAGCCGGGGATGCCGCGCGGCATAGACGGTGCCCGAACCCCCGGCCCCGATCCAGCGTTCGATGACGTATCCGGCGATCTCCTCGCCCGGCTTCAGATCGGCCATGGTCGCGCACCTACCTACTTCAGGGGAGCCCTTTCGAGCCAGTCGGTCAGGAGGCTGTTCACCGTGTGCCCGGGCCAGCGCAGCACCATGACGAAGCGCGATCTCGGATCACCGTCGGGGAAGGAGACGGCGGCGAGCGCCCGATGGGCCTCGGTGTCCTGGGTGGCGGCCGGGTCCACGCCGGCCGCCGTGGTGACGGTCAGGGCGCCCGCCACGTCCTCGTGGGTACGGGTGGTGACACGGGCGTTGTTGCCGAAGAAGACCGCGGCGACGGAACTGCCCGGCCGGGTGTCGAAGTCGAAGACGTCGAAGTGCACCTGGCCGGTGCCGTCGTCGCCATTGCACAGCACGCGATGCGCGCCCTGGGCCGCCTCGCCCGGACCCGGATCCCGGGGCCGGCAGGATCCGCCCTGCCAGCCCACCGCGGTGCCGGTGGAGGCGAGTTGCCCGACCAGGCTGGGGAAGGCGCGGGCGATGGCGGCGTCGTCCCGTCCCCAGGACGAGACCAGCGCATCCGCGCTGCTGTACGTGATCAGCCCGCTCACATCGGTTTTGCGGCTGATCCGCCCGTCGGGCAGCAGGGTGAGGGTGGTGGGACCGTTGGCGCGGCAGGCATTGGCCGGCTCCCGGACCACGATCTCGGAGGTGCCGATGATCAGGCGGTCGCCCTCGTGGGGCACCCGGTCCAGCGGCGCGGAGAATTCGCAGTGGAACGGAGAACCGTCGGGCAGCACGCCGTCCACGCGATTGGACAGCACCGGATCGCCGATCTTGGCCTGCTGCACGGTCAGCCGGTAGTTGGTCTGTCCCTCGGTGGCCAGCCAGGTGCCCACGAACGTGTCCGGCACCAGGCCCGGTCCGGATCGGACCGGTGGCGAATCGCCGTGGTGCAGCGCGAAACCCACGCCCGCGGCCGTCACCGCGGCCACCGCCACCGGGACCAGGACGCGCCGGTGTAAGACGCGCTGCCACAGCGGTTTCCGGCCCCAGTCCCGGAGCTGCCGCGGCGGCTGTTGCGGCAGCAGACCGGCCGCGGCGGTCACCGCCAGGGCCGGATCGGAGTAGTACGCCTCGGTGGCGGCATAGGCGAAGTCCGCACAGCTGTCGAAGCGGTCCTCCGGATCCTTGGCCAGGGCCCGGTCGAAGACCTCGTCCAAGGCCGCCGGCAGCTCGGGATTCACCTCGCTCGGGCGCAGCGGCCGCTCCCGGGTGTGGGCGTGCACCCAGCCCAGCGGATTGTCGGCGCTGAAGGGCCGGCGGTCGGTGAGCAGCACGAAAAGTGTGCAGGCCAGCGAATATTGGTCCGAGTCCGGGCCCACCGGCCGGCCGCTCACCTGCTCCGGTGATGCGAAAGCGAAAGTGGCGGAGATATTTCCGGTATGGGTGTGTTTGGTGGTCTCGTCGCGCAGCCGGGCGATGCCGAAGTCGGTGAGCAGGGCGCGCTCGGGGCGGCCGCTGTCGGGATCGGCGATGAGGATGTTGGAGGGCTTCACATCCCGGTGCAGGACGCCCTTGCCGTGCGCGTAATCCAGTGCGGCCGCGATCTCGGTGCCGATGCGCAGGCCCCGGTCGGGCGAAACACGGTGCAGTTCAGCGGCATCCACGCCGTCGATGTACTGCATGGAGATCCAGAACTGGTTCTCGGCGACGCCGCGGTCGTAGACCTGCACGATATTGGGGTGGTCGAAGTGGGCGGCGATATCGGCCTCGCGCTCGAAACGCCGCCAGACCTCGTCGTCCTCGGCGACATCGTCGCGTTTCAAGATCTTGAGGGCCGTGAGCCGGGGTAACCGCGGATGCCGCGCCGCGTAGACGACGCCCGAACCCCCGGCCCCGATTCGCCGCGCGATCACATACCCGGCGATGATTTCGCCAGGTCGCAGCTCGGTCATGCTTCCTCTTCGTCTTCCGGCCCGGCCCCACGCCCAGTTCGGATAACAACCATCCTGACGGACATCCGCCGATTCGGCTACAGGTCAGCCGGTTCGAGGCGGCCGGAACACCGGGAGATGTGCAGCCGCTGTGCGCGCGATGGTTAGAGTCGGTGCTCGTGCGCGCAGACTCCCGAGCGTTCCACCGCCTCCGCATCCTCGCCCTGGTATCCGGGTTACTCGGATTCCTGCTGGCGGTGATCACGCCGATCCTGCCGGTGAACCAGGACCGGCCGACACTGCATTGGCCACAAGGGGATACGGCCGACGTCGCGGCGCCGCTGGTGTCGTACGTGCCATCGAACCTGGACGTGAGCCTGCCGTGCCAGGTGCTGCGGGAACTGCCGACCGGCACGCTGTTCTCGACCGTGCCCGCGGCCTCGGGGCAGGCCGAGTCGAAGGGCCTGGTCGTCAAGGTCACCGACGAGCCCGGCAAGGGACGCGCGGTATCGGTGCTGGTGCGGCTGATTCCGCTGCTCAGTGCGCCGGCGGCGGAGATCCAGGACTGCGCGGCGATCACCGTGCACTCGGACGCCGCTGAAACCCGGGCCGAATTCGCCGGGGTGCACCGCCAGGACGGCACGCCCTTCGCCGGCCGGGTCGGCGGGGACACCCGGCCGCAGGTGGTGGGCCTGTTCACCGATCTGAAGCGGGATCAGCTCGGGAACGCCTCCGCCACCGTGGATATCGACGCGCGCTTCACCTCCAGCCCGACCTGGCTCAAGCGCATCGCGACGCTCGGGGCAGTGCTGTTCACCCTGCTCGCCCTCTACGCGCTGCACCTGCTGGACACCTCCGACGGCCGTAAGCCGCGCCGATTCCTGCCCGCGCACTGGTGGCGGGTGCGGCTCGCCGACATCGCGGTGCTGGGCACGCTGGTGGTGTGGCACATCATCGGCGCCAACACCTCCGATGACGGCTACATCCTGAATATGGCTCGGGCCTCGAAGGTTTCGGGCTACATGGCCAACTACTACCGCTGGTTCGGGGTGGCCGAGGCGCCCTTCGGCTGGCCGTACGAGGTGCTGGCCTGGATGACCCGGATCAGCGATTCCAGCCCGTGGATGCGCCTGCCCGCGCTGCTGGCCGGCATCGTGTGCTGGCTGGTTATCAGCCGGGAAGTGTTGCCGCGCCTGGGTTCACAGGTGCGACGCGACACCGTCGCCATCTGGACCGCGGGACTGGTGTTCCTGGCCGCCTGGATGCCCTACGACAACGGCCTGCGCCCGGAGCCGCTCATCGCCGCGGGCGCGCTGTTGACCTGGTGCTCCATCGAAAGGGCCGTTGCCACCGGGCGTTTGCTGCCCGCCGCCGTCGGCGTGCTGATCGCGGCCTTCTCGCTGGCCGCCGGGCCGACCGGGCTCATCTGCATCGCGGCGCTCATCGCGGGCGCGCGGCCGGTGCTCATGGTCGTCATCAAGCGCGCCAAGGGCCCGGGATCGTGGCTGCTGCGTTACGGCGCGCTGCTGGCGCCCGGCGTGGCCGCCGGAACCCTGGTGCTGGTAGTGGTTTTCGGCGATCAGACCCTCGCCTCGGTCATGGAGGCGACCCGGGTGCGCAAGCTCATCGGCCCCAATGTGGCCTGGTTCGACGAGCGCACGCGCTGGGACGCGCTGCTCATGCTCTCCCCCGACGGCTCGCTGGCCCGCCGCTTCGGCATCCTGGCCATGCTGCTGTGCCTGGGCGTATGCGTGATGGTGATGCTGCGCAAGAACGGCCGCATCCCCGGGACCTCCCGCGGACCCTCGGCGCGAATCCTGGGCATCATCTTCATGTCGCTGTTCCTGATGATGTTCACGCCCACCAAGTGGACCCACCACTTCGGCGTGTATGCCGGACTGGCCGGGTCTGTGGCGGCGCTGGCCGCGGTCGCGGTCGGGCTCAACGGGATTCGCTCGCCGCGCAATCGCACGCTGTTCACCGCCGCGGTGTTCTTCCTGCTGGCCATGACCTTCACCGGACCCAACGGCTGGTGGTACGTGTCCAGCTACGGCGTGCCGTGGTTCGACAAGGCGCCGCTCATCGCCGGCAAGGGCTTCTCCACGCTGTTCCTGGGCCTGGCGGTGCTGTGCCTGCTCATCGCCGCCTACCAGCACTTCCGCGAGCCGTACACGCAGCCGAAACCGGCGCGCGGCTTCGACAGGTTCGCCAGCATGCCGCTCACCATCGCGGCGGCCGTGCTGGTGCTGTTCGAGGTGCTGTCGCTGGCCAAGGCGGCCGTCGGCCAGTACCCGGCCTACTCCATCGCGGAATCGAATCTGCGCGCGCTGCAGGGTGATTCGTGTGGGCTGGCCAACGAGGTGCTGGTGGAGACCGATACCGCCGATTCGCTGCTGCACCCGTGGACCGGATCCGACGCCGACGGTCTGTCCGCCGAGAGCACCGGATTCACGCCCAATGGCGTCGCCTCCGACCTCACCGCGGACGCGGAGGAGACCGTCACCGGCGGGGCCAACTCGGTCAACGAGAAGTCCGGCAACAAGACGTCCAAGACCACCGGCGCGGGCACCGGCGGCGGCAAGAGCGAAGAGGCCGGCATCAACGGCAGCTCCGTCGCCCTGCCCTTCGGCCTGGACCCGGCCAAGACTCCGGTCGAGGGCAGTTACACCGATGGCGAGCAGCAGGTTTCGAAGCTCACCACCCAGTGGTACAACGTGGAGAAGCTGACCACTCTCCGCAATGATCCCGCCTACAAGGTGCTGGTCGTGACGGCGGCGGGGCGCATCCGGTCCTTCAACAAGGACGGCGTCGAGACCTACGGGCAGGACCTGTTCGTCGAGTACGGCACCCGCGACGCCCAGGGCACGGTCACGAACACCGGGCGGATCCGGCCGATCGATATCGGCCCGAGCCCGTCCTGGCGCAACCTGCGCGTGCCGCTGGACCAGATTCCCGCGGGCGCCAATGCGATTCGCCTGGTGCTCAATGACGCCGACATCACCCCGCGCCAGTGGCTGGCCGTCACCCCGCCCCGGCTGCCCCGGCTGCAGACCCTGAATTCCCTTGTCGGCGACAGCGCTCCGGTGCTGGAGGACTGGCACGTCGGCCTCGCCTTCCCGTGCCAGCGCCCCTTCGATCACCACGACGGCGTCGCCGAGGTGCCCGAATGGCGCATTCTGCCGGACCGCGTCGGCCAGGACGCCTCCAATGCCTGGCAGGACGACATCGGCGGCGGCCCACTGGGCTGGACGGGATTGCTGCTCAAGTCCGAGACCCGGCCGTCGTACCTGAATCACGACTGGAGCCGGGACTGGGGCTCGCTCGAGAAGTTCACCCCCTATGTCCCGGATGCGAACTTCGCGCCGACCCTGGACGTCACCGTCCAGTCCCGCTCCGGCCTGGCCAAGGATTCGCCCATCAAGACGAAATGAAAGGTGACCACTGATTTCGTGAGGTGGGGGTAACTCGTCGGGTACGGCCAAAATCGGGTTGGCACCCAACCGCCGGCACGCGTGCAAAACTGGCAACGGCTCCCACGCCGTGCGCCAAGTCTCGGGGAGGCGGGGGGGCTACCATCAGCAACCGTGCCAGACGCCTCCGCTGTACTGACAAAGCCGAATCCCCCGGCGACCGCCCCCGCGACACCGCGCGACTATCGCTTCGCGAAGCTCATAGCGATCGTCGCGGGCGTGCTCGGGGCGCTGTTCGCGCTGGCGACACCGTTCCTGCCGGTACAGCAGACCCAGGCGGAGGTGAGCTGGCCACAGGGCGGCTCGCTCGATCCCGTGCAGGCGGCACTGATGTCGCAGGTGCCCATCGACGCGAACGCCACCATCCCATGTTCCGCGGTCCAGCAACTGGATCCGCGCGGCGGCATCCTGCTGGCAACGGCGCCGCCGCAGGGCAAGGGCGCGGACCTGGAGGCCCTGTTCGTCCGCGTCTCCGGTGAGAGCGTGGACGTGCTGGACCGGAATGCCGTGGTGGCCAGCGCCACCCGCACCGAGATGAGCCAGTGCTCGCAACTGGTCATCACGTCCGACAGCACCCAGACCTACGCCAGTTTCGAGGGCGTCACCCGCACCGTCGAGAAGCCCACCGCCGACGGCGGACGGGAACTGGTCACCGTGCCCGTGGAGGGCCGCCTGCTCGGCGATCTGCGCCCCCAGGTGGTGGGCGTGTTCACCGATATGAAAGGCGGCGTGCCGGCGGGCCTCTCGTTCCACATGACCGTGGACTCCCGGTTCACCTCCTCGCCGACGGTCATCAAGCTGGTGGCCATCATCGCCGCGGTCCTGCTCACCCTGCTGGCCATGGGCGCGCTCGCGGTGCTGGACACCAGTGACGGCCGCGGGCACCGGCGCATCCTGCCGGCGCACTGGCTGAAGCCGACCTGGGCGGACGGCGGCATCATCGGCACCCTGCTGCTGTGGCACTTCGTGGGCGCCAACACCTCCGACGACGGCTACATCCTGACCATGGTGCGGGCGGCCCCGCACGCGGGCTACCTGGCCAACTACTTCCGCTGGTTCGGCGTGCCCGAGGCGCCGTTCGGCTGGTACTACTACGTTATCCAGGCCTTCGCCGAGGTCTCCACCGCCAGCCCGTGGGTGCGAATTCCCGCGCTGCTCTGCGGAATCCTGTGCTGGCTGGTGATCAGCCGCGAGGTGGTGCCGCGACTGGGCAACGCGGTGGCGAAGTCCCAGGTCGCGCTGTGGACCGGCGGCCTGGTGTTCCTGGCCTTCTGGCTGCCCTACGACAACGGCCTGCGCTCGGAGCCGATCGTGGCCCTCGGCGCGCTGCTGACCTGGGTGTCCATCGAGCGGGCCATCGCCACCTCGCGCCTGCTGCCCGCCGCGGTCGCGGTGCTGGTGGCGGCGTTCACGCTGGCGGCGGCGCCGACCGGTCTGATGTGTGTGGCGGCGCTGCTCGCGGGCATCCGGCCGCTGGTGCGGATCGTGGTGCGGCGGCGCAAGCAGTTCGGCGATCTGGCCCTGCTCGCCCCCATCGCGGCGGCCGGATTCCTGGTGCTGGTGGCGGTTTTCGCCGATCAGACCTTCGCCGGAATCATGGAGGCGAACCGGGTGCGGCAGGTGACCGGGCCGAATCTGGCCTGGTACGAGGACTATCTGCGCTACTACTACCTGTTCGTCGAGACCGTGGACGGCTCGCTGGCGCGGCGCTTCGCGTTCCTGCTCATGATCCTGTGCCTGATCACCACCATGCTGGTGCTGCTGCGCCGGCGGCAGGTGCCGGGCATCGCGAGCGCGCCGACCTGGCGGCTCATGGGCGTGGTCTTCGGAACCATCTTCTTCATGATGTTCAACCCGACCAAGTGGACCCACCACTTCGGTTCGTACGCGGGCATCGCGGGTTCGCTGGCGGCGGTGACGGCGGTCGCCGTGTCCGCCACCGCACTTCGCTCCCGGAAGAACCGGTCGGTGTTCCTGGCCGGGCTGCTGTTCACCCTCGCCGTCGCCTTCTCCGGCATCAACGGCTACTGGTACGTCTCCAGCTACGGCGTGCCGTGGTTCGACAAGACCGTCTCCCTGCACGGCTTCCAGTCCAACACCCTGATGCTGGTGCTGTTCGGGCTGGCGCTGGCCGTGGTGGCCTGGCAGTCGCTGCGCGAGGGCTACGCCAAGCCGATGGCGAACGGGAAGACCAAGCGCGGCCGGCGGATCCGCAAGTTCGCCGCCATCCCGCTCACCGTGGTCGCCGCGCTCATGGTGCTGTTCGAGGTGGTGTCGCTGCTCAAGGGCGCGGTGCAGCAGTACCCGGCGTACTCGCTGGCGCGCTCGAACATCGACGCGGTCACCGGCAACACCTGCGGGCTCGCCAATGACGTGCTGGTCGAGGGAAATGTCAACAGCGGCAACCTGACCCCCATCGCCGATCCGGCCCACCCGCCGCAGAACGGCGACCCGCTGGCCGGTGAGAGCCCGGTCGGCTTCTCCCCCAACGGCGTCGCCGACAAGCTGGACGCCGACAGCGTCGAGGTGAAGCCGGGCACCGGCAATACCTCCACCCAGACCGTCGGCCCGGCCTTCGAGAAGGGTCAGAACGCGGGCACCGGCGGCGGCAAGGGCGCGCAGGGCGTAAACGGCTCCACCGTGGCCCTGCCCTTCGGCCTGGACCCGGCCACCACACCGGTCATGGGCAGCTACCAGGACGGCGTGCAGCAGCCCGCCGAGCTCACCTCCAGCTGGTATCAGCTGCCGCCGCGCTCGGACGACTCACCGCTGATCGTGATTTCGGCGGCCGGGCGCGTGATGTCGTTCGACGACACCGGCAATATGACCTACGGCCAGGACATCTTCCTGGAGTACGGCCACCACAACCCGGACGGCACCGTCACCTTCCTCGACAAGTACCGCCCGCTCGACGTCGGCCCGGCCCCGTCCTGGCGCAACCTGCGCATTCCGCGTTCGGCGCTGCCCGACAATGCCGACGCGGTCCGCATCTACACCCGCGACCCGATCCTGATCGGCGACCAGTGGCTGGCCTTCACCCCGCCGCGGGTGCCGAAGCTGGTGTCGCTCAACAGCTATCTGGGCTCCACCCAGCCCATCCTGCTGGACTGGGCCGTGGGCCTGCAGTTCCCGTGCCAGCACCCGTTCGATCACCGCAACGGTGTGGTGGACGCGGCGCCCAAGTACCGCATCCTGCCCGACCGGCCGCTGGCCATCAGCTCCACCAATACCTGGCAGGCCGAGGAATTCGGCGGTCCGCTGGGCTGGGCGGAGATGCTGTCGGCCTCCAAGACGGTGCCGACCTATCTGAAGGACAACTACGCCCGCGACTGGGGCTCCCTGGAGCAGTACGAGCCGTTCTATCCGGATCCGTCCGACCCGGCCAAGGCCAAGTTCCCCAAGCCCGCGCAGGTCGACACCCACGTGGTGACCCGCTCCGGGTTCTGGTCACCGGGGAAGATGCGCGTCTTCTGACCCGGGACACGTGATGATCGGTGGCCGCCCGCGGCGGGGCGGGGGGGCCATGGGCTTTGGGGGGCTGGTGTAATTGAGTTTGGATTTTT
>NZ_JBEXJI010000010.1:0-248411 GCF_040609015.1 Nocardia sp. NPDC004860 | reverse complement strand
TGTACCCCGAAGGGCCTTACCGCTCGACTTGCATGTGTTAAGCACGCCGCTAGCGTTCGTCCTGAGCCAGGATCAAACTCTCCGTTGAAGACTCTCGATCAACCCCGAAGGGCGAATCAGAAGAATGTTCGCAGAGTCCGAAAACCTAGCGATAAAAACGCCAGCTGGAAATTAGCTGACTTAAATGTCCGACCCCATCACACGGGGGGTGTGAGGCCGGAACCAAATTTCAAAATTTGGCACTGACATTCATCGACACACTATTGAGTTCTCAAAGAACACACGCACAAGCCATCTCCCGGGCGGTAAGCCCGTTCGATCAGCTAGGCAACTTATCAAGCTTAGCTCGCATCATGCAGCAGACCAAATCTGCTGGTCAGGTGGAACTAGTGTGATCATCAGGCGCTCCTCGTCCAACCTCGTTTCCCAGGCCCTTGGGGCTCCGGGTCGGTGTCCGTGTCGCTCTGACCTGGAATAAGTTACGTGTTGCGACGAACCAAAGTCAAATCGGCTGTCTACCTGCGCTTTTCCGGCACATCGGATGAGTGGCACGAACGCGTCGAAGAGCGCGCGGCTCCGAATACCTCCCCACAACACTGCCTATGGGTAAGCAGGTCTCGTGGCCGCAGCTGTTCGGGCGCGGACGGAGAGTCGCGAGGATCGGTCCGGAGTTCTGTATGCGGTGTCGCAAGCGACCGACGCCGCGCGAGCCGGCGACGTCGAGACCGCGGCACTACTACTGCGGGAGGCCGGACGGCTGGCGGCGAGAGACGACCGCATCGCGGGCAATCCCGCTGTCCATCTCGCCGGAAATCGACCGCTGCGGGCCGCGTTGACAAGCATCACGGCAGCAACGATCGTCGGAGTGCGCCGTCTGACGGGGTTCTGTGCGTCATCTCGGTCTTACCCAAGATGGTTGGCCCGGGCTCACCAGGCTCCGGGTCGGGACGAAGGAGTCTGCGTGAATTCAACGGTGGGCGAGCGCACGCCCGGCGATCAGGTGGGTGGGGCGGACGGCCTCGTCTATGTCGTGTTCATTACCGCTGCGGCGGCCATGGGTGGGTTTCTGTTCGGGTATGACAGCTCGGTCATCAACGGTGCGGTCGAGGCGATCCGGGACCGTTACGACATCGGGTCGGCGACATTGGCGCAGGTGGTGGCCATCGCATTGATCGGGTGCGCGGTGGGGGCGGCGATCGCGGGGCGGATCGCGGACCGGATCGGGCGCATCTGGTGCATGCGGATCGCGGCGACACTGTTCACCTGTAGTGCGATCGGGTCGGCGCTGCCGTTCGCGCTGTGGGATCTGGCGATGTGGCGTGTGATCGGTGGCGTCGGGATCGGGATGGCGTCGGTGATCGGGCCCGCGTACATCGCCGAGGTGTCGCCGCCGGCGTATCGCGGGCGGCTGGCGTCGTTCCAGCAGGCGGCCATCGTGATCGGTATCGCCACTTCACAATTGGTGAACTTCGCGATTCTGAAGATGGCGGGCAGTGAGCAGCGCGGTCACATCGCGGGGCTGGAGGCCTGGCAGTGGATGCTCGGGGTGATGGTGGTGCCGGCGGCGCTGTACGGGTTGTTCTCGTTCACCATTCCGGAGTCGCCGCGGTACCTGATCTCCATCGGTAAGACCGACAAGGCCAAGGAGGTGCTGGCCCAGGTCGAGGGCGGCAAGGGGAATCTGGACGAGCGGGTGGCCGAGATCGAACAGGCCATGCACAGTGAGCACCGGTCGACGTTCAAGGATCTGCTGGACGGCGGGTTCGGGTTCCTGCCGGTGGTGTGGATCGGTATCGGGCTGTCCGTGTTCCAGCAGCTGGTCGGCATCAATGTCGTCTTCTACTACTCGGCGACGCTGTGGCAGTCGGTGGGCATCGACCCGTCCAGTTCGTTCTTCTACTCGTTCACCACCTCGATCATCAATATCGTCGGCACCGTGATCGCCATGGTGCTGGTCGACCGGATCGGGCGGAAACCGCTGGCGCTCATCGGATCCACGGGCATGGCGATCTCGCTCGCGCTGGAGAGCTGGGCGTTCTCCTACAAGTCCGGGTCCGGGGAGAGTGTGAGCCTGCCGCACACCCAGGGCATCGTGGCGCTCGTCTCCGCGCACTGCTTCGTGCTGTTCTTCGCCATGTCGTGGGGTGTCGTGGTGTGGGTGCTGCTCGGCGAGATGTTCCCCAACAGGCTGCGCGCCGCCGCGCTCGGTGTGGCCGCGTCGGCGCAGTGGATCGCCAACTGGGTCATCACCGCCAGCTTCCCCAGCCTGGCCGACTGGAACCTGTCGGGGACCTACGTCATCTACACCGCCTTCGCTGTCCTCTCGATTCCCTTCGTGCTCAGGTGGGTTCCGGAGACGAAGGGCAAGGCACTGGAAGAAATGGGCTGACCCGCTATTTGAGGATCTTGGTGATCTGGCCGGCGCCGACCGTTCGGCCGCCCTCGCGGATGGCGAATTTGAGACCGATCTCCATGGCGATGGGTTGGATGAGGACCACCTCCATGGAGACGTTGTCACCCGGGAGGACCATCTCCACTTCTTTCGGAAGCGTCACCACGCCGGTGACATCCGTTGTGCGGAAGTAGAACTGGGGGCGGTAGTTGTTGAAGAACGGGGTGTGGCGGCCGCCCTCCTCCTTCGAGAGGATGTAGGCCTGGCCTTCGAACTGGGTGTGGGGTGTGACCGAACCCGGCTTGATGACGCACTGGCCGCGCTCCACGTCTTCGCGGCGGACACCACGCAGGAGAAGGCCGACATTCTCTCCGGCTTGGCCCTCGTCCAGCAGTTTCCGGAACATCTCGATGCCGGTCACGGTGGTCTTGGTGGTCTTCGGGCGGATGCCGACGATCTCCACCTCCGCGTTGACCTTCAGGACGCCGCGTTCGATGCGGCCGGTGACGACGGTGCCGCGGCCGGTGATGGTGAAGACGTCCTCGATCGGCATGAGGAAGGGCTTCTCGACCTCGCGGGTGGGGGTGTCGATCCAATCGTCCACGGCGGCCAGGAGTTCGGTGACGGTGTCGCCCCACTCGCCGGTCGGGTTCTCCAGCGCCTGGTAGGCGGAGACGCGGACGATGGGGGTGTTGTCGCCGTCGAATTCGTACTCGCTGAGCAGGTCGCTCACCTCGAGTTCGACCAGTTCCAGGATCTCCTCGTCCTCGACCATGTCGCACTTGTTCAGTGCCACCACCATTTTCGGGACGCCGACCTGGCGCGCCAGGATGACGTGCTCCTTGGTCTGCGGCATCGGGCCGTCGGTGGCGGCGACCACCAGGATGGCGCCGTCCATCTGGGCGGCACCGGTGATCATGTTCTTGATGTAGTCGGCGTGGCCGGGGCAGTCGACGTGCGCGTAGTGGCGGTTCTCCGTCTGGTATTCCACGTGGGCGATGGAGATGGTGATGCCGCGCTGCCGTTCCTCGGGGGCCTTGTCGATGGCCTCGAAGGGTGTGAAGGGATTCAGGTCCGGATATTTGTTGTGCAGGACCCTGGTGATCGCCGCGGTGAGAGTGGTCTTGCCGTGGTCGATGTGGCCGATGGTGCCGACATTGACGTGCGGCTTCGTCCGCTGGAACTTCGCCTTCGCCACTGGGAACCTCCTGTGCGCCCGCGCGATTCGAGAGGGCACCGGAGGGTGGGAACACCGCGAAGTCATGCCCGACGGCGGTGTCTTTTCCAGGGTATTCAGCTGCTGACCCGCACAGGTCGAGAACAGCCCGAACCAGACGTACAGGACTGTTGACGGGTGGGGTTCCGCTCGGCGAGTCCCTGGGAGACGCGCCGAACCCGCCTCGGGTGAGCAGGGGAAGTAACGTGGGCGGTTATGACAGCTGTTGCAGATCGTTCGCTCGGACCGGAACTCGTACGCACCGTGGCCATCGGGCAGGCCGACGTCCTCGTCATCGGCCTCACCTCGACGGATGACGGGCCGGAGATCGCGCCCGCCGACGCGTTCGACGATGTGCTGGACGGCGAGACCCGGGCCGCGCTGCTGACTGCGCTGCAGGCGGTCGGGGCCAAGGGGAAGGGCGAGGAGGTCACGCGGGTGCCGGCTCCGGCCGGGCTGGGCGTCGACTACGTGCTGGCGGTCGGGCTCGGAGCCGAGGACAAGCTCGACGCGGAGCAGGTGCGCAAGTCGGCCGGTGCGGCCGGGCGGGCACTGACCGGGGTCGCGACCGCGGTCACCACACTGTCGGGGCTCGACCTCGGCGCGGCGGCCGAGGGCTTCTACCTGGGCGCGTACCAGTTCACCACGTTCAAGTCCGCCAAGACCGCGCCCAAGGACGACGATCAGCCGGTCAAGCGCGTCGAATTCCTGGTTCCCGAACCGGGATTCGGGGAAGAGGCGCTGTTCCGGGCGCAGGCCGTCGCCGAAGCCGTCGCCACCGCGCGGGATTTCGTGAACACCCCGCCCAACGATCTGTTCCCGGCCGAATTCGCCAACCGCGCAGCGGAATTGGCCAAGGCCGCGGGCCTGCAGGTGGAGATCCTGGACGAGAAGGAACTCGAATCCCAGGGCTACGGCGGCATTCTCGGCGTCGGCAAGGGCTCCTCGCGGCCGCCGCGGCTGATCCGCATCACCTACGCGGGCGGCGACCCCAAGGTGGCGCTCATCGGCAAGGGCATCACCTTCGACACCGGCGGCATCTCCATCAAGCCTGCGGCGAACATGGAGAACATGACCTCCGACATGGGCGGCGCGGCGGCGGTCATCGCCACCACGCTGCTGGCGGCGCGACTGAGCCTGCCGCTCACGGTCATCGCCACCGTGCCCATGGCCGAGAACATGCCGTCGGCCACCGCGCAGCGGCCCGGTGACGTGCTCACCCAGTTCGGCGGGACCACCGTCGAGGTCATCAACACCGATGCCGAGGGCCGGCTCATCCTGGCCGACGCGCTCGTACGCGCGGGACAGGACGAACCCGACTACGTCATCGACGTCGCCACCCTCACCGGTGCCCAGATGGTCGCGCTCGGCACCCGTACCCCGGGCGTCATGGGCACCGACCTCTTCCGCGACCGGGTGGCCCGCATCTCGCAGGCCGTCGGCGAGAACGCCTGGGCCATGCCGCTTCCCGCGGAACTGCGCGCCGACCTGAACTCCAAGATCGCCGACCTGCAGAACGTCGCGCCGCACCGGTGGGGCGGCATGCTGTCGGCCGGGCTGTTCCTCAAGGAGTTCGTCTCCGAGAGCGTGCAGTGGGCGCACCTGGATGTGGCCGGTCCCGCCTACAACACCGGCGGGCCGTTCGGCTACATCGGCAAGGGCGGCACCGGCGTCCCGGTACGCACCCTCATCGCGACCCTCGAGGACATCGCCGCCGAATAGCGAACAGCGGCAGTCGCACACGGACGCCCGCCCCGCTCGATGCGGGGCGGGCGTCGTCGTTCGGCGCGGCCGGACTCGCGCCGGACGTTCCGGAGCCCGGCGTCAGAGGTCCTGAGCCGCGCGGCGTTCGAGGATGCGGCGGCGCGCTTCATAGTCGCGCATGCGCTGGGGGTAGCCGACTCGGCGGGCGTCGTAGACGGGGATGTTCAAGGTGGCGGACAGGCGTCGCGCGCCGCGCTCGCCGACCGCGCGGCGGGTCCACGACCCGTCGTGGGCGACCAGGACGACCGAGACATCGGACACCGTCGTACGCGGCTCGACGAAAGCCTCCACGCCGTAATGGCTTCGGGTCCAGGCGGCGAGATGCGCCATCGCCTCGGGGTCGGCATCACCCCGGCGCGCGGTACCGCTGCGCCCGAACAGATCCAGGAAACCCATCCCCGGCTACCTCCTCTCCGGCCACGGAAAGACCGCCGGATAATTCGATAGTGCCAGCCCCCGGACCGTTCGCCAGTCCCCCGGCCAACCCCTAAGCAGCCCCACAGAATCCGTTCAGGCTCAGCTCAGCCCAGCACCGGCTTCCGCGCCCGGGGACGATCGCAGAAACGCGATTTGACGAGCCCGGTGGCGCACTCGGCAATTCAGAGCCGGTGAGGCGATGCCGCGCAAGCCAAATCCATGCGCCGCCACGAGAGACATGCGAACGGGCGTTCGCGCGCACCGACGGCACCCATCAACATTGAGGCGAAGCCGTCGGCATCCTGCACGCCCTCAACCGATTCACCGCTCCCCCGCGAATTCAGCACTCCCCACCCCGCAACCGCCACACTCCTCGCGGGCGCCCCGGCCATCCGGTCCGCGGGCGTCGGCGGCGCGGTCAGCTAGCTGACCGCTATCCCGCTCGGCGCGACCTCGACTCCCATCTACCGGCACCCCGAAAAGCGGTGCCGCGCGCAAACGTGATACGTCTCATGCCATTCCCGCCAATTCACGCTCACGCCAGGGAGATCTCTTGCTCACGCGGGGGATCGCGGCACTGAGAGGTCGGCGCAACGGCCGCCCTGTGACACGCCGCACCCGGACGAGTGCAAGGATGGGTGGCTGGAACAAGAACCAACACGGATCTCCGGTGCCACAGAATGATCGGTGGCCGTCGGGACGACACCGCGACCCGCGGTGCCACTCCCGCTGAGAGACGAACTGTTTAACCCGACGAGCAGTCAGAGGAGTCAACGGACATGACCTTCTCCGTCCAGATGCCGGCTCTTGGTGAGAGCGTCACCGAGGGCACTGTGACCAGGTGGCTGAAGCAGGAAGGAGACACGGTCGAGGTCGACGAGCCGCTGCTCGAGGTCTCCACCGACAAGGTCGACACCGAGATCCCGTCCCCGGTCGCAGGCGTTCTCACGAAGATCGTCGCCCAGGAGGACGACGTGGTCGAGGTCGGCGGCGAACTCGGCGTGATCGGTGAGGCCGGTTCCGCTCCGGCCCCGGCCGCCGCCCCGGCGCCCGCCGCCGCTCCTGCCCCGGCGCCCGCGCCGGCCCCCGAACCCGCCCCGGCCCCGCAGCCGGTCGCCGCCGCTCCGGCGCCGGCCCCCGCCGCGCCCGCCCCGGCCGCTGCCGCCTCCGGCACCCCGGTCAAGATGCCCGAGCTCGGTGAGTCCGTCACCGAGGGCACCGTCACCCGCTGGCTGAAGCAGGTCGGCGACCAGGTCGCCGTGGACGAGCCGCTGCTCGAGGTCTCTACCGACAAGGTCGACACCGAGATCCCGTCGCCGGTCGCCGGCACCCTGCTGGAGATCTCCGCGCAGGAGGACGACGTGATCGCCGTCGGCGGTCAGCTGGGCGTCATCGGCAGCGGCGTTGCTGCGGCCGCGCCCGCACCGGCCCCCGCGCCCGCTCCGGCTCCCGCGCCCGCTCCGGCGCCTGCCCCGGCTCCCGCGCCCGCCCCGGCTCCGGCCGCTGAGGCTCCGGCGCCCGCACCGGCCCCCGCCCCGGCTCCGGCTCCGGCTCCCAAGCCCGCTCCGGTTCCGGCCGCGGCCACCCCGGCCGAGGAGCCCTCCACCAACGGCGGCCCCTACGTGACCCCGCTGGTGCGAAAGCTGGCCGCGGAGAACAACGTTGACCTCGCGACCCTCACCGGTTCCGGTGTCGGCGGCCGCATCCGCAAGCAGGATGTGCTCGCCGCCGCGGAGGCCAAGAAGGCTCCGGCCCCCGCCGCTGCCGCGCCCGCCGCTCCTGCTCGGGTCGCCCCGGCCGCTGCCGCGCCCGCACCGCGGCCGTCGCTGTCGCACCTGACCGGCACGGTCCAGAAGGCCAGCCGCATCCGGCAGATCACCGCGACCAAGACCGTGGAGTCGCTGCAGACCACCGCGCAGCTCACCCAGGTGCACGAAGTCGACATGACCAAGATCGCCGCGCTGCGCAACCGCGCCAAGGCCTCGTTCAAGCAGCGCGAGGGCGTGAACATCACGTTCCTGCCGTTCTACGCCAAGGCCGTCATCGAGGCGCTGGCCGTGCACCCGAACGTGAACGCGTCCTACAACTCCGACACCAAGGAGATCACCTACCACTCGGTGGTCAACCTGGGTATCGCGGTCGACACCGAGCAGGGCCTGCTCTCGCCGATCATCCACAACGCCAACGACCTGTCGCTGGCCGGACTGGCGCGTGCCATCGCCGATATCGCCAACCGGGCGCGCACCGGTGGCCTGAAGCCGGACGAGCTGGCCAACGGCACCTTCACCATCACCAACATCGGCTCGCAGGGCGCTCTGTTCGACACCCCGATCCTGGTGCCGCCGCAGGCCGCCATGCTGGGCACCGGCGCGATCGTCAAGCGCCCCATGGTGATCAGCGACGACGGCAACGAGTTCATCGGCATCCGCTCGATGGCCTACCTGCCGCTCACCTACGATCACCGCCTCATCGACGGCGCCGACGCGGGTCGCTTCCTGACCACCGTCAAGCACCGGCTGGAGGAGGCCGCGTTCGAGGGTGACCTCGGGCTCTGATGCCGGATACGGGCGGCAGGATTGATCGGATGAAGGTCGTGATCGCCGGTTCGTCCGGACTGATCGGGACGGCACTCGTCGCGGCTCTGCGCCGCGACGGGCACGAGGTCACCCGCCTCGTGCGCCGTCCCGTGCACGCCCGCGACGAATTCACCTGGGACCCTGTCCGTTCCAATCTGGACGAACGTGCGCTGCGCGGCGCCGACGCCGTGGTGAACCTCTGCGGCGCGGGGATCGGGCAGCGGCGCTGGACCGGCAGCTACAAACAGGAACTGCGCGACAGCCGCATCGTCCCCACCGACGTGCTGGCCGCCGCGGTCGCCGCCGCGGGCGTGCCGACGCTGGTCAATGCCAGCGGCGTGCACTACTACGGCGGCGCTCACGGCGACCGCGTCGTCACCGAGAGTTCCCCCGCCGGAACGGGTTTCCTGGCCGGCCTGTGCGCCGACTGGGAGGCCGCAACCGAGCAGGCCGCCGACGCCGGGGTGCGCACGGTGCTGCTGCGCTCGGCGGTGGTGCTGGCCCGGCACGGCGGCATGCTCGGAATGCTGTATCCCCTCTACTATCTCGGCCTCGGCGGGCGGCTGGGCAGCGGCCGCCAGTACGTGCCGTGGATCTCCCTGGACGACGAGGTCGGCGCGATCAGCTACGCGCTCACCCACGAAAGCCTTTCCGGCCCGGTCAATATGGTCGGTCCCGCACCGGTCACCAATGCGGAGTTCACCCGCGCGCTGGGCCGCGTCATGCACCGGCCGACGCCCCTGATGGTGCCCGCCTTCGCGCTGCGGCTGGCCGTGGGCGAGTTCGCCGAAGAGGCAATCCTGCACGGCCCCAGGGCCATTCCCACCGCGCTCGAGGCCGCCGGATACCCCTTCCAGCACCCCACCATCGGCGCGGCACTGTCCGCGACGCTCGGTCAGTCCGGCTGATCCGGTCCGTTGCGGTGGGCGCGGCGCACGTCACAGCGGGCCCGTCGATACCGTGTGGAACGTGACCAATCATCCGTCCGACCTGCTGGTGCGGGATGCGCGCGAGAGCGATCTCCCCGAGATCCTGGTGATCCACAACAACGCCATCGCCGAGACCACCGCCATCTGGGATACCGAACTCGCCGACCTGGACGAGCGCAAGGCCTGGTTCGCGGCGCGGACCGGAGCCGGACATCCGGTGCTGGTGGCCGAGATCGACGGCAAGGTCGCGGGGTACGCCAGTTACGGGCAGTTCCGGCCGAAGTCCGGCTACCGGTTCGCTGTCGAGAACTCGGTGTACGTGTCAGATATATTCCAGCGGCGCGGAGTCGCCACGGCGCTGATGACCGAGCTGCTGGCTCGGGCGCACCAGGGCGGCGTGCACACCATGATCGCCGCGATCGAGTCGAGTAACCGCACGTCGATCGCCCTGCACGAGAGATTCGGGTTCCGGATCGTCGGGCAACTGCCGGAGGTCGGGCACAAGTTCGGCCGCTGGATGGATCTCACACTGATGCAAACCGTTCTCGATGAAGGGGTAACGTCGCAGCCGTGAGCACGAGCAGTACGGCCACCGCACCGTTACCCAGCGCGGTATCGGCCCGCTTCGACGGCACACCCCTTACCGTCGAAAATCTGGGCCTCATCGACTATCAGGAAGCCTGGGAGCTTCAGCGCGCCATCGCCACCGAACGCGCCGACGGCATCGGGCAGGACCGGCTGCTCTTGCTGGAACACCCCTTCGTCTACACCGCCGGCCGGCGCACCGAGCCGCAGGATCTGCCCTTGGACGGCAGCCCGGTCATCGAGGTGGACCGCGGCGGGAAGATCACCTGGCACGGACCTGGGCAACTGGTCGGCTATCCGATCATCCGGCTGGCCGAGCCCGTCGACGTGGTGGCCTACGTGCGCCGGCTGGAGGAAGCGCTCATCGCCGTCTGCGCACAGCTCGGACTGGAAACCGGCCGGGTGGAAGGCCGTTCGGGCGTGTGGGTGCCGGCGACGGAGTCCCAGCCCGAGCGCAAGGTCGCGGCCATCGGCGTGCGCGTCCAGCGCGGGGTCACCCTGCACGGCATGGCGCTGAACTGCAATTCCAGCCTGGACGGCTTCAATGCCATTGTGCCGTGCGGGATTCGCGATGCCGGGGTCACCACCCTGAGCCGCGAACTCGGGCGCGAGGTCACCGTCGACGAGGTGCGTCCGCTGGCAGCCGATGCGATCGCGCGCGCCCTCGATGGCGATCTGAAGGTGGCCGACCACACCATCTCCCACTGCGTGAAGGCGTCGGCCGAATGCCCGGAACCGCTTCCCGCATCGACGACCGATCAGCTCCCGGTGGTGCCGCGAACCGTGCCCGCCAAGGCCGAATGATCATGAGCGTAGGGTGAACCAAGTGACCTCTGTCGATACCCCGGCATCCGATAACACGGCCGCACCCAATGGCCGCAAGCTGCTTCGCATCGAGGCTCGCAACGCCGAGACCCCGATCGAGCGCAAGCCCTCGTGGATCCGCACCCGCGCGACCATGGGACCCGAGTACACCGAGCTCAAGGGTCTGGTGAAACGCGAAGGGCTGCACACGGTTTGCGAGGAAGCCGGGTGTCCCAACATCTTCGAGTGCTGGGAGGACCGCGAGGCCACCTTCCTCATCGGTGGTGAGCAGTGCACCCGCCGCTGCGACTTCTGCCAGATCGACACCGGCAAGCCCGCCGCCCTGGACCGGGACGAGCCGCGGCGCGTGGCCGAGAGCGTGCAGGCCATGGGGCTGCGCTACTCGACCGTCACCGGCGTCGCGCGCGACGACCTCGAGGACGGTGGCGCGTGGCTGTACGCCGAGACCGTGCGCGCCATCAAGCGGCTCAACCCGCACACCGGCGTCGAGCTGCTGATCCCGGACTTCAATGCCGTGCCCGAGCAGCTGGCCGAGGTCTTCGAGTCACGCCCGGAGGTGCTCGCGCACAACCTGGAGACGGTGCCGCGCATCTTCAAGCGCATCCGGCCGGCCTTCCGCTACGAGCGGTCGCTGGCGGTCATCACCGCCGCGCGCGAGGCCGGTCTGGTCACCAAGTCCAACCTCATCCTGGGCATGGGCGAGACCCCGGAGGAAGTCACCCAGGGCCTGCGCGACCTGCACGAGGCGGGCTGCGACATCATCACCATCACCCAGTACCTGCGGCCCTCCCCGCGCCACCACCCGGTCGACCGGTGGGTGAAGCCGGAGGAGTTCGTGGAGCACTCCAAGGCCGCCGAGGCCATGGGCTTCGCCGGGGTGATGGCCGGTCCGCTGGTCCGCTCGTCCTACCGTGCCGGTCGCCTGTACGCCCAGGCCATGCGCCACCACGGTCGCGAGATCTCTCCGGAGATGGCCCATCTCGCCGAGGAGGGCAGCGCGGCGCAGGAGGCGACCAGCGTGCTGGCGCGCTTCGGCTCCTAGCCGACCGAATTCGTGGCCCGGACGCACCGTCCGGGCCACAGTCGTTTTGCGGCACCTCGCCAGGTGAACGCCGGGTATCGGCGCGCCATCCAAATCGGTTCGGTCGATTCGTGGACGCGTGCGCGGCGCTGGTGGGAAGCTCGAAGGACCGCATTGATCGACCCCGGGAGCGAGCCATGGTCGAGCGAACGACGACGTCGCAAGGTGTCAACGGCAGGGTGGTCGTGGCCGAAAGGCCGGCCGATATACGGAATGTGGTGCTGGTAGGGCACAGCGGGTCCGGAAAGACCACGCTGGTGGAGGCGCTCGCCGTGGCGGCCGGGGCGGTACTCCGGGCCGGGCGGGTCGAGGACGGTACCTCCGTCTCGGACTACGACGACATCGAGCAGCGACAACACCGGTCCGTGCAACTGTCGGTGGTGCCGATGGGCTGGGACCACGTCAAGGTCAATCTTCTCGACACCCCCGGCTACGCGGATTTCGTCGGGGAACTCAGGGCCGGTCTGCGAGCGGCGGACGCGGCCCTTTTCGTACTCTCCGCCGCCGCGGGCGTGGAGGGCGTGAGCGGGGCGACGCTGGCACTGTGGGAGGAGTGTGCGCGCGTCGGCATGCCGCGCGCCATCGTGCTCACCCATCTGGACACCGCGCGCGCGGACTTCGAGGACATGACCGAGACCTGCCGCCAGATTCTGGGCGGCGGGCGGGCGGAAAGCATACTGCCGCTGCATCTTCCGGTGTACGGGCCCAAGGGCGCCGACGGGCACCGGCCGGTGACCGGGCTGATCGAACTGCTCACCCAGCACGTCTACGACTACGCCACCGGCGAACGCGTGGAAACGCCAGCCTCCGAGGAGCAGCGGGAACAGCTGGAGGAGGCACGCAACCGGCTCATCGAGGGCATCATCGCCGAGAGCGAGGACGAGACCCTCATGGACCGCTACATCGGCGGCGAGGAGATCGACCTGGCCACACTGGTCACGGACCTCGAGAAGGCGGTGGCGCGCGGCAGTTTCCATCCGGTGCTGATCGCCGCACCGCCGCCGGAGGGCGCGCGGCAGGGGCTCGGCACGGTGGAGATCCTGGATCTGATCACGCGCGGATTCCCCACGCCCGCCGAACATCCCGTGTCGGCGACCGGGTCCGGCGGCAAGGCCGCCGCGCTGGCCTGCGATCCCGCCGCGCCGCTGGCCGCCGAGGTGATCCGCACCGCCTCCGATCCCTATGTGGGCCGGTTGTCGCTGGTGCGGGTGTTCTCGGGCACCCTGCACGCCGACGACACCGTGCACGTGTGCGGGCACGGACAGGGCGACAACGGTGACCACGATGCCGACGAACGCGTCGGCGGGGTGTCCGCGCCGTTCGGGAAGCAGCAGCGGCCGCTGCCGCAGGCCATCGCCGGGGACATCGTGTGCGTGAGCAAGCTGTCGCACGCCGAGACCGGGGATACGTTGTCCGCCAAGGATTGCCCGCTCATCATCGAGCCGTGGTCCATGCCCGATCCGCTGCTGCCGGTGGCCGTGAAGGCGCACAGCAAGGCCGACGAGGACAAGCTCTCGCAGGGCCTGTCCCGGCTGGTCGCCGAGGATCCGACGGTGCGGCTGGAACAGAACCCCGACACCCATCAGCTGGTGCTGTGGGTCCTGGGCGAGGCGCATCGCGATGTGGCGCTGGAACGGCTGCGGTCCCGGTTCGGGGTGCAGGTGGATGTCATCGACCACCGGGTGGCGCTGCGCGAGACCTTCGCCACCCCGGCGTCCGGGCGCGGGCGGCATGTGAAGCAGTCCGGCGGGCACGGGCAGTACGCCATCTGCGAAATCGAGGTGGCGCCGATCCCCGAGGGGTCCGGGATCGAGTTCGTGGACAAGGTGGTGGGCGGAGTCGTTCCGCGCCAGTTCATTCAGTCGGTCGAGAAGGGCGTGCGCGCTCAGGCCGCGCGCGGTGTGGCGGCCGGATATCCACTCGTTGATGTGCGGGTGACGCTGTTCGACGGGAAGGCGCACTCGGTCGACTCCTCCGACGCGGCCTTCCAGATGGCCGGGGCGCTGGCCCTGCGGGAGGCGGCCGGAGCGGCGCGCATCAACCTGCTGGAGCCGATATCCGAAGTGCACGTGGTGGTTTCGGACGACTACGTGGGACCGGTGCTGGTCGATCTGTCCAGCCGTCGCGGCCGGGTGCTGGGCACCGAGCCGGTCGGGCTGGGGCGCACCGCGATTCGCGCGGAGGTGCCGGAGCTCGAGCTCAGCCGTTACGCCGTGGACCTGCGTTCACTGGCGCACGGCGGGGCCACCTTCACCCGTGCCTACGCGCGGCACGAGGCCATGCCCACCCAGCTGGCGGAGTCGATGCGGGACAAGGCCAAGAGCGCGAGCTGAATCCGGGGCCTGGTGGGCCGAGCCACCCGGCGAGGTCGCGCGGGCGGTGGGTGGCCGATGACCGAGCGGCACACCCACCGGTTCGTATTCTGTCCAGCAAGCCGGTCGTTCCGGCTGCCACCGATCCCACTGGGTGAGACGAACGCCGCTACAGCGGTACCGACCGCTCGTCATCCCGGTGATCCCGTCGCGAACCGGGTGTCCCCGGCCATTAAGCTGGACGCCATGGCAGCAGGCAAGGGCGGTAATCCGTCGAAGGAAGCGAAGGCCGCGGCGAAGGCGGCGCGCAAACAGGCGTCGAAGGAGCGCCGCCAGCAACTCTGGCAGGCATTCCAGATGCAGCGCAAGGAAGACAAGCTGCTGCTGCCGCTGATGATCGGCGCCTTCGTCGGCGTGACCGTGCTGTTCCTGGTGATCGGCCTGATCTTCGGATTGCAGTGGTTCCTGCTGCCGATCGGTCTGCTGCTGGGCGCGCTGGCCGCGTTCATCATCTTCGGCCGCCGGGTCCAGAAGAACGTGTACGCCAAGGCCGAGGGTCAGGCCGGCGCGGCCGCCTGGGTGCTGGACAACCTGCAGGGCAAGTGGCGCGTCTCCCCCGGCGTCGCCGCCACCACCCAGCTCGACGCCGTGCACCGCGTGGTCGGCCTGCCCGGTGTCATCCTGGTCGCGGAGGGTTCGCCGCAGCGCGTGAAATCCCTGCTCGCGCAGGAGAAGAAGAAGGTCTCCCGCCTGGTCGGCGATACCCCGATCTACGACGTGGTGATCGGCAACGAGCAGGACCAGGTGCCGCTGAAGGAACTGCAGCGCTACCTGACCAAGCTTCCCCGCAATATCGACGCCAAGCGCATGGACCTCATCGAGGGCCGGCTGTCCGCGCTGGCCACCCGTGGCGGCCCGGCGCTCCCCAAGGGCCCGCTGCCGAGCGGCGCCAAGATGCGTGGCGTGCAGCGCAGCATCCGCCGCCGCTGACCCACCGGAACCTTCGAGGCCCGCGTCCCCAGGACGTGGGCCTCGTTCGTTTCGAAATGCGTTCGGCCACAAGGCCTGACGCTCTCGCGCCGGCGGGGTCGTAGCGGAAGATCAGCCGACGTAGCGGGAGAGGAAGCGGACGACGTCCGGCGTGACGGTGCGCCAGTACTCGTCGGCGTGGGTGCCCGGGGTGACCAGGCCGACCTCGGGGCGGGCGGTGGCGATGTAACGGCGGCAGCCCTCGATGAAGCGGTCACGGTCGCCGCACCACACGCCGACGGGGGCCGGGCCCGCCTTGTCGAGGTTGCGCAGCGGGTCGAGTGCCGCCCACTGATCGGCGTCGATGAAGGCGTTCCGTTTGGCCATTTCGGTCCACGAGGTGAGCAGCCCCGGCGACATGGTGGCAACCGCGTTCAGCGGCCGGCCCTGCTCGAAGCGGCGGCGCGAGTACACCAGCGCGCCGAAGCCGCCCATGGAGGTGCCGGTGCAGGCGAACGGCAGGCCGCCCGGTGCGCCCAGGCGGCGCTGCGCCAGCCAGCCGGGAACCTCGTTGAGCAGCATGGACATTGGATCGTCGCCGGTGCCGTGGTCGTGCCAGTAGTTGTCGCCGCCGTCGAGGGCCACGAAACCGAAGGCCGGGGACAGCCGGGTGGCGACGCCGGCGGCCAGCACGTCGCCGATATTGCCGACGGCCGCGGTGCGGGCGGTGCCGTGCAGGCCGTGCAGCAGCAGCGACACGGGCAGGTTCTCGGTCGGGACGCCGGGCGGCAGGATGGTGACCAGGTCCACGTCGCGGCGGCGGGCGGCCGAGTAGACCCGTTCCACCCGGACGACGGGAGTGATGCCGGCCGCGGTCTGCCCGATCTCCGCCGGGTCGACCGCCGCATTACCGCCCGCGCTGACGGCCGCGCACGCGCCGGCCAGGCCGAGCAGCCCGGTGGTCGCGAACAGGGACCGCCGGCTGATTCTCCACGCGGCAGCCGGGTAGCCCTCGACCATCGATCCTCCATCAGCACAACATCAGCTATCTGCCCGACGGCAGCCTGGCGGCTGCGTCACGGCAAATCGCCGTCACCATACCGATCCAAAGCAAACTGCGGTGAACATTTGGCAACGTCCTGTCGCACACTGCACCAACAGCATCGCAGGTCACAGGCCCGGCGCAGGCCGACGCACGCACTGTGCTGGGTTTCGAATCAATCCGCGCGGAAGTCCGCGGCGGGGGTCAGCGGCTGTAGACGAGGGCGGTGCCGGTGGCGCGATCGTGCATGCCGCGGCCGTCGCTGTCGGTGAACAGGGCGGGGATGACGAACAGCAGGATGAGTTGCCGGACCAGGGCGCGAATGAAACCGACCGGCGCCTCGGCATCGACCCGGCTGACCCGCAGCTTCAGGAAGTACTGGCCGGGCGTGAAGCCGAACAGCGTGACCGCGGCGATCCCCAGCACGAACCACACCAGCAGCGTCGGCGTCGACAGCGCCTGGGTGATGACCTCGAAGTGCGAGGGCGGTTGCTGGCCCTTCGGAATGGTCATCTTCGAGATGATGTGCTCGGCATCGGGCCGCACGATGATCGCGGCCAGGCCCATCGAGATGAACCAGTCGACGAGCAGCGCCAGGACGCGGCGGGTGAAGGGGGCGAGCGCGCCGCGTCCGGACGGCGGCAGGCCGAGTTCCTTGCCCTGGTAGTCACCGGGCGGGTTGTCTCCGGATTCGGCGTTCGGTCCGGACAGCCAGGAGCCGGTGATACGAGCCATGGGCCCAGCTTATGCGGCGTCGGCGGGCCGGTTTCGCGCCCCTGCCGGTCGGGGTCCGAGGACGGAACCATATATGGGTGCGTCCTAGCTGTTCACCCGGTTCCGGACAGACGCGCGATCGCTCGGCATCCGAGATTGCCAGGTGGATGCCGGACGGTGAGGATTGTCACGATGGCCCGGCTGGAGTTGGCAATTCCCCTGATTTTTCAGAGTCTTAACAGTCGCTTCGGGCAGGTCGGTGGCAGGATGTCCCTGCTGGTCGAGCATTGCTCGGCGACCGCTGCGGCGTCTTCGCGAACCCGGGGGCACCGCCGAACCCCCGGCCAGCAGTGCGTGTAACACTGGCGAAACACAGCCTTGATTGCAGGGAAACACCGCGTCCATACCGTGTGGTCGCGACGAACCCATGCAGTCACCACTGGCTGGGAACCGATCCGTAAGGAGTACTAAGTGGCGTTCAGCACGGCCGACGAGGTCATCAAGTACATCAAGGAGGAGGAGGTCGAATACGTCGACGTTCGGTTCACCGACCTCCCCGGTGTGCAGCAGCACTTCTCGATCCCGGCGAAGGCGTTCACCGCTGATCTCGCCGAAGAGGGCCTCGCCTTCGACGGTTCGTCGGTGCGCGGCTTCCAGTCGATCGACGAGTCGGACATGCTGCTGCTGCCCGATTACAGCACTGCTCGGATCGATCCCTTCCGTGCCGCGAAGACGCTGAACATGAACTTCTTCGTGCACGACCCGTTCACCCGCGAGGCCTACTCCCGCGACCCGCGCAACATCGCGCGTAAGGCCGAGGAGTACCTGCGTTCGACCGGCATCGCCGACACCTGCTACTTCGGTGCCGAGGCCGAGTTCTACATCTTCGACTCGATCCGCTACGACTCGGCCATGAACGGCGCCTTCTACGAGATCGACTCGATCTCGGGCTCCTGGAACACCGGCGCCGAGTACAACGCCGACGGCACCCCGAACCGTGGCTACAAGGTCCGCAACAAGGGTGGTTACTTCCCGGTTGCCCCGTACGACCACTACGTCGACCTGCGCGACAAGATCTCGACCAACCTGCAGAACGCGGGCTTCGACCTGGAGCGCGGCCACCACGAGGTCGGCACCGCCGGTCAGGCCGAGATCAACTACCGCTTCAACACCCTGCTGGGCGCCGCTGACGACCTGCAGCTGTTCAAGTACATCGTGAAGAACACCGCGTGGCAGGAGGGTAAGACCGTTACCTTCATGCCGAAGCCGCTCTTCGGCGACAACGGCTCGGGCATGCACGCCCACCAGTCGCTGTGGAAGGACGGCAAGCCGCTGTTCCACGACGAGTCCGGCTACGCGGGCCTGTCGGATCTGGCGCGTCACTACATCGGCGGCATCCTGCACCACGCCCCGTCGCTGCTGGCGTTCACCAACCCGACCGTGAACTCCTACCACCGTCTGGTGCCGGGCTACGAGGCCCCCATCAACCTGGTGTACTCGCAGCGCAACCGCTCGGCCGCGATCCGCATCCCGATCACCGGCTCGAACCCGAAGGCCAAGCGCATCGAGTTCCGCGCGCCGGACTCCTCGGGTAACCCGTACCTGGCCTTCGCCGCCATGATGATGGCCGGCCTGGACGGCATCAAGCGCAAGCTGGAGCCGCTCGCCCCGGTCGACAAGGACCTCTACGAGCTCCCGCCGGAGGAGGCCAAGAACATCCCGCAGGCCCCCACCTCGCTGGCGTCGGTCATCGACCGCCTCGAGGAAGACCACGACTACCTCACCGAGGGTGGCGTGTTCACCGAGGACCTGATCGAGACCTGGATCGACATCAAGCGCACCCAGGAAATCGCGCCCGTCAACCTGCGGCCGCACCCGTACGAGTTCGAGCTGTACTTCGACGTCTAAGCCTGACCTGCGCGTATACGCCTGATTCGGGCGTACGGTACGTAGTAGACGCAAAACGAAGCGGCGGTGGCCATCGTTCGATGATGGCCACCGCCGCTTCGTGTGTCCTGCCTGTCACCCGTTGTGTCCGCCCCGTCTCCTGGGCGTGTCCACCCGTCTGTTCGGGTGGACACTGCTGTGTCCTTACTGCGCGATAAGGAGACAGTCAGGACACCGAGGAGACAGCGGAGTTTCTTCGGTGAGGCTGCGCAGGTCTTCCGGGACCTCGGTCAGCCCAACGAAATTGACCGCTTCGCTGACCGCTCGATTCAGGAATGCCTGGACCAGCGGCGCGCACGAAGGGGCGGCCTCGGCCAGGCCGCGATGGCTACCGCCTTCCTGCAGCGCAATGAGATCGAGGCGGCGGCTGAACGAGCTGAGGTCGTTGTTCAACTGACCTCGACGGTCAACTATTCGCGGTGCCTCGAGGCCGTCACCGACCTCCAGCGGAAGCTGAAGCCGTATGCGGCAGTCCCGCAGGCACGTTCAGAGCCCCTTCGATTGGCCGACTTCGATGAGGTGGCCGTCGGGATCACGGATGTAGGCGCGGAGTTCGTAAGGGTGGTCGACCGGTTCTGTCAGAAAATCCGCACCTCGGGCGGTCCATTCGCGCTGCGACCGGTAGATGTCGGCGACGCGGATGTTGAGGAAGGCGCTGACCGTGTCGGGGTCTTGCGGGGTGGTGAGGGTTACGGTCGGTTTGTCCGCTGTCGGACCGCCGCCGTCGTTGAGGATCAGCCAAGTATTGGCCAACTGCAGGATGACGGGGTCACGGTCGTGCACAACCTGGGCGCCGAACACAGTCCGGTAGTAGTCACGCGATCTGTCCTGGTCGGAGACGACGAGGAAATGGGTGACCACGAAACCGTCGCGCGGGGGAAACTCGAACTGTTGTGAAGTAGTCATGGATCGCCTCCTCTAGCTTGCAGCTCGGGTGCGGTCACAGTCTCGACCGATGCATAGTACCCGACCCAGCCCCAGCATCACTTTGTGATGTAGTGCCTGTCTTCGCTGGTAGTGAGCGGGTTTTGCCTGGTGTTGAGGTCTTCGTTGCCGTGTCGGCCAGCGGAGCAACCAGGTGGGGTGCCGACCACAACTGGGGCTGGTCGCGCTGGCGACAACACCAAGCCCGGCCTTTCCCACTACGCGCCTCGGGAACCCTCTCGAACCATCAACAACCGTCAACAGGGAACCCGCGGGTCAGCCCACTGGTACAACGTGGCCACAACCGCAAAGGCCGAGGTGGCAGCCCGAGCTGTACTTGGACGTGTAAATCTTCGGGTCGCAAGCGATCTCAGGAGCCCCAACCGCATCGCGGTTGGGGCTCCGTCCTTTTTCGAGCCGCTGCCCGGCCTCTTCCGGACGCTGCAGGCAAGGAAATTCGCGTATGATTGCGTGAGATTTACTGGGACACAAAGGCATTGATGATGGTCCAGGCGTGGTCCCGGTGGGTGGGGCGGGAGGTTCGGTGGGTGGGAGGAACCGTGGGTAGGACTGCGGGGGACGCGTAAGCACCCCTAGCGTCCCGGGCTGTGAAAACCAAACATTTTGCACGACTTCGTGTTTCAGTGTTCGCTGTGACTGCTCTCGCCGCCGCGGTGCTCGGTGTGGGAGGGCTGCCGACGGCCGTGGCCGCGCCGATCATGCGGGCGGATGCCACTCAGATCACGCTGCAGGGGGCGGTGAATGTCCGGGATGTGGGCGGGTATGTCACCTATACCGGGGATCCGACGCGGTCCGGCAAGGTGATTCGGTCCGATGCGCTGAACAAGCTGACCGATGCCGATGTCCAGAAGCTGGGCACGCTGGGCATTCAGAAGGTGATCGACTTCCGCACGCAGGCCGAGGTGCAGGCGCAGGGTGCGGACCGGCTGCCGGCCGGGCTGACCGCGGTGGCGCGGCCCATCGACGACGGCGGCATGTACATCAAGATGGCGCAGGCCATCGGATCCAAGGATCCGGTGCAGCAGCAGGCCGCGCTCGGGGACGGCAAGGCCGAGCAGATGATGAAGGACGCCTATGTCAGCTTCCTGAGCGCGGATTCGGTGGCCAAGTTCGGTCAGACCATCAAGGACATCGCGGCCGCCAGCGGGGCGACGCTCTACCACTGCACGGCGGGCAAGGACCGGACCGGCTGGATGACGTATGTGCTGCTGCGCGCGGTAGGTGTACCGGAGACCATCGCGCGCAAGGACTACCTGCTGTCCAACCAGTACCGTGCCGCGGCCGACGCCGCCCAGCGGGCCCAGCTGAAGGCGGCCGGGATCATGCAGAACCCCGACCTGCTGATCCCGCTGCAGGTAGTGAGTGACGAGTACCTGGACACCGCCGTCAACCAGATGAACCAGCAGTACGGCGATTTCGACCACTTCCTCACCAAGGGCCTGGGCCTGGACGCCGGCACCATCGTCCGCCTGCACCACAACCTGGTGGGCTGAGCTCACCACAGCCGAGCCCCGTCGCAGCGGCTGCGGCGGGGCTCCGGTCATCCGGAGAGCGGCTCGCGGCCGGGTTGCGGCCCGATCCGCGCGAGTAGCAGCAGCCGCCCGATTCGGGTATCGCGCTACCCGTGTCGGTGCGACCGGTTCGGCGCAGGATCGTAGTCGTCACAACCCTGTTCGTCACTCATTTCGGGAGGGATGCACCATGAAGCGTCTCTCGGAACGCCGACGGCTCACTGCCGCGGAGTTCGAGACCTGCGCGGGCGAGTTCGAGCGGAGCGGTCGGTCCGGAGCCGCGACGACGCCACAGCGGACCGGTCGCGGCGTGGTCGCACTGCCGCGCCGGGGACGCGGCGAGCACGCACCGGAGCAATTGGCCGGATTCCTGCCGAAGGATATGCCGGTTCATACCCGCCCACACACGGAAACCGTTGCACTGTATGCGCATTCGCGCAGACTCACCGGCGACTGCCGGCCGCCGTCCGTATCTTCCGGCCACGGCCGGCACCTGCTGACCGACCACACCTGGCCGTGGATTCTGACCGGGCGGGTCACCACCAGTGACGGCATGGCGGGATCCGGCGTGCTGGTCGGCGCCCGGCTCGTGCTGACCGCGGACCAGCTGCGGCCGAGCGAGAGCATCGCCCGGGGCAGCTGGTGGATGACCTTCTCGCCGCACTTCGACAGCGGCGCCGATCCGAACGCGCCGTTCGGTTCGAGCGATGTCAGCGATCTGGCGCACTACAACGCCGGGCGCGACACCGAATACGGCGCCGGGCACGACTTCATGCTGTGCCGGTTGTTCGAGCCCATGGGCTATCAGCTCGGGTTCCTGGGCGCCACCTCGTTCGCGGACGACTGGCGCGGGCTGCAGGTCTGGCACAGCATCGGCTACCCAGCCGACATGGGTGGCGGGACGCGTCCAGCGGTACGAATCAACGAGAGCGTGGAACACGATCACGAAGACGACAACGGCTGGTACATCGAGGCCGAGGCGAGCCTCGATCCCGGCAATGCGGGTGGGCTCTTCTTCTCCTGGTTCGACGACGGCCATGTCCGGCTGTGCGGTGTCGTAGCGGCTGCGGAGAGCGACGGCGGCGATCTCGACCATGCCCTCGTCAGCGGCGACGACATGGTGTCCCTGATCAATTGGGGTCGCGCCACCTGGCCCGAGTGAACCGGAAGCGCCGGGCATGCCCCGCCCGCGGCCAGATCAACGGCGGGGCGGCGCGGCGAACGCGGACAGGTCCAGGGCGGTGGTCTCGGTCCAGCCGGTGGCGCGCAGGTCGTCGGGGGTGGGGACGCCCAGGGCCTCGTGCAGGCCGCGGGCGGCCGAGCGGGCCAGGTCCTCGAAGCCGGTGCGGGTGATCGGCCAGTGCATGGTGCGGCGCCAGTTCTCGATTTCGTGCTGGAGGGTGGGCGCGGTCCAGCCCAGCTCGCGCAGGAGACGGTGGGCGGTCTCGGAAATCGGTTCGGCGAGATAGTAATTGCCGGTGAGTTCGGCGGAGAGTTTGATGTCGAACTGCTGGAATTGCACATAGCGATTGCCGGTGGCGGCGAGGATGACGGTGGCGCGGGAGGGTAGTTTCGCAAGGCAGCCGGCCAGGCCGTGCACAAACACGTCCCAGTCGGTTGTGACAACTTGCAGGGGCTGGCTCCGGGTGCCCATCGCGGCCGATCATACGCCGTCAAAACACGGCGTCGGCGAAAAACCGTGGCGCCCAGTCCGATCAGCGGAAACCGCGGCGGCGTCGACTGGAGGACCGTCGCGGTTTCCGGGTGATCGGCTTACCGCTGGTGGGGCATCGGGGCGGGGCCGAGTACGGCGAGGGGTGTGCGGGCCAGCATTCGCTCGTCGATTTCCCACGACGGGAGCAGCTGGCGGGCAAAGAATTCCCGCACCCGCCGCGACATCGAGTCGGAGACCGGAATCGACGCGGCCGGCGCCGGAGCGGCCATTGCGTTCATTGCACTCCCCTCGCCGGGTGAGATGTTCGACAATTCATTCTGCCCATCGAACATCGGTGTGGCCGTTAATCTCTCGTGAATATTTGCTCGCCGGCGCGCGGATTGACGATTCCCCGACGGCCGCTCTTCAGCCGAGCATTTCGAGATTCAGGTCGCTCAGCAGATCGGGGTCGGCCAGCATTTCGATGGCGGTGATGCGGCCGTCGACGACGGTGAAGTCGAAGACGACGCGCGGGGTGCCGCCGGTCGACCACACCAGGCCGGCGAGGCCGTCGATGAGGGCCGGGCGGGCGGCCTTGGCGCGGCCCGCGAAGGTGGTCGCGACCGCCTGTGCGCCACGGACTTCGGGGTCCGCGCCCATGGTGACGCCGATGGCGTCGGCGCGCACCACCACGTCGGGGTCGAGCAGTTCCAGCAGGGCGGCGAAGTCGCCGCCGCGGGACGCGGTCAGGAAGGCGTCGACCACTTCCTGCTGGCGTTCGCGGTCGACGGCGATCTCGTCGACGCCGCGCACGCGTCGCCGGCCGCGGCTGGCGAGTTGCCGGGCGGCGGCGGGGGTTTTGCCGAGAATGGGGGCGATGTCCTCGAACGGGACGGCGAACATGTCGTGCAGGACGAAGGAGAGCCGCTCGGTGGGGGTCAGGGTGTCGAGCACCACCAGCAGGGCGGCGCCGATCGAATCGCCCAGCAGCGCTTCCTGTTCCGGGCCGAAGGTGGCTTCCGGCGCGTCGTAGTCCGCGAGCGCGTCCTCGCGCCGGGTACCGCGCGACTGGAGCATGTTCAGGCAGACGCGGGAGACGACGGTGGTGAGCCAGCCGGCCAGATTGTCGATCCCGTCGGTCTCGGAGCGGCTCAGTCGCAGCCAGGCCTCCTGGACGGCATCCTCGGCTTCGGCGGAGGAGCCCAGCATGCGCTGTGCGAGCGCCTGCAGCCGGCCGCGCTGCAACTCGAATTCCCGTGCCACCAGGTCCAGTTCGTCACGCTCGTTGCCCATTGCCGAAGTCTCCTCGATCACGACCGGTCGGTCCATCCGTACCGTGCGGGCGCGTCCGGAAAATCGGGGCCCACACCTCCACGACCGAGCAACCGGGCCGAATGTGACAGCGTCGATGAAATACCAGCTCAGAGGGGTCGAGATCCGGTTCACCGTGGCCCGCGGCGAGGATCCGATCATGGACGCCACCCACCACGTCGGCTATAACGGCAATGGCCGGAACGTCGGCCTCGACCCGCACGGCATAGCCGCCGCGTCGCCACGGTGGAAGGAGCAGACGATCGTGTCCTCGGAACTCTCCGACAACCCCGAACATTTCGAGGTGCGACCGGTGGGCCGGGTCCGTTCCCCGCTCACCGACCGCACCGGCGCACCGCGCCAGGCCGACGAGGACGCCCCACCCGCCGATATCGTCCTCGCCCCCGAATTCGCCGCGGCCGCAGCCGATCTGTACCCGGGCATGCGCGTCGTCCTGCTCACCTGGCTGCACGCCGGGAGCCGCGATGTGCTCGCGGTCCATCCCCGCGGCGACCGCACCCGGCCGCCCACCGGCGTCTTCGCCACCCGCTCCCCCGACCGCCCCAACCCGATCGGCCTGCACGAGGTCACCATCACCACGGTGTCTCCCGAGGTCCTCGGCGTAGCCGGCCTGGAAGCCATCGACGGCACCCCCGTCCTCGACATCAAGCCGGTCCTGGGCGGCATCGAAACCCGCTGACCGGCCCGGCTCGGGCGGGTGGGCGCGGGCCCGGCGTAGGTTGAGGGTCATGGCGGCACCCAGGCATCCGATCCCGGCGGTCGGCACGCAGCGGCTGGCCGCGGCGTGTCAGGCCGAGGTGCCCGCATTGACCAAGCAGCTGATCGCGGCCATTTTCACCGACAATCCGGGGTGGACGGACTACACGGCGGTGCCGCGGGCGGACCTGCGGGACGGGTGCCGGCGGTATCTGACGCGGATCCTGGATCTGCTGGGCGGGCAGCCGCCGGATCCGGACGGGGACGATGTGGCCGCGGCCATCGGGCGGCGGCGGGCCGAGCAGGGCGTGCCGTTGGAGGCCATGCTGCGGACCTTCCGGCTGGGCGGCCAGATCGTCTGGGAAGCGTTGCTGGACAAGGCCGATGACATCGGTTCGGCGGAGACCCGACAGGTCGGTTCGGCGATGTGGGCGGTGGTCGACGGCATGTCGTCGGCGCTGGTCACCTCGTACCGGAACACCGAACTCGACCGGGTGCGCAGCGATGAGCGGCGCCGGCATTCGCTGATCGAGGATCTGCTGGCGGGCCGGGCGCACGACGCCACCTTCGCCGCTCGGGCGGGACGCGAGCTGAATCTGCCCGCGAACGGGGCGTACCTGGTGGTGGTGGCGCGCGGTGAGGGTGGGCCGCGGCTGCACATGGGTGCGGAGGCGGCGCTGGGGGCGTCGGGGATCCGGTCGGTGTGGCACGAGCGGGTCGATTCCACGGTCGGGCTGGTCTCGCTCGAGCATCGCGCGAGTTCGGCTGTGCTGCACCAGCTTCGGCCGCTGATCCGGGGGCGGGCAGGGGTCTCGCCGGCGGTTCCGGGCCTGGCGGGCATCGATACCGCACACGGGCTGGCAATGCTCGCGCTGGACACCGCGCCCGGCGATGAGCAGGGGCTGCTGGTTTCGCTGGACGAGCGCTACCCGGAGGCGCTGCTACTGCGCTCCCCCGATCTCACCGATCTGCTCGTCGCGCGCACCCTCGGCCCGGTACTGGAACTGCCGCCCAAGGAGCGCGACATTCTGCTCCGCACACTGACCGTCTGGCTGGCCGAGAACTGCTCGGCGGCCAATGCCGCGCCGAAGTTGCACTGCCATCGCAACACGGTCATCAACCGGCTGCAGCGCATCACCCTGCTGCTCGGCCGCCCGCTCGAGGGGCAGCGGGCCTACCTGGAACTTTCCCTCGCCCTGGCCGCTCTGGGACTGGCCGGCGCCGACCGCGACTGAGCCGCCGAAAGCCCGCTACTCACGGGTACAAATTGTGCTCTGCGCCCAGCCGCGCCGTGTCATATATGGGCTTCCAGTGCATTGATTGTGCATTTGGTGACCGACAGACTCGATCGGAATGACTCGCATCACAACCGATGGCGGGTTACGAGAGCAATCGAGAACGAGGAGCACCACGAGTGCCGGAATTCGATCTTCTGGTGATCGGCGGCGGTCCGGGCGGTTACGTCGCCGCCATCCGCGCCGCCCAGCGGGGCCTGACAGTGGCCCTGGCCGAAAAGGAACGCCCGGGCGGCGTCTGCCTGAACTGGGGCTGCATCCCGACCAAGGCCATGCTGCGCTCCGCCGAGGTCTTCCACACCATCGCGCACGCCGCCGATTTCGGCATCTACGCCGATAACCTGCGCTTCGACTACGCCGCGGTGCGGCAGCGCAAGGACGGCATCGTCAAGGAGCTGACCGACGGTGTCGCGGGCCTGCTGAAGGCCAATGGCGTGACCGTCATCGAGGGCCATGCGCGTTTCACGTCGCCGACCACGGTCGAGGTGGTCGAGGCCGGGCCGTCGCCGATCTTCGAGGGCGGCCCGCGCTACGCCGCCGCCCCGACCGCGAACGCCGTCCGGACCGTGAGCGCGAAGGATGTCATCGTCGCCACCGGTTCGATCCCGGCCGTGCTCCCGATTCCGGGCGCGGACCTGCCGGGCGTGATCACCTCCGACGGCGCGTTCGGCCTCACCGAGGTGCCGAAGCGCCTGGTCGTCATCGGCGGCAGCGCGGTGGGCGCGGAGTGGGCCAACCTGTTCCACGAGTTCGGCAGCGATGTCACCGTGGTCGAGATGCAGGATCGCCTGGTTCCGTTGGAGGACAAGGAGATCGGCACCGCCCTGGTGCGCTCGTTCACCAAGCGCGGCATCAAGGTGCTGACCGGTGCGACGGTCACCGCCATCGCCCAGGGCGGCACCGGCCTCACCGTCAGCGTCGGCGGCCCGCAGGCGCAGGAGCTCGCCGCGGACGTGGTGCTGGTCGGCGTCGGCCGCCGCCCCAATACCGCCGGGCTGGGCCTGGACGTCGCCGGAATCGACACCGACGCACGGGGTTTCATCCCCGTCGACGCACAGCTGCGCACCGCTGTCGAGCACGTCTACGCCATCGGCGATGTCACCGGTAAGGCGCTGCTCGCGCACGTCGCCTCGCATCAGGGCCTGGTCGCGTCCGACACCATCGCCGGCCACGCCGCCCACATCGACTACAACGTCATCCCCGCCGCGACCTTCACCCACCCGGAGATCGCCGGCGTCGGCCTCACCGAGGACGCCGCGAAAGCCGCGGGCCACGACGTCATCACCGCCAAGTTCCCGTTCGCGGCACTGGGCCGGGCCAAGTCCTTCGGCGATCAGGAAGGCTTCATGAAGATCGTCGCGGGCCGGCAGCACCAGGAGGTGCTGGGCGTGCACATCATCGGCCCGTCGGCCAGCGATCTCATTACCGAAGGGGCCCTGGCGATCTCGCTGGAGGCGACCCTCGACGAGCTCGCCGACACCATTCACGCCCACCCCACCCTCGGCGAGATCGGCATGGAGGCCGCCCTGGTCGGGCTGGGCCTGCCGGTCCACGTCGCGCCGCCCCGGAAGCGTTGAGGAGTTCCGTCATGACCACGACCACTTCAGCGGAGCTGACCAAGACCACCGCCGCGCCGCGCAAGACGGCGCGCAAGGCGACCCGCCCGGCCGACCAGGCCGCCGACGTAGCCGTATCGGAAAACCTGCTCGGCGGAGCCGATTTCGGCGGCGCGGATGCGGACACGCTACGCGAGCTGTACACCGACATGCTGTTCATCCGCCGCTTCGAGGAGCGCACCGCGCAGGCCTACCAGCAGGCCAAGATCGGCGGCTACTGCCACCTCAACCTGGGTGAGGAAGCCACCGTCGTCGGCGTCGGAAAGGCCATGCGCCCCAACGACTATCTGTTCACCAACTACCGCGAGCACGGCTACGCGCTGGCCAAGGGCATCGAGCCCGGCCGCGTCATGGCCGAGCTGTACGGCCGCTCCACCGGCACCTCCAAGGGCTGGGGCGGGTCGATGCACATGTACGACACCGAGACCCGCCTGCTCGGCGGCTACGCCATTGTCGGCGGCCAGGTTCCGCTCGCCATCGGCGCGGCGCTGGCCATCGACTACCGGGGCGGCGACGACGTCGTGGTGTGCCAGATGGGTGAGGGCACCACCAATATCGGCGCCTTCCACGAGTCGCTGAACATCGCGGCGCTGTGGAACCTGCCCGTCGTGTTCCTGGTCATCAACAACCAGACCGGCATGGGCACCACCGTCGAGAAGTCCTCCGCCGAACCGGACCTGTGGAAGCGGGCGTCGTCCTACCGCATGCGGGGTGAGCGCGTGGACGGCACCGATGTGCTGGCCGTGCGCGAGGTCGCGAGCGATCTCATCGAGACCGCCCGCCGCGAGGGCAAGCCCGCCCTGCTCGAGGCCGTCTCCTACCGGCTGAAGGGCCACTCGGTCGTCGACCCGGCCAAGTACCGCAGCGAGGACGCCGTCTCCACCGCCGTCGAGCACGACCCGATCGTGCTGTGGCACAACCGTCTTCTCGACGCGGGCGTGCTGAGCGAGGACTCGGCCGCCGCCATCGAGGCCGACGTCAAGGAACGCGTCCGTGCCGCGGTCGATTTCGCCGATCAGTCCCCGCACCCGGACCCGGCCACCCTGTTCGATTACAACTACGCGACCCCGGTCGCGGGCGATTCCCATCGCCTGCCCGGCGATCCGCTCTTCACCGCCTAAGGACATCACCGTGGCTGTCATGACCTACCGTGAAGCGCTGCGCGAGACCCTCCGCGAGGAGATGCGGCGCGACGACGACGTCCTCCTCATCGGGGAGGAGATCGGCGTCTTCGAGGGCTCCTACAAGATCACCGCCGGCCTGCTGGCCGAGTTCGGCGAGAAGCGGGTGCGTGACACCCCGATCGCCGAAGAGGGTTTCGTCGGCGCGGCCATCGGCGCCGCCATGCTGGGCCTGCGCCCGGTCGTCGAGATCATGACGATCAACTTCTCGCTGCTGGCGCTGGACCAGATCGTCAATCACGCCGCCAAGATCTACGGCATGTTCGGCGGGCAGACGTCGGTGCCGATGGTAATCCGCACCCCCGGTGGCGGCGGCCAGCAGCTCGGCGCGACGCACTCGCAGAACATCGAGCTGTACTACGCGTTCGTGCCGGGCCTGAAGGTGGTCGCGCCGAGCACGCCCGCCGATGCGAAGGCGCTGCTCAAGGCCGCCATCGACGACGACGATCCGGTGCTGTTCCTGGAGAACCTCTCGCTCTACAACACCAAGGGCGAGGTGCCGGACGACCTGCCGCCCGCCGAGATCGGCAAGGCCGCGGTCACCCGTGAGGGCACCGACATCACGCTCATCGGCTACTCGCGCATGGCCACCGTGTGCACCCAGGTCGCGGAAAAGCTTGCCGTGGAGGGCATCTCGGCGGAGGTCGTCGACCTGCGCAGCCTGCGGCCACTGGACCGCGACACCATTGTCGCCTCGGTCAAGAAGACCGGTTGCGCCGTCATCGGCGAGGACGACTGGCTGACCTACGGCATCGGCGCGGAGGTCGCGGCCTCCATCTCCGACGGCGCGTTCGACTACCTCGACGCCCCCGTGCGCCGGGTGGCCATGGCCGAGGTGCCGCTGCCCTACGCCAAGCCCCTGGAGAAGCTGGCGCTCCCGTCGCCGGACTCCCTCTACCGGGCCGCCCTCGAAACCCTTGCCGCCGTGGGCAAGCGACGCTGAGAACCGGAAGGAATCATGCCTGAAGTAACCATGCCCCGGCTCTCCGACACCATGGAGGAGGGCATCGTCTCGGCCTGGCTCAAGCAGGTCGGCGACCAGGTCAAGGCCGGCGAGATCCTCGCCGAGATCGAGACCGACAAGGCGCTGATGGAGCTCGAGGCCTACGAGGACGGCGTGCTCGAGCAGATCATCGCCGCGCCCGGCACCACCGTCGCCATCGGCGAGCCGATCGCGATTCTCGGTGACGGCAGCGGGGCGTCGGCTCCGGCCCCGGCCGCAGCTCCTGCCCCTCCGGCTCCGGCTCCGGCTCCGACCGCGACGACCGTTAGCGCGCAGGCGAATTCGGCTCCGACCGCCGGAAGCGGCAGTGCCCCTGCGGTTCCAGCCGAGTCCGGTGAGCGCAAGAAGTCGTCGCCGCTGGCCCGCAAGGTCGCCAAGGAACTCGGCGTCGACATCGCTGCCGTGACCGGCACCGGCCCCGGCGGCCGCGTCACCAAGCAGGATGTCGAAAACGCGGGCAGCACAGTCGCTCCGGCCGCGCCCGCCGCTGCCGCCCCGGCTCCGGTCGCCCCGGCTCCCGCGATCGCTCCGGCCACCGGCGACTACGAAGAGATCCCGCTGACCACCATCCAGCGTGTCTCGGCCCAGCGCCTCACCGAGTCCAAGCAGCAGGCCCCGCACATCTATCTGACCAGTGCGATCGATGTGACCGAACTGCTCGCCTTCCGCGCGCAGATCAACCAGACCCTGGAGGAGACCGGCTCCGGCAAGGTCAGCGTGAACGACCTGCTGGTGAAGGCGGTCGCCACCGCGCTGCGCCTGGATCCGGCGGTCAACGTCTCCTTCGCAGGCGACAAGCTGTTGCGGCACAACGCGATCAATATCGGTATCGCGGTCGCCACCGAGGCGGGCCTGCTGGTCCCGGTCATCCACGACGCCGACCGCAAGAGCGTGTCCGCCATCGCCGCCGAGGGCCGCGACAAGGCCGCCCGGGCTCGCGACCGCAAGCTGCGCGGCGAGGACATGTCCGGCGGCACCTTCACCATCTCCAACCTGGGCATGTTCGGCATCGAGCAGTTCACCGCGGTCATCAACCCGCCGGAGTCCGCGATCCTCGCGGTCGGCGCGGCCCAGGACGAGCTGAAGCTGGACGGCGAGAAGGTGGTGGCGCGCAAGATCCTTCGCGTCACGCTGTCGGCCGATCACCGTTCCATCGACGGCGCCGTCGCGGCCCGCTTCCTGCAGCAGTTGAAGGAGCTCATCGAGCATCCGCTGCGCATCGTGACCTAGTCACGCCCCGATCGCCGTCCGGTTCTCGATCCAGGATCGGACGACGTCGCCCGCCACCCGGCGCGCGCGGTTACCCATGCCAAGCCGCGCGACCGGCAGCCGTACTCACCCGGCGGCGGGTAGTGAACGCCGGATGGCGTGGACCGGGTTACCCGGCCGGTCCCCGCCATCCGGCTTTTCGCGTCGCTACGGCTAGCCTCGGGCGTGCCTATTCTCGAATCCATGGGGTTGCGGCGGTTCTCGAAGCTGACCTTCGGAGTATTCGTGGTGACGGCCGTGGTGAACGTCCTGCAATGGCTCGTACCCGGCACGCTGGCGCACCTGGAGCGGACTCCGTCAGGGCTGCATGGGGATTGGTGGCGCTCAGGCACAGCACTGTTCGTGCAAGATGGCGGATTCGCCGGCGCAATACTGAACCTGGCCTTCTTGCTGGCGCTCGGCCTGCTTGCCGAGCAGGTGCTCCCGCAGTCCCGTTGGCTGCTCCAGTATTTCGGGATCGGGCTGGTGGTCGAGTTCATCGCGTACGCCTGGCAGCCGGTCGGCGGTGGAAACTCCATCGCCGATTGCGGTCTTGCCGGAGGGCTCACAGTGGCGTTGTGGCGGCGGGACGAACGCCTGCCGCGTTGGTCGCTGACCGTCGTAATGCTATGGAGCGCAGCCATGTTCGCCACCCTTGGAGGCCAAGCGTGGTTGCCTGCGGTGTTGGGATGCGCGTTGCTGGTCGGGCCCGCAAATCTGATGGCGGCGCGTGGTCTGGACCTTCGCCGCCCGGTAGCGGCTCTGCTCGTGCTTGTCGGCCTGGCGCTCGCTGCAACTGCGAATATTCATGGCGCGGCCCTGATTCTGGGCACCGCTGCTGCGGCCAGTTCTGCCACCGGCAGTCAACACCGACGCCAGGAAACGGCCCCCTCCACGGAGGGCTCACCTGCGTAAAGCCTGGTGACGCCGGGCATGCCGAGCCGCGGCCGGCCGTTCGAGCCCTGCTAACATCGCTGGTCGAGACGTGAATTCGCGCTGAACATGTTGCATCCCAGACGGTCGGAGAGGTGGATTGTGGGCGACGCCCGGACCGAACGATGGGCCGAACATCGGGTCGAGATGCGGCGCACTCTGATCGACGCCGCCATCCGCGTGATCGAGACCGAGGGGCCGCAGGCCAGCATGCGCGCCATCGCCGCAGAGGCGAAGGTCTCCAAGCCCACCCTCTACCGGTTTTTCGCCGACAAGGCGGATCTGGCGCTCGCCATCGCGGATCAGGCCAAACAGGATATCGTGCGCGGCCTGGCGGAGGTCCGCCGGCAGCCGGCGGGCAGCGCCGGGGCGATGCTGCACGCCGCGCTCGCCGGATACGCCGCGCTGATCGTGGACCATCCGCAGATCGCGCGGTTCCTGTTCCTCGACGCGGAGAGCCCGGGAGCCAAGTCGCTCGAGAATTGGCAGGCGATCCGCTCCGAGGTCGCCGATCTGGTCGTCCTGATCATCGAATCGTCCGGCGCCACAACGGCGGTCGACGCGTCCCTCTACGCCTCGATGATCGTCGGGGCGGTGGAGGGCGCGGCGAACTGGTGGTCCGCGCCCGCCGAAATGCCCGGCTCGGCCGAGGAATTCGTGGCGGCGGCGGAACCCGTGGTGCGGGCGATCATCGAGCGGGCCGCGACCGCCGCCGGCGTGACGATCGATTTCGACCGGCCGCTGACCACCGCCTCCTGACCTGCGCCGGCAGCGGCTCTGCGGCGCGACCACGTCGCCGATTCAATACATCATCGCCTTCGACGGCACGCTCGCCGACGCCCCACTGCCGCAAAGGCCGTGGGCCCGCTCGCCTTCCGCCAGCTGCAACCCGCCTAGCGCGCGACACCGGCCGCCCGCAGATACGGCCAGAGTGCCGAGCGCGCATGCCGGAGGAATGGTTCCTCGGCCGTCGTTCCCCGAGCCGAGAGGACGGCACGGATCCTCGCGCGGAAGACGGGTTCGGTCATGCCGAACTCGACCAGGATGTCCTCGGGGGTGGGGCCACCGTACGGCTGCCAGATCAGGGCGAACTCGACGATGGCCCACTCGTGACTCCGCACCGGGGTCAGAAAGCCGATTCTTCGACGGTCATGATCTCGCTGTCGAGCGCGGCGAGGACCTCGAGGTCGGCGTCCAGCCGGGGCAGCACCTGCTGGGCGAAGAATGTCGCGGTGGCGACCTTGCCCTCGTAGTAGCGGCGATCGGTCTCGGCCGGGTCCGAATCGAGTGCGGCGAGAGCGGTTTCGGCGCCGGCGAGCAGGCGCCACCCGATGAGGAGGTCGCCGACGGCCAGCAGGAAGCGGACCGAGCCGAGACCGACCTTGTACAGCTCGTCGGGCTGTTCGCCGGCGGCCAGCAGATAGCCGGTCAGGATCCCCGCCATGTCCTGGACCTGTTCCAGCGCGACCGACAGCTGATCCTTGGCGAGCTTCAGCTGCTGCGGACCGTCGGCTTCCGCGGTCCGGCGCACCTGGGCGAGCACGTGCCCCAGGGCGACGCCGCGATTACGGGCGATCTTGCGGAAGAAGAAGTCCTGCGCCTGGATCGCCGTGGTGCCCTCGTAGAGCGAGTCGATCTTCGCGTCGCGAATGTACTGTTCGATCGGATAGTCCTGCAGGAAGCCCGAACCACCCAGGGTCTGCAGCGATTCCGCCAGATACTGGTAGGCGCGTTCGGAGCCGACACCCTTCACGATCGGCAGCAGCAGGTCGTTGACGGCGGCGGCCAGTTCCGGGCCGGCCCCCGAAATATGCTGCGCCACCACGGCGTCCTGGTGCCCGGCCGTGTAGAGGTAGACCGACCGCAGCCCTTCGGCGTAGGCCTTCTGCAGCAGCAGGGATCGGCGCACGTCAGGGTGGTTGATGATCGTCACCTTCGGGGCCGTCTTGTCGGCCTGGCGGGTCAGATCCGCGCCCTGCACCCGCTGCTTCGCGTAGTCCAGCGCGTTCAGGTAGCCGGTGGACAGCGTGGCGATCGCCTTGGTGCCCACCATCATCCGGGCTTCCTCGATCACCTTGAACATCTGCGCGATACCGTCGTGCACCTCGCCCACGAGCCAGCCGACCGCGGGGACGCCGTGCCCGCCGAGGGTCAGCTCACAGGTCGCCGAGGCCTTGAGGCCCATTTTGTGCTCGACGTTGGTGACGAACACGCCGTTGCGCTCACCGAGCTCACCGGTCTGCGGATCGAAGTGGAACTTCGGCACGAAGAACAGGGACAGGCCCTTGGTGCCCGGACCGGCGCCCTCCGGCCGCGCCAGCACCAGGTGCGCGATGTTCTCGAACAGATCGTCCGAATCCGCGCCGGTGATGAAGCGTTTGACGCCCTCGAGCCGCCAGGAACCGTCCTCCTGCCGAACGGCTTTCGTCCGGCCCGCACCGACGTCGGAGCCCGCGTCGGGCTCGGTGAGCACCATGGTGCCGCCCCAGTTCCGTTCCGTCATCAACTGCGCCCAGTGGCGCTGCTGCTCGGTGCCGACGCCGTGGAGGACATTGGCCATCATCGGGCCGATCAGGTACATGTAGGCGGCCGGTTGCGCACCGAGCACGAATTCCGAGATGGCCCAGGACACCATCGCGGGCGCCGGCATCCCACCGATCTCCTCGGCCTTGCCCACCCGCCACCAGTCCGCGTCGTACCAGGCCCGGACGGCCTGCTTGAAGTCTTCCGGCAGCCGCACCGCGTGTGCCGCCGCGTCGAAAACCGGTGGCGTGCGATCGGTTTCGGCGTAGGACGCCGCCGCCGGTCCCTCGGCGAGGCGGGCCGCTTCGGCCAGCATGGTGCGCACGGTGTCGGCGTCGAGGTCGCCGAAGGCGCCCGCGTCCAGGACGGTCCCGAGCCCGAACACCTCGAACAGGTTGAATTCGAGGTCGCGGACATTGCTCTTGTAATGGCTCACGAGTCACCACTTTTCGAGATACGGAACGGGCTGACAATGGCTTGTTAATGACCGATAAGTAAGGAACCCGTATCAATTCACGCCATTCACGTACTGGTAGCAGGCAATTCGAATCGACTAAGTGAATGGCCGCTAAGTGGCGTAATTCACCGGGCCGCCGCACGGACGCCGATCGGGGCCGCCGCGATCCGCTCGTCGACCGCAACCAGGACGTCGACGAGATCGTCACGCCACCGCAACCGCGGATTGCGCACGGCCTCGATGACAACCGTGGTGGATGCGCGGACCAGCAGCCGCGCCACCGCGGCCGGGATCTCGGGCCGGACCGCCTGCAACATGCGCCCCCACTGGGCAATGCTGTCCAGGCGGACGCGCCGGTAGCGCTGCACCGCGTCGTAGGGCAGGTGACGTGTTTCGCTGACGGTGATGGCCAGCAGGTCCGGTTCGTCGACGCCGAATCGCGCGAAGCTGCGCATCAGCGAGCGCATCGACGCCTCGGCGCTGCGGGTCTCCGCGACCGCCCGCACCAGTGTCAGCTGCAGCCATTCGTCCTGCCGTCGCACGATCCGATCGAGCAGTTCGGCCTTGTTCGAGAAGTGGTAGTACAGTGCGGGTCCCGAGACCCCGACCGCCGCGCCGATGTCCTCGATGCCGACGGCGGCGAAACCGCGGGTGCTGAACAGCCGGGCGGCCTCGGCGAGCATCCGCTCGGACCGGAGCGCTCGATCCAGCGCGGTATTCGCACCGTCGAGCCGCGCGGAGCGCGTCGGCGGCCGCCCCGCCGTCCGATCCGGCAGCTCGGTCCGGATCACCTCGGCGACAACGGATTCGAGCAGCTGCGCGGCGATCGGCAGCGGCAGCTCGGTCCGGTGATAGGACGGACTGACCGCGACCGACAGCACACACCAGCTCAGCAGCTCGACATCGGCGACGTTCAGTTCGGGACGGCAGCCGCGAATCCAGTGTCTGAGGTATCCGGTGAGCCGGGCGGCGCGCAGCAGCACCGCGGTCCGGTCACCGGGCGTCAGATTGCGGAACTCCAACTGCCACAGCCTGGGCAGCTCACGCAGCTCGAGCGCGACCCGGACCAGAGCGGCCGGTACCGCCGCCCCCGACGGGTCGGCCCGGTGGGCGGCCTCGACACGCGTCAGGGTGTCGTCGAGGCCGACCAGCAGGCACTGCCCGAGCAGTTCCTGCTTACCGTGGAAGTGCCGGTACAGCGCTGGCGCCGAAATGCCCACGGCCGCCGCGATATCGGACATGGACGTGCCGTGATAGCCACCGTGCGCGAAGGCGTCCACGGCAGCGTCCAAGATCATGGCACGCCGGGTCGGAGGGCGTTTCCCGGTCGCGGCGGCTCTCGTCCGCCGGTGTGTCGGCGCGGACGCCCGGTCAGGCCGCGGAGTCACCCGCGGCAGCCCATTCCGCCGCCGCGCGATCCGATCGGATCGCTGAAGTAGATCAGTGCCTGGAGAGCGGCGGGCAGAGGCGGCCCTGGCGGCAGCACCGCGCTCGTGGTTGCCGTGACATTCATGATGGGAAGGCTCCATACTGGTACCGTCGGTACCGATACCGAGGGTAGCACGACGTCCTCAGCAGGCGACATCCGTCAACAGGGCACCCCGGACCGAGAAGGCCGACTCGGATCACATCTCCAGCCGCTGAGTAGCGGGCTTTATTGCGCACCAACATAATTCGTCGAAATAACCTGATATTCAGGCGTTCAATCGTTGCCCACGGTATGCCATCCCGACCCGTCATACTCGCCGACCGGGAGAGTTCCCGGCCCGAGAGCCGGCAGGCGACGAATCCCGCCGAATCCGACCAGTGGAGGACCGACGCTCGAGTGACGGTTGCCACGCTCGCGACATGATGAGAAGATTTGCTAGTAACTCTCTCATCCTGTCGCAGTGTGGCGCTCCGGCGGGAGTGATCAAAGGAGATCAGCATGACCGCCGCCGTCGCGCTCGACCACGAGACCAAAGGCCGTCCCGAACGCCGCCCGTTCGAACCCGGCAGCCGCATGTGGGATGACGTCGGCCTGCTCACCTTCTCCCTCACCGCCGGGTCCGCCTTCCTGCTGCAGACCATGGAACCGACCATCGCCGCGGTGGTCGACGAGCACTCGACCTTCCGCACCGACCCGATGGGCCGGGCCACCCGCAGCATCGCCTCGGTGATGATGTGGATCTACGGCGGCGACGAGGCGCTCGCCGAGGCCGACCGGCTGCGGCGGATGCACGCCACCCTGAACTCCACCGACGCCCAGGGCGCCAAGCACCGGGCCCTCGCGTCCGCGCCCTGGGCCTGGGTCCTGCACACCAGCGTGTTCGCCTTCACCGAGGGCAACAAGTACTTCTCCAGCCGGAAGCTCACCGACGCCGACAAGGAGTCCTATTACCAGGAGACCGTGCAGCTCATGCGCAATTTCTCGGTGGCCCCCAAGGAGATTCCCGCGACCTACGCGGAATGGGAGCCCTGGTTCCAGGATCAGGTCGAAAACCACCTCGTCGCAACGAATGTCGCCTACGACTATCTGAAGGTGATCCGGAAGATCGCCCCGCCCAAGCAGATCCCCGCTCCCCTGCACCCCGTCTGGCGTGCCGTCACCAACCCGGTCGGCCGCCTCCAGTACTTCTTCACCGTCGGCACCACCCCCGAGCTGGTCCGCGACCGGCTCGGCCTGGAATGGACCGCGAAAGACGAACGCGCCCTGCGCATCCTGGGCCGCGTCATCGGACGCACCGTCCCCCACCTCCCCGAGCGCGTCCGCTACTTCCCCATTGCCTACGAGGCCCGCCGCCTCGAACGCGACCGCGCCCGCCTCCGCAAGATGATCAAACTCCGTCCCGTGTAATCACACGGGATCGGGGGAGCTCTCAGCATAGGGAACCGGGCGAGATGCCATGGTGAGAGCTCCCCCGTCAGGACAGCGGCCGGACCGGATGGCGGAGCAGGGTGCGCATGGCGGCGTCCTGGGTCCGGCGCGGGTCCGAGAGGTAGATCTCGTGGTGGCGGCCGTTCATGGTCAAGTGGTGTTCGGCCATGAAGGCTTCCATGCGGGCGAGGGTCTCGGGCTCGGTGGCGTACGGGCCGCGGTGCATGACCTGGATGGCGTCACCCTCGGTGAGCTGTTCGAAAGTGGCTCCGGAGACCATGTCCGGGGTCACCGGGTCGGGCATACGGATCATCATGGTCCAGTGCCATTCGTCACGCGGCACCTCCAGGGCGGGGCGGTCCGACTCGACCCACCACAGGCCCTCCAGCTTGGGGACCACGAAATCGTTGCCCTCGGCCTTGGCGATCTTCTTGGCGCCGTAGGCGGCTCGGTACAGGGTCGAGACGGCCTCGGTGTAGGCGTCGCCCAGGGGTGCGCCGACACCGCTGACCGTCGCGTAGTTGCAGGTCCGGAAGGTGCGCAGGACGGGTTCGGCGGGGGCGTCGTAGTAGTGCCTGTCGGTCTTGGCCAGGTCCAGTTTCATGGGTGCTCCTCCCTCGGGGTCGATTCGAGGATGCGGTCTCCCGTGACGGGAGGGTCAAACCCGGCGTGGCGCGCCGACCGGGAAGCGGACCGCGCACCCCGGTTCCTGGGGCTGGATCGCGGCCCTCGCAAGCACCAAGGTCACTATGGTGAGCATGCGGATGGTGTTGTGGCGCGCGTTGATCGGCGTGCTGCTACTGGTGGTGGGGGTTGTGGCGGAGCCGGGGCGGGCGGGGGCGCAGGCGCAGTATCAATGGCACGAGGAGTTCATCACCGCACCGGACGGGACGCGATTGCACGCGGACGTGCTGCGACCCGTCGGAATCGCCGACGACGTGCGCACACCGGTGATCATGACCGTGAGCCCGTACCGGGCGCACCTCATGCGGTTGAGCGAGCCGCGGGTCAAGGGCGGGCCGTCCACCGACGATCTGCCGGCGTCGCTGTTCCTGCAGGCCGGATACACCTACGTGATCGTGGATCTGCGCGGATTCGGCGGCTCCAACGGCTGCCCCGATTTCGGCGGGCCGGGCGAGCGGTCGGATGTGAAGACCGCGGTGGAATGGGCTGCGGGACAACCGTGGTCGACCGGCCGGGTCGGGCTGGCCGGCACCTCCTACGAGGGCTGGACCGGGCTCATGGGACTGGCCGAGCAGCCCGCCGGACTGGCGGCGGTGGCCGCCTTCGAGCCGGTCGTGGATCCCAGCACCTACCTCTACATGCAGGGCATCGCCTGGAAGTTCTCGCTGAAGCCGATCAGTGAGAACGGCTTCCGGCCCGGCGATCTCGCGGGCTTCGAGCATCTGATGATCGCCTCCACGCCCGCGTATCCGACCGATTCGGCCGAGTACAAGGCGAATGCTTCGAGCATCGATCCGGCCTGCTATCAGCACTACCTCGCCGAAACCACCAACCACGACGCGAATTCCGCATTCTGGCGGGACCGGGATCTGGTGGAGAAGGTGCGGGGCAACACCATTCCGCTGTTCCTCAGCCAGGGCTTCGTCGACTACAACACCCGCCCCGACCGGGTCTTCCCGCTGTGGAACGCGCTCGGCCCGGGCGAGCACCGGGCCTGGTTCGGGCAGTGGGGTCACCGCGACTGCACCGAGAAATGCGGTTCGCCCGACTTCGCCACCGAGCTGCTGGCGTTCTTCGACCGGCACGTGGCGGGCAAGGACGTGACGGTGCCCGGACCCCGGATCACCGTCGGCCAGTTCGACGGCCGGTGGCGTTCGGAGACCGCGTGGCCGCCCGCCGACAGCCGCGCCGTCGACATCGATCTGCGCACCGGACGCTACAACGACCGCGGCCTTGTCCCGGGCGCGGACCGCGAGATCTGGACCGTGACCCAGCCACTCGACCAGGACCAGCACCTGTCCGGTCAGGCGACGGCCACCCTCGGCCTGGACGGGCCCGCCGCGGCAGCCGTCACCGTCGAGGTCTACGACATCGACCCGAACAACCGGGCGACCGTCGTCACCCGCGGCATCGCCCCGGTCACCCCGACCGCCCAGGTCCGGCTGCTCGCACAGGACTGGCCCCTTGCCGCCGGCCACCGGATCGGCATCCGCATCACCGACGTGGTCGACGACGTGTGGGCGCACCCGCCGGCCTTCGCACCGGTCACCGTCACCACGGCCCAGATCCACCTGCCGCTGCTCGCCAGCATCCGCACCCCCGACCTGCCCGGCGATATCAGCGAGGCCATTCCGAAGTGGCGGAACGAGAAGTCGGTCTCGCTGTCCCCCGATGTGGTGAACAATGCCAGTGTGACCGCGAACTTCCCGCCCAGGGCCGGCGGATAGGCCCATGACCAGCACCGCGCCGACCGACGCCCGCACCGTCGACGATGCCACCGCCGAGCGGCTGGCCGCGGCGCTCCGCTGCCGAACCGTCTCCTACGAGAACCGCGACCGCATCGACCGCGCCGAATTCGACCGCCTCACCGCTCACCTCGAACAGTCCTTCCCACTGGTCCACACCCACCTCACCTGGGAAACCTTCGGCCACAGCCGCCTGTACCGCTGGGCGGCCGCCGACGGGCCGGATGACACTGTGGCGGCGATTCTGCTGGCGCATATGGATGTCGTGCCGGTGGACGATCTGGAGGCGTGGACGCACCCGCCGTTCGACGGCGTGGTCGATGACGAATTCATCTGGGGGCGTGGGGCTATCGATGACAAGAGCCGGGTACTGGCGATTCTGGAAGCGGTCGAGCGGGCGTTGAGTGCGGGTGTCCGGCCCAGGGAGACCGTGTATCTCGCGTTCGGGCACGACGAGGAGATCTTCGGCGCCGAGGGCGCGGGACGGATGGCGCAGCGGTTGCGTGACGCCGGTGTCCGGGCCCGGTTGCTGGTCGACGAGGGCGGCGTGATCACCACGGGTGTGGCCGACGGGATCGACGTGCCGGTGGCCACGATCATGGTGGGCGAGAAGGGGTTCGCGACGGTGCGGCTGTCGGTGACCGATGTGGGCGGGCATTCGTCGATGCCGGGACGGCAGACCGCGGTGGGGCGGCTGGCGCGGGCGGTCGCACGTATTCAGGATCATCCGTTCCCCTTGCGGTTGACGCCGGTCGCGGTCGACATGCTCACGCGGGTACGGGAATTCATGTCCGAACCGCGCCGGACGCTGCTCGGGCTGGTGCACGTGGCCGGGGCCATCGCGGCGCGGGTGCTGGCGGCCCGGCCGCAGACCGAGGCGCTGGTGCGGACCACCACCGCGCCGACCATGATCAGCGGCGGGGTGAAGCCCAATGTGCTGCCGCAGCGGGCCGAGGCGTTCGTGAACTTCCGCATCCTGCCGGGCGATTCGGTGGCCGATGTGCTGGCCCACTGCCGGAAGGTGGTGCGGGACAAGGGCGTATCCATCGAACTCGACGGCACCACCTCCGAGCCCTCGGCCGACCCGTCGGCGGGCCCGGACTTCGATCTCGTCGCCGGTGTCGCGCGCGAGGTCGCGCCGGGCATCGCCGTCACGGTCGGCGTCGTCCCGGGCGCCACCGACTCCCGCTATTACGACGATCTGGCCGCCACCCGCTGTAATTTCGCGCCGATCATCCTGACCGCCACCGATCTGGAGCGTATCCACGGCACGGACGAACGCATCTCCCGCGCCGATTACGCCCGATTGATCCGGTTCAACCGGCTTCTGCTCGACCGCCTCGTCGGCTGACCCCGGCAACCCCCACTCCACCGGACGGATTTGCCCGTCCGGCCCCGCCACGCGCCGGATGCGCGAGAATGACTCCGCCGGTACTCGACATTTCGGGCGCACCGTGTTGGGCGGGCGCACCCTCCGGCAGCGTGACGACCTCGAACCGAAGGGAGCGGCGAATGACCCGCACGGAAACCGGTGAATTCCAGGGAGCGGAAGGCCGCGTGTTCTGGCAGGCGTGGCTGCCCGACGGCGACCCCCGCGCCGTCGCCGTGATCGTGCACGGGTACGCCGAGCACTCCGGCCGGTACGCGCATGTCGCGCAGCGGCTCACCGAGTCCGGGGTCGCGGTCTACGCGCTCGACCACACCGGGCACGGCAAATCGGAGGGCCCGCGGGCGAATGTCGTCTCGCTGGATACCGCGGCCGACAATGTGCGCACCATGCTCACCACCGCCACCGGACGCCATCCCGGACTGCCGAGCTTCCTCATCGGCCACAGCATGGGCGGCCTCACCACCGCCTACCTGGCCACCCGCGACCAGCCGGAGGTGACCGGCGTCGTGCTGTCGGCCCCGGCCATCGATATCGAGGCGGGCAATGCGGTGCAGCGCCTGGCCGCGCCGCTGGTGTCGAAGTACCTGCCGAATCTGCCGGTGGTGAAGCTGGATTCGACGCTGGTGAGCCGCGACCCCGATGTGGTGCGCGCCTATGACGAGGATCCGCTGGTGCACCACGGCGGCGTCCCGGCCCGCACCGCCGGTGAGATGCTGCGCGCGGGCGAGTACGTCAAGTCCCACCTGGACCGCCTGACCGCCCCGCTGCTGGTCCAGCACGGCACCTCCGACGGCCTCGCCTCGCCCACCGGCAGCGACCTGCTGGAGCGGAGCGCGGCGTCGAAGGACAAGACGGTCATCCGCTACGACGGGCTCTACCACGAGATCTACAACGAGCCCGAACAGGACAAGGTGCTCACCGACCTGGTGAACTGGCTCGAGGCGCACCTGCCGCAGAACTGAGCCGGCGGCCGTAAACGGCCGGAATCCACTGCGCTACTCCGGATTCCGGCCGTTGGTCCGCTACCGGTAAGCCTTCAGGCAGGCGTCCTCGCCGTCCAGCACCCCGGTCCGGAAGGCCTCGAGCCGCACGAAGCCGCTGGGAACCAGAGCGCCGTTGACATCGGCGGCGGCCAGCCCGTCGAGCAACAGTCCGGAGATCGCCGCGTCGAGATCGGTTGCGGAGAGCTGCAAGTCGCTGCCGGGCCGGCTGAGCTGGGTGCTGTACACGCCCGAGAAGCAGGCGGCGCGCAGACCCGCGGTGCCGGCCCCGGTGATGCTCAGCTTCCGGGCCTGCTGCACGGCGAGCATGTAGCGGGAGACGAAGACGACGAAGGCGTTGTAGTCGCCGCCCACCATGGCCGAGAACAGATCACCGTTGTCACCGGCGACCGCCCGTTTCGCCAAGGCAGGCACGTCGGTGCCGATGACATTGGTGCTCGGACAGTACGAAACAGGTTGGGTCGCGGTCACGTTCGGGCAGGTGCGGGTGAGCCCCGTGTAGTCGTAGGCGGGCTCCGGCTGGATCGGGTAGGTGCGGGCCAGCGACTGCGCCACCAGCGTCAGGTCGGGCTGGTCCACCGGCAGCTGCTTGGCCTTGTCCCCCGGCTGGAAACTGGTGGGCAGGGTGCCGCGCCGTTTCTGAAGCTCGCTGCGGGTGATGCCCTTGCACGCGGTCGTGCCGTCGGTGTAGCCCATCTGCACGGCGGTGACCCGTTCGAACGCGGTCCCGTGCTCATCCTGCGACGCGCCGGGTTCCCGGTCCCGGAAGGAGATGACCGCGGCCAGCACGCCGTTCAGCCCGTCGGTGGTGTTGAGGGTGAAGTGCCGCGAATTCCCTTCCGCCACCGACCGCAGGAACACCCCCGCGAAGCAGTCGGCCTGCTGTTCGCGCACCACGCTCGAAGTGAAGAAGCCGTTCAGTTTGGCCTGCGCCTGGACCGAGTGCCCGTATTCGTGGGCCAGCACCATGACCACCGCCAGCTGCCCGAACTTCTTCACGAGTTCGGGCAGCAGGGTGCCGCGATCCCAGCCGATGGTCTGGTCGACGCTGCAGTAGGCGGCATTGACCTCCTGATAGGTGCTGCTGCGGCAGAAATCGACGGCCCGGGCGCGGGGCGCGGTGGCATCCCAGGAGATGAATCGGGTCACCGGGGTGAAGGTGCCCGGAAAGGTCTTGGCGTACTGCCCTTTCCAGTAGTCGGCGATATCGGAGATGGCGTTCAGGGCCAGCTTGTCGATGGCCCCGCCGTCCCCGTTCTCGGCCCGCAGATCCGCGTCCGGCACCCCGGTCCGGGGACCGCTGGGCCCGCTCGCCGAGGTCTGCCCGGTGAGTCCCACGGATTGGTCGTCGCCGGAGCCGAAACATTTTGTGCGGCTGGTCCTTTGACGGCCGAACAACCGGTGAGGACCACCCCCGCCACCAAGAGCACGACGGCCAGCCCCAGCCGCACCCGCGACGTCCCCATCTCGCCTCCCGCTCACCACTCGGGACCTGCTCCGAGTATCCACCGACATATCGCAGGAAGTCCCCGGTCTCGCAACTGCCGGTGGGAATCATCGGCCCGGTCACGGCGCGCCGCTCGCGACACGCATCCGGAAAATCAGCTGAGACGGCCGCCGCATTCATGGCACAGTCGAGCATCATGAGCGACTACCGCCGCCTGAACCGGGCCAACTGGGACGATCGCGCTCCGCTGCACGCCGGTTCCGGCGACTACGCCCTCGACAAATTCCGGACCGATCCGTCGTTCCTGAGCCACGTGGTCCGCTTCGACCTGCCGCGCCTCGGCGACATCCGCGGTCTGGACGCTGTGCACCTGCAATGCCACATCGGCACCGACACCCTCTCCCTCGCGCGGCTGGGCGCCACCATGACCGGCCTCGACTTCTCCCCCGCCTCCCTGGCCGAGGCTCGCAAGCTCGCCGAATCCAGCGCCACGCCAATCGATTTCGTCGAGGCCGACGTCTACGACGCCGTAACCGTGCTCGGCGCTGCGCGATTCGATCTCGTGTACACCGGCATCGGGGCGCTGTGCTGGCTGCCCGACATCCGCCGGTGGGCCGAGACGGTGGCCGGGCTGCTGCGGCCGGGCGGGCGGCTGTTCATCCGCGACGACCATCCGGTCCGGATGGCCGTGGACGAGGCCCGCACCGACGCGCTCACCCTCGGCTACCCGTACTTCGAGACGGCGGAGCCCATGGTGTTCGACGACGGAACCACCTATGTGGACATCGATCTGGCGGTCGCGCACAGCACCACCCACGAGTGGAATCACGGCCTCGGCGAGATCGTGGAGGCCGTCCTGCAGGCCGACCTGACCCTCACCCAGCTCGTCGAGCACCACAGCGTGCCGTGGGAGGCCCTCCCCGGTCGCATGGTGTGCGGCGAGGACTCCGAATGGCGGCTCGCCGAACACCCCGAACGCCTGCCCCTCAGCTTCACCCTGCAGGCACGCAAACACTGACATCGAAAAATGTTCGTGCGCATCCGGTTCCGCCCCGGATACGATCCGGACGCCACATGGAGTAGATCAGCGGTAGATCACCCGGCTCTTAACCGGGAGGGCGCAGGTTCGAATCCTGCCTCCATGCCCACCCTGGCCTAGCTCAGCGGCAGAGCACCCGGCTTCGGACCGGGAGGGCGCGAGTTCGAATCTCGCGGCCAGGTCTGCTTGTCACCGATTCAGGAGTTCCCTTGTCCGATCAGGTCTTTCGCCATGGTCCGCAGCGGTATGCGACGGGGCAGCTGTCGCGCGCGCTGACCGCCATCGTGCGCGCCGGGGCGAACAAGGCCGAGCGGCGGCGAGCAGAGGCCAAGGCGCAACGCTGGCGCGAGGTGCTGGACGGATTGGCGAGCGGCCGCGTCACGGTCGGCAGCCGCACCCCCGTCGCCGACCTGCCCGCCTGGGTGACCCTGGAGGTCGCACACGGCGGATTCACCACCGGCCGCGGCCTCGCCGAGGCCCCACTCACCCGGGACGAGGCGGAACGAGTCGCCGACCTGCCCGCCGAGGTGCCCGGCGACAACCCCCGCGAACGACTCAACCTCTGGTACCTCGGCGACGCCGGCCAGGCCCAGCTCCTGGCAGCCCTGCGCAGCGGCCACTATCGCATCCAGCTCCCCGAGCATGCGGCGCTGCTCGTCGTAGCCCTGTTGCTGGACAAGGGTTTTCCCGAGCAGGCGCTCGACCTGGTCGCCGAACTCCGCCCGTACATGTCGCGTCTGCGCTTCACCCCCGCCTTCGACCTCGTGGCCCGCCCGTCCGGCGCGGCGGTGCGGGTGGCGACCGTCGCCGAGGCCGCCGACGCCCTGCGCGGCGTGCGCACCCCGGAACAACTGACCCTCATGCACGCCACCATCGAGGTCTGGACCCCGCTCTACGACCGTCTGGTCGCACTCTGGTGCGCCACCGTCGACGGCGACCTCCCGAGCCGCGACCGCACCGGCACCGTCATCGGCGGCCTTCCGGGCAGCGCCGTCCCGCCCCACTGGATGCACGAACGTGCCCGCTGGCTGGCCGATTTCGAGTCCGCCCGCACCACCCACGAGTTCCGCGGCCACCACGCCCACCGCAAGAGCAACTTCACCCACCTCCACGAGGCGCTGCTGAGCATCCGCGACGAGGCCCGCGACAACGGCTCGATCGATGTGTCATCAGGAACCACCGCCCGCATGTCGGCCGGGCCCGCACCGGCAACGAACCCGGCCAACCAGCAGTCGGCGGCCGCTCGATCGGTGGACTCGCAGTCAGCGAACCCGCACCCGGGCGCCGCGCAGTCGACCGACGCGGACACTCGGCCGGCACGTACGAGTCTGCTGAACCCGCACCAGGTTGATCGAGTTCGCCGGGCGCTGGCCAATACGCTCGCCCGGCACGGGGAACCCGGTAGCGCCGCACGGGAGTCAGCGCGGGCGGAACAGGCGGCCGCTATTGCCGCGCCGCTGTATACGGATTTCGCCGGCGTTCTCCTGACGCGCATCGAACGCTTCCCCGCGGACGGTGGCCTGCCCTCGCTGGACCCTGTCACCACGCCGGTCGGGGCGGACGACAGGGTCGCGATCGCCGACGGCACCACCATCCCACAGCATTTGCAGGACAAGGCGATTCGCGCATTGGAAGCGCCCGCCGAGGAGCTGGTCCAGCGCGGAATCGTCGGTTCCGGCGAGGTGCTGGCGGCGATGCTGCCACAGCTCACCTCCCGGCTGCTGGCCGCCGATATCGCTGATCCGGTGGCCGCGAGCCTGTACGAGCAGATGTACACGGCCTTCCGGCAGCGACGCAGCCTGCTGCTGCTCAACCTCCAGTATCAGGTGCGGTTCGACGAATTGCCCTGGGTCACAGCCCTGCACGCGCTGCGCACGGCGACCGGCACCGGAAAGCCGGACGACGCAACCCGCGCCGGGTCGTCCGATGGCCTCCGCTCCAGGAAGTCCCGGGAATCCCGCGACGGGAACTCCGGTGGTGGATCGGCGGCGGCGCGGCGGCTGCTGCGGCAGACGACGTTGCTGGCCATCGAGTCGTTTCCGGAGGCGGTGCTGCCGAACCCTCTGGTGCGCGAATTCCACACTCTCGCAGAGCAGGCCGGGCTGCGGGTGCCGCTGGTCGAGGAGGTGGCGGCGGACATCTTCATGGGCACGTTCACCGAGAAGTGGCGGGCAGCGGCGATCATTGCGAGCCGGACCCTGACAGGCACGCTGTACCAGCGGTATTACGACCTGCCGTCGGCCGACCACTGGCGCGCGGGTGCGCGGAGCGAAATCCGGTGGGGCAAGTCCACTGCCACCGATTTCACGGAGCTGTGTGCGCGGCGCGCCGTCGAGGCAGGTACCCGGCACGACTACGTCGCCCGCAATGGCGCGCTGCTGGAGCAGAGCCAGATCCTGACCACCCACAATCTGGTTGTCCTCGTCGACGCGCTGGATCTGGGCGAACAGCTGCGCGAGTCCGCGCCCGATCTGGCGAACCGCACCTTCGACTGGATCATCCGGCGCCTGAGTCAGCCCGCCCACGGTCATGCCGCCCTCATCCAGGTGAAGAACGCCGCCTACGCGTGGCGGCAGGCCGTATTCCTGCTCAGCTATTGCGATCTCGCCGGCCAGACCGGCCAGATCGACCGGCTGATCGACCAACACGCTGTCCCGCGCCTGGAGCCAGCCGTCGCGGGATTGGCCCACATCGTGGCGGGCGGCCGGTTCGCGCCGAACGGCCTCGAGCCGAACGGAGCCGGCCGCCGCCTGCTCGGCTGGGCGGTGGGACGCCACTGGTATTTCGGCTGACCGCCATCGTTTCGGTTGCCGGCACGTCCGAGCGCTGCCCGCAAGCGAATCACTCCCCGACACGGTGGGGCGCGGAACCAGTGCCCCGCCCCTGGCGTCCAAGTGGGGAGACGCCGGACGATGGGAGGAGGCCGATGGAACCGGAAGCTTTGCGGCGCAGGGCCCGATTGAGTCAGTCGGGCGCCGAACATGAGCAGTCGCGGATCGCCGGGCGCGGACTCGACCCGGATTACATCCGGCAGCTGGAGCATTTTCCCCGGTTCTCGCACGCGCAGATCCACGCCCGCGTCCAGGCCATGAACCCCGGCGACATGCACGCGGCCGCCCAGATCTGGGTGAGCATCGCCGACAGCATGTTCGGCGCCCTGAGCACCCTGCACGCCACCGTCCAGACCACCCTCGCCGCCGCTATGTCCGGCCATCTCGCCGACGCCGCCGAGACCGCTGCCCGCCAATTCGTCCGCGACGCCACGGATGTCGCCGAAATCGCGCACAGCACCGGCCACCGCGTGATCGCTGCCGCCTACGGCGCCGAAGCCGTCCGGAAAACCGTGCCACCACCTGTACCCGACGCCCCCGCCGACACCAAAGACGAGCAGTACCACCTCGCACTGGCCGCCCTGGATGCCAACTACGTCCCGATCTACCCACCCGCCGGCACAGCCGTCCCCGCCTTCTTCGCGCTCAGATCTCCCGGCGATACCGCATCCGAAAACCTCGGCGGCACACCCGATTCCGCCCCGGACACAGGCCGGCCCACCACCCCGCTCTCGAATACCCGGAGCGGCCCGGGCGGCGGTCACGATCCCGGACCTCAGTCTCCCGGCACCACGGCCGCCGCAACCGATCCGGGCGATTCCCAACACCTTCCGGGCTCCGGGACAGAAGCCGATGCGCACGATCCCGCATACCCGAGTCCCGACCGCCGAACCTCCGGCAATCAGCCCTCGACCGCCCCTCATCGGACCGATCCCGAAACCGAGCCCGCCGCCACCACCCCACCCACGTCCCCGTTCACCCCGACCCCCGGCGGCCACCCGGCCATCCCGCTCTCCCCCACCCCCGCTACCCCCGATCCGGGTCGCAGCTTCCCCGGCCCGCCCAGCCCCGAACCCCTCACCCAGCCCAGACAACCCAACTCCCCCAACCTCGCCGCCCCACCCGGCTCGGCACCTTCCGGCATGTTCGCCCCCGGCGGCCGCCCCACCACCGACCCGGATTCATCCCATCGCACCCCACCCTGGCTGATCCGCGACCGCCAGGACGAACTCCTCGGAAGCCCCCTCCCCCACGTCCCACCCGCAATCGGTGCCGAATTCCCCGCAGCCCGAAACGATCTCGCGCAACCCGACATCGACGACCCGGGCTGATCCCTCGGCCGGACGAGCGCCGCGAGCCGGCGATGGAGGTCTCCGCCGCTGCCTCGCGCGGCACACCTGTGGCCTCGAACAGGTCCACCACCGCGACCGCCCCCGGCAGACGAGAGACCTCACCGCCGCACTGTCGATGTGCGCCTACTGACGGCGACCGGCTGCAACGTCGCAAACAGGCAGGGCGTGAGGAGGATTCGTGCCGCCGGCGCGGCTCCTACTCGCCGCCGAAGACGCGTTCCACGACCGTTTTGGCGCGACGGGTGACACGCATGTAGTGGTCGAGGAATTCGCTGCCGTCGTCGTTGGGCCAGCCGGCGACTCGGGCCACGGCGGAGAGCAGGGTGCCGGGGCCGGGGAGTTGGTCGGCCGGTTTGCCGCGGACCAGGACGAGGGCATTGCGGGCCTTGGTGGCGGTGAGCCAGGCGTCGCGGAGGAGGGCGGCGTCGGCGGTGTCGATCAACTCGGCGCGTTCGATGGCGTCGAGGGATTCGAGGGTGGAGGTGTTGTGGAGTTCGGGGTCCTCGTGGGCGTGCAGGAGCTGCAGGAGCTGGACGGTCCATTCGATGTCGGCGAGGCCGCCGCGGCCCAGTTTGGTGTGGGTGGCGGGGTTGGCGCCGCGCGGCAGGCGTTCGGAGTCGACGCGAGCCTTGATGCGGCGGATCTCGCGCACGCCCTCGGGGGACATGCCGCCCTCCGGATAGCGGATGGGATCCATGGTGCGCAGGAACCGGATTCCGAGTTCGCGGTCGCCGGCGACCTGGTGGGCGCGCAGCAGAGCCTGCACCTCCCAGGGCTGCGCCCACTGCGTGTAATAGGCGGAGTAGGCGGCGAGCGTGCGGACCAGCGCACCGTTACGGCCCTCGGGCCGCAACCCGGCATCGACCTGGAGCGGCGGGTCGGTGCTCGGCGCGCCGAGCAGTCGCTGCACCTGTTCGGCGACGCTGATCGCCCATTTCACCGCGACGGTCTCGTCCTCGCCGGGCCGCGGATCGCACACGAACAGCACGTCGGCGTCGGAGCCGTAGCCGAGTTCCATCCCGCCCAGCCGGCCCATGCCGATGACGGCGAAGTCGGCGGGCGCGCGCCTGCCGAGTTCGGCCTCACTGGCCCGGATCACGGCCTGCAGCGCCGCCTCCAGGGTGGCGATCCACACCGAGGACAGCGCCTCGCACACCTGCGGGACCTCGAGCATGCCCAGCACATCCGCCGAGGCCACGCGGGCCAGCTCGTGCCGGCGCAGCGAGCGCGCGGTCGCGACCGCCCGCCTCGGGTCGTCGTAACGACGTGCGCCGGAAAGGATTCCGCGCGCCACATCCGAGGGCTTGGTGGCGAGCAGCAGCGGCCCGTCCGGCCCGTCGGCGTACATGCGAATGGTCTCGGGCGCATTGATCAGCAGATCCGGCAGGTACGCCGAGGACCCGAGCACGATCATCAGCCGCTGCGCGATGGCGCCCTCGTCGCGCAGTTCGCGCAGGAACCAGATCTCGTTGTCGAGCCCTTCCGACACCCGCCGGTAGGCCAGCAGGCCCGCGTCGGGATTCGGTGTCTCACCGAGCCATTCGAGCAGGGTCGGCAGCAGCAGCGCCTGGATCCGTCCCTTGCGCCCGACCTCCCCGGTCAGCGCCTTCAGATGCCCGAGCGCGTTCTCCGGCGCCACATAGCCCAGCGCGGCCAGCTGCCGCACCGCCGCCTCGGGGCTGAGTCGCAGACTGGCGGCGTCCAGGCGCGCAACCGATTCCAGCAGCGGCCGGTAGAACAGTTTGGCGTGCAGCCGCCGCACCCGCACCGCATTGCGTTTGATCTCGCTGGTGAGCACCCCGACCGCGTCCTGCCGCCCGTCGGGCCGCATGTGCGCGGCGCGGGCCAGCCAGCGGATGCCCTCCTCGTCCTCGGGGGCGGGCAGGGTGTGGGTGCGCTTGAGTCGCTGCAGCTGCAGGCGGTGTTCGAGCAGCCGCAGGAATTCGTAGGAGGCGGTCAGGTTGGCGGCGTCGTCGCGGCCCACATAGCCGCCCGCGGCCAGTGCGGTCAGCGCCTCCACCGTGCCCTGCACGTGCAGCGATTCGTCGGCCTTGCCGTGCACCAATTGCAGTAGCTGGACAGCGAATTCGACGTCGCGCAGACTGCCGTGCCCCAGTTTCAGTTCGCGTTCGCGCAGGTCCGCGGGCACCAGGTCCTCGACGCGCCGCCGCATGGCCTGCACGTCCGCCACGAAGTCCGGCCGCTCGTTGGCCGCCCACACCATGGGCATCAGTGCGTCACGGTAGGCGGCGCCGAGTGCGAGATCGCCGGTGGCGGGCCGCATCTTGAGCAGCGCCTGGAATTCCCAGGTGCGCGCCCAGCGCTTGTAGTAGGCGATGTGCGAGTCCAGGGTGCGCACCAGCGCGCCGGCCTTGCCCTCCGGCCGCAGCGCCGCGTCGATCTCGAAGAAGGCCGCGCTGCCCACGCTCATCATCTCGGCGGCGAGCCGGGTGGCGGTGGTGTCGGCCGGTTCGGCGACGAAGATGACGTCGACATCGGAGACGTAATTCAGTTCCCGCGCACCGCATTTGCCCATGGCGATGACGGCCAGCCGGACCGGCGTCTCCCGGTCGGGGCACACCCGGGCGATCGCCACCGACAGCGCCGCGGTGAGCGCCGCGTCGGCCAGATCGGTGAGGTGCCGGCCGACCTGCTGGTACGGCAGCACCGGTTCGTTCTCCACGGTGGCGGCCAGGTCGATGGCGGCCAGCAGCATGAGCTGATCGCGATACCGCTTGCGCAGCAAGGCGATCGCCTCCGGCCCGGCCACGCCGGCCCGGTGCATCATGGGCCCGGCGTTCTCCCCGGTCTCCGGGGTGGCGTGCACGGCGTCCAGCAGATCCGCGAGCAGCTCCGCCCGATCGGGCAGCGTCTTCCGCTTCAGCAGCTGCCAGGAGCCCGGATCCGCCACCAGGTGATCGGCGAAGGCGCTCGACGAGCCGATGAGGGCCAGCAGCCGCCCGCGCAGCGCGGTATCCCGGCGCAGCTCGTAATCCACAGCGGCCCAGTCGCTCCCGAGTTGCTCGCGCAGCCGGATGAGCGTCAGCAGCGCCAGATCGGCGTCGGGGGACCGCGACAGCGCCCATAGCAGTGGCACGCTGTCCACGTTGTCCCACGCCAACTCTCGCAGAGAGTCGGCGGCCGACGGCTCGAGCAGACCGAGCCGTCCGACACCGGGTACAGCGGAGCGAGCAGTCGGTGGCCGAACCATGCCCTTCAAATTACATGTCACGCTGATCGGACGTGCCGCCCATCCCTCTCAAACGGGACATCGTTGCCCGCTCGCAGCCGGTTCGACTCCTGAATGCACCCGCCCCGGTTCCGCAAATCCCGAGGGCACTCCACCCAGAGTTCGCGGCCCGCCTCGGCCTGGACTGCGCTCCGCCTCCCCGCGCTTGGAGCGTGGGAGCGAAGCGGAGGAGCGGAGGAGGGAAGGCCGAGGTCACAGGGCCGCGAACCGCCCGGAGCGAAGCGGAGGGCAAAATGTCACAGCCCGAGGTATTCCTTCAGCTCGTAGGGCGTCACCTGGGCGCGGTAGCCCGCCCACTCGCGGCGCTTGTTACGCAGGAAGAAGTCGAAGACGTGCTCGCCCAGCGTCTCGGCGACCAGCTCGGACTTCTCCATGGCCTTGAGCGCCTCGTCCAGCGACGCCGGCAGTTCGCGGAAGCCCATGGCGCGACGCTCGGCGCTGGTCAGCGACCACACGTCGTCCTCGGCCTCCGGCGGCAGCGTGTAGCCCTTCTCGATGCCGCGCAGACCCGCGGCCAGCAGCACCGCGAAGGCCAGGTACGGGTTGCAGGCGCTGTCAGGGCTGCGGATCTCGACGCGACGCGAGGCCGACTTGTTCGGCGTGTACATCGGAACCCGCACCAGCGCAGAGCGATTCGACCGGCCCCAGGAGGCGGCCGTCGGCGCCTCGCCGCCGTGGATCAGGCGCTTGTAGGAGTTCACCCACTGGTTGGTGACCGCGGAGATCTCGTGCGCGTGCTCGAGAATGCCCGCGATGAACGCGCGCGCGGTCTCCGACAGGTTGTCCGGGTCGTCCGGGTCGGCGAAGGCGTTCTGCTCGCCTTCGAACAGCGACATGTGGGTGTGCATGGCCGAACCCGGGTGGTCGGCGAACGGCTTGGGCATGAAGCTGGCCCGCACGCCCTCGTCGATGGCCACTTCCTTGATCAGGTAGCGGAAGGTCATGACGTTGTCGGCCATGGACAGCGCGTCCGCGTAGCGCAGGTCGATCTCCTGCTGGCCCGGCGCGCCCTCATGGTGGCTGAATTCCACGGAGATGCCCATGGATTCCAGCGAGTCGATGGCGTGGCGGCGGAAGTTCGGGGCCTCGTCGTGCACGGCCTGGTCGAAGAAGCCGCCATTGTCGGCCGGAACGGGCATCGTGCCGTCGTGCGGGCCCGGCTTGAGCAGGAAGAACTCGATCTCGGGGTGCACGTAGCAGCTGAAGCCCAGGTCACCGGCCTTGTTCAGCTGGCGGCGCAGCACGTGCCGGGGATCGGCCCAGGACGGCGAACCGTCCGGCATGGCGATATCGCAGAACATGCGCGCCGAGTGCTGGTGTCCCTTCGACGTGGACCACGGCAGCACCTGGAAGGTGGACGGATCCGGCTTGGCCACCATGTCCGCCTCGGAGACCCGGGCAAACCCCTCGATGGCCGAACCGTCGAATCCGATGCCTTCCTCGAAAGCGCCCTCGAGTTCGGCGGGCGCGATCGCGACAGACTTGAGATACCCCAGGACATCGGTGAACCACAGTCGCACGAATCGGATATCCCGTTCTTCGAGCGTCCGGAGCACGAATTCCTTCTGACGGTCCATGACCGCGAGCGTAGGGTCCTGGAGTTAAATCCGTGTTACATGAACGTCAGGAGGCGCGGCGAGTCGTGCCCACTCAACACGTGAGGCCCGCCGCAGGCTCTTTCAGATCAACGAGATACGAAATCACCGGGTCGTCGACACACTGAACTCCGGAGAGCGACACGGTGTGTCGGGTGCCCTTGTAGGTGATCAGCGACGCGCCGAGCTGCTGCGCCAGGTTGACACCGGCCTGGTACGGGGTGGCCGGGTCCTCGGTCGTGGAGATCACCACGGTCTTCGGCAGTCCCTGGATCGAAAGCTTGTGCGGCGCGCTGGTATTCGGGACCGGCCAGATGGCGCACAGCTCCAGCGGCGCGGCGTTGCTGCCGTGGCCGTCGTCGAGGAAGGGTGCGACGCGGCGGTAGTCGGCGTCCTGCTTGGCTGCGATGGACCGGTCGGTAATGGCCGGGTCGTCGACACAGCGAATGGCATTGAACGCGTCGGAACTGTTGTCGTAGGTGCCGTCGTCGTGACGGCCGTCGTACATGTCGGCGAGGGCGAGCAGCGTGTCGCCGCTGCCCTGGGCCAGTTCACGCAGGCCCTTGGTGAGGGCGGGCCACAGGCGGTTGGAGTAGAGGGTCTGCTGCACACCGGTGATGGCGTCGCCGTAGTGCAGACCGCGCGGGTCCTGAGTGGGAACCGGCTTGTCCCACAGCGGATCCACCAGCGAGCGGAACTTCTTGGTGGCCTGTCCCGGGTCATCACCGAGCGGGCAGTTGGTCTTCTCCTTGGCCGCGCAGTCCACGGCGTAGGCGTCGAAGGCCTTCTGGAAGCTGGCGGCCTGCGCCACCGACTCCTTGACCGGATCCTGCTCGGGGTCCAGCGCGCCGTCGAGCACCAGCGCGCGCACGTGGTCGGGGAACTTCTCGGCGTAGGCGTAACCGAGGCGGGTGCCGTAGGAGTAGCCCAGGTAGGTCAGCTTCTGATCACCCAGCGCCGCCCGGATCACGTCCATGTCCTGCACGACCTCCCGGGTGCCGACGTGGGCCAGGAAGTCCTTGCCGGTGCGCTCGACGCACTTGCCGGCGAAGTCCTTGTTCTCGTTCTCCGCGGCCGCGATGCCCGCGGGCGAGTTGTCCTTGTTGGGCTCGGCGCGCTGGGCGTCGTCCTCGGCCGCGGTCATGCACTTGATGGCCGGCTGCGACGCGCCGATGCCACGCGGATCGAAGCCGATGCGGTCGAACCGTTCGGCCAGCTGGGTGCTGTCACCGAGGGTGACCATGTTCAGTCCGGTCACGCCGGGACCGCCGGGGTTGAGCAGCAGCGAGCCGATCTTGTTGCCGGTGGCCCGGACCCGCGAGATCGCGATCTTGGCGGTCGCACCGTTGGGATCGGCGTAGTCGACCGGCACCGTGACCCGTGTGCACTCGGAGTTCTTGGGCATCTCGTCTTCGCTGTAATCGGCACAGCTGCCCCAGGTCAGGGTCTGGTTGTAGAAGGAATCCATCCCCACCGGTGTGCTCGCGGTGGGCTTGCCGTCCACCACGCTGGTGCACGCAGCCGCGGTCATCGCCAACGCCGTCACCAGGAGCACGACCCGGCCGGTTCGCATCAACGCCATCCCACGATCGTGCCATCCCGCCGAAATCACCCTCGCACCCCTCGTCCGGTCCATATATCTCTCCGTTTACATTCCGGCCGCACTGTTGTTCACGTTGCGGCCGTCACCGCTGTGTACATCGCGCTCGCCACCGCTGTGCGAAACGTCACGCATGGCACGGATTCGGCAACGGTAGAGGTTCGGAGCCGAGACCACCGGGTACGTGGGCGTTCACACGGTAAGTCCCCAGTCCGCTCTCAGAAACGGCATGCTTAATGGAAGGTGACCTGGGGGCTCTAGTGATGAGGGATGCCATGACCGTGCAACCACATTCGCCGAATCGGTCCGCCGCGGCCGGATCCGGTTCATCGCGTTCACGCACCATCCGGGCCGCGGCCGCCGCGGCAGTGGCGCTGGCCGCCACCCTGGGCCTGGTGGCCTGCGGGCCGTCGACGCTGCCGGGGAGCCCGATCGCACACTCGCCGGGTGGCGTCACCCAGAGCCAGCCGATCGACTTCACCACGCCCCCGGCCGATCTCGACTCCGCCGTGCAGGGCGTGGTGCCGGGCATCGTGGACGTGAACACCGAGCTGGGGCTGCAGAACGGTGAGGGCGCGGGCACCGGCATCGTGATCGGTTCGGACGGCTACGTGCTGACCAACAACCACGTGGTCGAGGGCGCGACAAAGATCTCGGTCACTGATCTGGGCAATGGCCGGACCTACGACGCCACCGTGGTCGGCTTCGACCGCAGTGAGGACATGGCGGTCATCAAACTGACTGGTGCGTCCGGTCTGCAGACCGCGCCGCTCGGCGACTCGGACAAGGTGGCGGTCGGCGACACGGTGGCCGGCGTCGGCAATGCGGGTGGACGCGGCACGCCCACCGCGGCCGCGGGCAAGGTGACCGCCCTGAACCGGGCCATCACCGCCAGCGACGACTCCACCGGCAGCTCCGAGCAGCTGACCGGGCTCATCCAGGTCGCCGCCAATATCGAACCCGGGGATTCGGGCGGCCCGCTGGTCGACGCGGCCGGACAGGTCATCGGCATGGACACCGCCGCCTCCAAGGGCTTCCGCTTCAGCATCGGCGGCGGCGAGGGCTTCGCGATCCCGATCAACAAGGCGCTGTCGGTGGCCAAGCAGATCGAGGCCGGCCAGGCCTCGGATCGCGTGCACATCGGCGACACCGCGTTCATCGGCGTCTCGGTCAGCTCGGTCTCCGGCGGCGCGCAGATCCGGGGCGTGGTCCAGGGCGGCCCGGCGGACCAGCTAGGTCTCGAGGCCCGCGACGTCATCACCGGCGTCGACGACCACGCGGTCACCTCGGCCAACGACCTCACCTCGACCATGGATCAGCACCACCCGGGCGACACCGTCACCCTGAAGTGGACCGACCAGACCGGCCAGTCCCGGTCGGCCCAGGTCCAATTGGGTAAGGGCCCGATCGGCTAGCGAGTAGCGGGAAAGAGGCGAGGGGTGCATCCCTCGCCTCTTTCTCTGCGCACGGTGTCTCTCATCTGCCTGCGGTGTGAGGAATTGCATCCCTGCCGGGAGCGGCCGGAATGGCAGACTGACATTCGTCAGAACAACCCGGGGACCCGGTCATGGGCCTCGAGGAACGACGAAAGGGACGATGATGTCCGTATCCGATGCGGAAACCCCTGTGTACGGGTCTGCGGCGCCGAAGACTCCCAAGCGCGGGGAGGCGGAGCGGCGGCGGAAGACGCGAGTGCAGCACCTGCAGCAGATGAAGCAGGCCGGTGAGCGCTGGTCCATGCTCACCGCATACGACTACTCCACCGCCCGGCTCTTCGAAGAGGCCGAGATTCCGGTCCTGCTGGTCGGCGATTCGGCCGCCAATGTGGTGTACGGCTACGACACCACGGTCGCGATCACCGTCGACGAGCTCATCCCGCTGGTGCGCGGCGTGGTGCGCGGTGCGCCGCACGCGCTGGTGGTGGCGGATCTGCCGTTCGGCAGCTACGAGTCCTCCCCCGAGCAGGCCTTGGCCACGGCCGTCCGGTTCATGAAGGAGGGCGGCGCGCACGCGGTGAAGCTGGAAGGCGGCGAGCGGGTGGCCGACACCATCCACAAGCTGACCGCCGCCGGCATTCCGGTGATGGCGCACATCGGGTTCACCCCGCAGAGCGTCAACACCCTCGGCGGGTTCCGGGTGCAAGGCCGCGGCGACGGGGCCGAGCAGCTCGTCGCCGACGCCATCGCGGTGCAGGAGGCCGGGGCCTTCTCGGTGGTCATGGAGATGGTGCCCGCCGAACTGGCCGGGCAGGTCACCCGCAAGCTGACCATTCCGACCGTCGGCATCGGCGCCGGCGCGGAATGCGATGCGCAGGTGCTGGTCTGGCAGGACATGGTCGGCTACACCGGCGGCAAGACCGCCAAGTTCGTCAAGCAGTTCGCGGATGTGGGCGGTCAATTGCGTACCGCCGCAGCCACTTACGCCAACGAGGTGCGGCGCGGCGTGTTCCCGGGTCCGGAGCACAGCTACTGAGCCGCCCGGCCGCGCAGTGATCGAGAACGCCCCCGCGAGGACCGCGGGGGCGTTTCTTTCATAGCAATAGGCTATTGAAATCTATTCGCTGCCGATCATCTCGGTCCATTGCGAACTTTTGGTGGCAGACTCGGAAGCCAACGAGCTGGATCGACCAAAGGGAAGTTCATGGATCGTGGAACGAGTCGCTGGATTCGGCGGGCGCCACTACTGGTCGTGGCGGTGGCCACCGTCGCATTGACCGCGGCCTGCGGGGGCAACTCCTCGACGGGCTCGACGCAGCCGCAGGGCTCCTCCTCGCCGCTCTCCTCGACGCCGGGCAAGCCGACCACCACGGGCGGACCGACCACGTCGGCGGGCGGTGGCTCGGGGCTGACCGTCTCCGACGAGGCGGCCAAGCAGCTGTGCGACCTGATCCGGCCGCAACTGTCGGACTGGCGGGTGCAGACCCCGACCATGGACAAGATCTCGCTGAACGCGACCGTGATCCAGTGGGCGACCCAGAACGGCTTCCTGCTGCAGTTGCCGAGCAATCGGGGCCTGGTCGACCAGGTCACCACCAAGGCCTGTCCGGATGTGCGCGATCAGGCCCTCTCCGCGATCGAGATCCCGGATCTGGCCTCGGGCCTGGCGGCCGGCTGATGCGCACCCTCTACCCGCCGATCGAGCCCTACGAGCAGGACATGCTGGACGTCGGCGACGGTCAGCGGCTCTATTACGAGGTGAGCGGGAATCCGGACGGCAAGCCGGCGGTCTTCCTGCACGGCGGCCCCGGTGGCGGCACGTCGCCGTATCACCGCCAGTTCTTCGATCCCGAGGCATACCGCATCGTCCTGTTCGATCAGCGCGGTTGCGGCCGGTCCACGCCGCACATCGCGGACGGGGCGAGCCTCGAGCACAACACCACCGGGCATCTGGTCGCCGATATCGAAAGGCTGCGAACGCATCTCGGCGTCGAGCAGTGGCTGGTGTTCGGCGGCTCCTGGGGTTCGACGCTGGCGCTGAGCTATGCGCAGGCCCATCCGGACCGGGTCACCGAACTGGTGCTGCGCGGGATATTCCTGTTGCGGCGCAAGGAAATCGATTGGTACTACAATGGCTCCGCGGGGTACGTGTACCCCGATGAGTGGGAGAAGTTCCTGGCGCCGGTGCCGGAAGCCGAACGCGGGCAGGATCTGATCGAGGTCTACCACCGCCTGCTGCACTCCCCCGATGCCGCCCTTGCCACCGACGCGGCCGTCGCGTGGTCCACCTGGGAGGGTGCCACGAGTTCCCTGCTGCCCCACCCGGAACGGGTCGCCGAAACCGCCGACCCGCGCTTCGCGCTGGCCTTCGCACGCATCGAGAACCACTATTTCGTCAATCACGGCTTCCTCGACGAGGGGCAGCTGCTGCGCGACATCGGGCGCATCGCCCACATTCCCGGCGTCATCGTGCAGGGCCGCCACGACGTGGTGTGCCCGGCCACCAGCGCCTGGGATCTCCATCGGGCCTGGCCCGGTTCGGAATTGCACCTGGTGCCCGACGCCGGCCACGCCGCTCTCGAACCCGGCATCACCCACCATCTGGTGGAGGCCACGGACAAGTACAGGATGTAGATGAGTACCACAGCCGGTCCCGCATTGGTCGACGCCGTAGCCGCCGATGTGGACCGGCTGTGTACCGCCGAACCCGATGTGCGCCAGGACCTTCCGGATTCGGTGCACAAGATGCGGGTCGCCACCCGGCGACTGCGCAGCGTCCTCAAGTCCTACCGCCGGGTGCTGCGGCGCAAGCCGGTCGGCGAGATCACCGATGAATTGCGCTGGCTGGCCGGACTGCTCGGGGTGGCGCGCGACGCCGAGGTGCGGGCCGAACGGTTCGCCGCGCTGCTCGGCGACACCGGGGTGCCGTTCGACGAGCAGACCGTGCCGCTGGGTGAGAAGACCACTCCGCGAAAGGATTTCGGCGCACGTTTGGTCGCCGACGAGCGGCGGATCTACGCCGGTGCGCACCGGGCTGTGGTCGAGGCTTTCGGCGGCCGCCGCTATCACGCCCTCCTCGACCGGCTCCACGGTCTGATCGCCGATCCCCCGCTACGCGCCGCGCGCGCCGACGAGCCCGCCAAGCAGGTCTTCGCCGCAGTCCTGCGCCATGACTTCCGCGACCTACACCGTCTGGTGCGCACGGAACCGGGCCTGTCCGGGGACGAACGCGTCGCACATCTGCACGACATCCGCAAAGCCGCCAAGCGGCTGCGCTATTCGGCCGAAGCCGCGACCGCGGTGCTGGGCGAACCGGCCGACGAGCTCGGCAAGAAGGCCAAGCGCTTGCAGACGGTGCTCGGCGATCACCGGGACGCGGTGGAAGCTCTGCAAACCTTGCGCACGTATGCCACCGACGCCGGCGAGTCCGGCTATCAGCGGCTCTGCGACGCCGAGGAGGCAGCGGCGGCCAAGGCGCTCGAGGAGTACCCCGACGCCGCCGAATTCCTGCGGCACCGCCCGCTCGACTGAGCGCTGCCCCCGGGCGGATCCCGGTCGCGCGCAGGCGGAATGACCAGCGGTGTCGTCCGTGCCTAGTTGCTGCGGAAGGCCGCGTGATCCTCGTGCGCCCACCCGCCGGAAGGTGCGCTCTGGGCCGCGGCGGCCGACTCCCCGTGTGGGTGCTCCTTGTGTGCGGCGTGCGGCATGATGCGGTCGATCCAGGCCAGCAGCACCGCCGAAACCACGAATGCCAGGTGGATGAGCACCGGCCACAGGTAGCGCGCACTGTGCGCGCCCGGATCGGTGTCGGTGGTGATGGAGATGAACGTCTTCAGCAGGTGGATCGAGGAGATGCCGACAATGGACATGGCCAGCTTCACCTTCAGCACATTGGCGTTCACCTGTGCCAGCCACTCCGGCTGATCCGGATGCCCGTCGATGCGCAGGCGCGACACGAAGGTCTCGTAGCCGCCGACGATCACCATGATCAGCAGGTTGGAGATCATGACCACGTCGATCAGCCCGAGTACCGACAGCATGATGCTGGTCTCGACATTGCCGTCGGCGAACAGCCCGTGCACCAGATCCCACAGCTCGCGCAGGAACTGCCACACGTACGCGGCCTGCGCCACGATCAGACCCAGGTACAGGGGTAGCTGCAGCCAGCGGCTGAGGAAGATGAAATAGCCCAGACTGCGCTGCTGGGCGGCCTCGGGGGAATTCGCGTTCGGGTATGGAAAAGCCATGGGACTCAATACAGCACGCGCGAAATCAAGCACCGATCAGTAATCGATCACGGCCGTGCGCGCCGCTCGGGAATTGATGTCTTCCTGATCGATCGTTGATGTGCGCGCCGATAGGTTCGCCGCGTGCAACACGGAATTCAGCAGAAACGCCGCGGCCCGCTGTGGCTGGTCGCGATCGCGGCGGCGCTCATCGTGGGCCTGGTGCTCGCGCTGTCCACCTACGAGGTGGGCCGGACGCGGGCGGAGGCCTCGCATCCCTTCGGCAATACGGCGGTCAGGGATCGGGTGGATCTGGGCATCTGGGTCGCCAAGATCGACCCGGTCACCCAGACCACCACCGTCGAGGTACTGGCCACCCCGCGTGGCGCGCTGGCGGACAAGAACGGCAATTTCGCCGCCGACACCGTCATCTACACCTCGGCGCTCAAGGCCGATCCAATCAAAATCAAAGCGGGCGAACCGATTTCCGCGGCCGAGGTGAAGGTCGTGGTGGAGGGAACGCTCACCGACTACCCGTTCGACGCCTATGACGCGGTGCTGGCCTTCGATGTGTTCAGCGGCGACCGGCGCCTGCCCACCGCCGCTACCGTGGCCAGCGGAGACACGCTGTTCGCGGTGAGCGAGCAACCGGAATCGGGCGCCGACAACGGCATCGATCTCGGCTTGCACGCCGCCCGGTCCGTCCCGTCGCTGACCTTCGCCCTGTTCATCATGATCCTCATGCTGGGTCTGGCCCTGGCCGCGGCCATCGCCTGCTATTACGTCCTGGCCGGTAAGCGCGGTCTGATGTTTCCGGCCGTATCCATGATGGGCGCACTGCTTTTCGCGCTGGTGCCATTGCGCAATGCGGTGCCGGGTGGTGCACCGATCGGGTCGATCATCGATTTCACATCGTTCTTCATCGCGGAGGGCATCATCTCGGCGGCCCTGGTGGGCACCGTGATCGTCGGCTACCGCGTCGAAATCGCGAAGGAACGCGAGGTAGAAGCTGCCACCCAGCATCCGACCGATCAATTCCGAATGCTCACGCCGCAGCGGTGATTCACCATTCGGCGAGCGAACCGTCCCTGCGGTGCCAGATCGGATTGCGCCAGCGGTGCCCGGCCTCGGCGGCGCGGGCGACGGCACGCTCATCGATGCGGAGGCCGAGGCCGGGTTCGCGCGGCAGGCCGACGTAGCCGTCGCGGTAGTCGAAAACCGTTGGGTCGATCAGATAGTCGAGCAGGTCGGAGCCCGTGTTGTAGTGGATGCCCAGGCTCTGCTCCTGGATGAGCAGATTCGGGGTGGCGAAGCCGACCTGCAGGCAGGCGGCCAGGGCGATCGGACCGAGCGGGCAGTGCGGGGCCAGGGCGACATCGCGGGCCTCCGCCAGTGCGGCGATGCGCCGGACCTCGGAGATGCCGCCCGCGTGGGACAGGTCCGGCTGCACCACGGCGACACCGCGATCGAGCACCGGGAGGAAGTCCCACCGCGAATACAGCCGCTCGCCGGTCGCGATGGGAATGGCTGTGCCGCTGGTGATCTCGCCGAGGCGGTCACCGGCCTCCGGCACCAGCGGTTCCTCGACGAACAACGGCAGGTACGGCTCCAGCAAGGGCAGCACGCGCCGTGCCATGGCGACGGACAGGCGGCCGTGGAAGTCGACGGCGATATCGAAGTCGTCGCCGGTCGCCTCCCGCACGGCGGCCACCCGGTCGACGATGTCCAGGGTCGCTCGGGGCGTGTCGATCGGCTCCAGTTCGGCCGAGGCGTTCATCTTGATCGCGCTGAAGCCCTGGGCCTTTCGCTCCAGCGCGGTGGCCGCGACATCGTCGGGGCGGTCGCCGCCGATCCAGCTGTAGACGCGGATCCGGTCGCGCACCGCACCGCCGAGCAGCTGCCACACCGGTACGCCGAGCGCCTTGCCGGTGATGTCCCACAGGGCCTGATCGATGCCCGCGACCGCGCTCGACAGGATGGGTCCGCCGCGATAGAAGCCACCCTTGGTGAGGGTCTGCCAATGTGCCTCGATGCTCATCGGGTCCTTGCCGACGAGGTAGTCGGACAGTTCTTCGACGGCGGCGGCCACGGTGTGGGCGCGGCCCTCGATCACGGGCTCGCCCCAGCCGGTGACGCCTTCGTCGGTGTCGATGCGCAGGAAGCACCAGCGCGGCGCGACCAGGTAGGTGGTGAGTGCGGTGATCTTCACCGGGATTCCTTTCGCACGCTCCAGCCACCGTCGACGACCAGGTTCGCGCCGGTGATGAAGGAGGCGTCGTCGGAGGCGAGGAAGGCGACTGCGGCCGCCACCTCCTCCGGAGCGCCCAGCCGGTCCAGCACCGTTGCCCGAGCGGATAATTCGCGCCCCTCGGCATCCACGTCGTCCCACACGGGCGTCAGGATGGGCCCCGGCAGCACGGCATTCACCCGCACTCGGTCCTGCCCGTACTCGACCGCAAGCTGCCGCACCAGGGCGGTCAGCCCGCCCTTGGCCGCGGCATAGACCGGATACCCGGGCAGCCCGAACTGGGCGTGCACGCTGGATACCGCGACCACATTGCCACGCTGGGCCCGCAGGTCGTCGATGAATGCCCGCACGCCCAGGAACAGCGGCGTCAGATTGACCGCGAGCCCGTCGTCCCACTGCCGCCTGCTCAACTCGTGCGCCGGCACGATGGCCTGCCGAGAAGCATTGCTGCACAGGAAATCCAGGGGCCCGAACCGATCGTTCACCCGCGCCCGCAACGCGTCCCACGACTCCTCGAGCGTCACATCACACCACTGGAATTCGGCCTGCGCCCCCATCGCCCGAATCTTCTCCGCCACCTCACGCCCACCGACCTGATCGATATCCGCGACGACGACCGCCGCCCCCTCGGCGGCCAGCCGCCGCGCCGTGGCCGCCCCGATCCCCGAGGCCGCCCCGGTAACGACCGCGACCCGATCCGTCAGACGACACATGCTCTTCCCCTTCGTCCTCATCGCTGAACATCGGCCCCGTCGAGCAGCCCGAGCTCGTCCCGATAGGGCAGCCCCGCCCAATCCCCCGGCACCGAGACCGCGAACGCACCGCAGATGGACGCCAATCGCAAACGCTCCGACACAGATCCGCCGTCCAGCAGTCCCGCCAGATACCCGGCGACGAACGCGTCCCCGGCACCGATGGGATCGACCGCGGTCACCGGCACCGCGCCCTCGCGGAGAAACGCCCCGCCGGCCCAGGCCACCGCCCCGCCGGCCCCGAGCTTGAGCACGATTTCCGAGGGGCCCCGGACCGCAAGCGATTCGGCCGCTGACACCAGGTCCTCCGTCGCCACGTCCGGCCCCGGCTGCGCCGTGGTTCGTGCACCCACCGAGACGCCCGGCGCAATGCGCTGGCCGACAATGTTTTTCACCGAAATAGTCGGTGTATTCGAGCCGCCCATCGGCGCGTCGGAGCGTTCACCCCCCAGAAGCAGGGCCGCCTCGTCCAGTCCAGCGAAGAGGATGTCGGCCCGCGATACCAGCTCGGCCAGCTCCGTGGCGGCCCGGGCGGGCGTCCACAACGCACGGCGATAGTTGACATCCAGGGACACCGGCACGCCCGCATCGACCGCGATGCCGACGGCCGAATCCACCGCGGCACGCGCCGAATCACTCAGGGCGGGAGTGATTCCGGTGATGTGCAGGACGCCCGCGGCGGCGATCCGGGCGGTGTCGACCTCGTCCACCGACAAGTGGGAACCCGCCAGCCCGCGCCGGTAGTAGGTGACCCGGGTCCGGTCGGCCGTGCGGCGTTCGCGCAGCATCAGCGCGGTGGGTAGTTCCGGATCGATGCGGCAGTGCGAGACGTCGACCTGCTCGGCGCGCAAGCGTTCCAGGATCATCCGGCCCACGGCGTCCGCGCCCAGACTGCCGATCCACGCGCTCTCGTGCCCCAGCCGCCGCACGCCGACCGCGACGGTGGCCTCCGCCCCGGCGAAATCCATCCGCATGGACGCGCCGGGGGCCAGCGGACCGGGGTCGGTCGCCGCCACCACGCCGAGCGCCTCCCCGAGCGTTACCAGTCCGCCCCTCATGACAGCTGGTCCCGAACGAGGAGCACGCGCTCCCGCAGCGCGTCGAGATCGCCACCGGCACAAGCGTCCCCGATGAGCGGCGATCCGATCCCCAGTGCCGCGGCCCCCGCATCCAGATACGCGCGGACCGCACCGAGCCCGATTCCACCGGTGGGCACCAGCGGGATATCGGGCAACGGCGCACGAACAGCTTTGATGTATCCCGGTCCGCCGACGGCGGCCGGAAACACCTTGACCATGGAGCTTCCCGCCGTCCAGGCTCGATGAATCTCGGTGGGCGTGAACGCACCCGAGACCACCGGCACACCGAGCCGGCGGCCCTCGACGATCACTTCCTCGATCACCGCCGGGGTGATCAGGTACGCGGCCCCCGCCTCGACCGCGAGCGCCGCATCCTTTGCGGTGAGCACGGTGCCGACTCCGATCGGATGCGCCATGCCCGCGCATTCACGGACGGCATCCAACGCCCCGGCGGTCGTCAGCGTGAATTCGACCGCGGTGACTCCGGATTCATGCAGAACAGCGGTCACCTCCGCGAACCTGTCAGCGCTGGGCGCGCGCAGAATCGCGATGATCGGAATTTCCCCCCGCAACGGGTCGGCGAATATCGGATCCGCCTCTGCGCCGGCGGGCGAGGTCCGCGGTGTGTCATCGGCCATCGGCGTGGACCAGCCTCTCGTCTGCGAACGGCGTCGAAGGCAGGCCGATCACTCCGGGGACACAGGCGAACAGCCGGCCCGCGCCGGGTTCTCGTGCGGCTCCACCCTCGGCCGCGGTGGTTATCACCAGAACGTCCAGGTCGGGTCCGGCGAAGGCGCAGCTCGAGACTTGGGAGGGCCCGACTTCGACTGTGGTGTGGAGGTTGCCGGAGGGGTCGAAGGCGCGGACTTGGCCTGCGCCCCAGACGGCGATCCAGACGTTGCCCTGGGCGTCCACGGTCAGGCCGTCCGGCTCGCCGTCGGGGAAGCGCGCGAATGACCTTCCCTCGCTGAGGGTTCCGGTGTCGAGGTCGTAGTCGAAAAAGTCCACGCGGTGAGTGGGGCTATCCGCGTAGTAGAGGGTGCGGCCGTCGGGGCTCCAGCCGAGGCCGTTGGAGATGGTCACGCCCGTGCGGAGGGTGATCAGAGTGCCGTCCGGATCGAGGCGGTAGAGGCCGGCGCTGCCCGCCCCGTCGTCGGATTCGGCCATGGTGCCCACGAGCAGCCGGCCGCGCGGGTCGACCTTGGCGTCGTTCAGGCGACGGCGCACTCCGTCGTCCGGGAGCGGCAGGGTGACGACCGGGCTGAGTGCCTGAGCGAATGTTCCGCCCGGAGACTTCTCGGACGAGCGCTCAGCGGCAACAGAACTGTCGACGCGGAAGATGGTGTCTCCCATCGCCGCCAGCAGTCCGCCGGAGGCGCACGGCAGTACCGCGCTGACCGGCGGGTCGAGGCTGATGGTCGCCCGGGGGGCGAGGTCGGGGGTGCTGCCGGTCAGGGTGGCGCGGTGGATGTGACCGCCGCGGATGTCCACCCACAGCAGTTCCCCGGTGCGCGGGTCCCAGACGGGCCCCTCGCACAGGCGGCCGGGCGGGGGTGCGCACACGTGTGCCCTGAGAGTGTTCATGGTGAGCTCCGGCCCGCTATGTGGGCAATCCGACGGCGCGTTCGCCGCTGCGCCGCTGTTGGATCACCACGGCCGCGACCAGCAGCGAGCCCTGGGCGACGTTCTGCCAGAACGTATTGACGCCCACCACGTTCAGGCCGTTGTCCAGCGCGCCGAGCAGGATGACGGCGAGCAGCGTACCGCCGACCGTGCCCTTGCCGCCCTTGAGGGCGCAGCCGCCCAGCGCCGCCGCGGTGATCGCCTTGAGTTCGAGGCCCTCGCTACCGGAGACCGGCTGGCCGGATCCGGTGCGGGCGGTCAGGATGATGCCCGCGATGGCCGCGACCACGCCCGCCAGCATGTACACCGCGATCAGGTACTTGTTGATGTTGATGCCGGAAAGTCGTGCGGCCGTGTCGTTTCCGCCGATGGCGTAGATGTTGCGTCCGATGTCGGTGTACTTCAGCAGCACGTGCACGCCCAACGCGACCAGGCCGAGGACGATCACCGGCACCGGCAGCCCGAGGATTTTGCCGCGCGCCAGGAAGATGAACACATCGTTGTCGAGGACGAAGCCCTGCGCCTTGCCGCCCGAAATCAACTGGGCCAGACCCTTGTACGCGGCCAGCGTGGCCAACGTCGCGATGACGGGGTTGACCCGGCCGTAGACGATGATGATGCCGTTCGCCAGGCCCAGCACCAGTCCGACACCGATCGCGGCCAGGATCCCGGCGAAGGCATTGCTCCCTGCCGAGGTGAAGGCCATGGCGCTGACGACCGAGGCGACACCCGCCTGCGAGCCGACCGAGATATCCAGGGCGCCGCAGATGATCACCACGGTCTGCACGACGGCGAGCAGCCCGAAAACCGTGACCGCGTCACCGATTCCGGCGATATTGCGCGGATCCAGGTAGCCGTCGTTGAGCCAGGCGAAGATCGCCACGACCACGACCAGCGCGCCGATCAGGCTGAGATTGCCGGTGCCGATGAACCGGACCACCCGGCGCGGGGTGAGTGCGGTCAAACTACCGAGGTAGCGGGCGAACACGGGCGTCGGCGCGGAAACCGCTGTCTCCGTATTCATGTCGATTCGTTGGTCGGTCATGATTTCCTAAGGTCGCTGCGCGGTCAGGTCGTCAGCCATGGCCAGGGCGAGGATGGCCTCCTCGCTCGCGTCGGCGCGGTCCAGTTCACCGGTGACGCGGCCCTGCTGCATGACGACGATGCGGTCGGCGAGGCCGAGGACTTCGGGGAGTTCCGAGGAGATGACCAGCACCGCTACACCGGACTCGGCCAGTTCCTCGATGATGTGGTAGATCTCGATCTTCGCGCCCACGTCGACGCCGCGCGTGGGTTCGTCCAGGATGAGCACGCTGGGTTTGCGGGCCAGCCAGCGCGCCAGCACCACCTTCTGCTGATTACCGCCGGAGAGCTTGCGCACCTCCTGCTCGATCGAGGGCGTCCGCACCCGCAGTGACTCGACGTACCGGAGCGCCAGCGTGCGTTCCGCACCGCGGCGCACGAAACGCCAGTGCCGCAGGCGATCCAGCATGGCGAGCGAAATATTGTCGCGCACACCACGATGCAGCAGCAGCGCCTGCGCCTTGCGTTCCTCGGGCGCGTATCCCATTCCGGCCCTGACCGCGTCGCGCGGCTGGCGCAGCCGCACCCGGGTGCCGTCGATCCGCACCTCCCCGGACCGGATCGGCAGGTCCCCGGCCAGCGCGCCCGCCAGCTCGGAGCGGCCCGCGCCGACCAGCCCGGCCAGCGCCACCACCTCACCCGCGCGTACCCGCAGGCTCACGTCACGCACATCGTCGGTGGTCACGTGGTCCACCTCGAGCAGCACCCGCCCGAGTTCGGAATGCTTGCGCGCGAACACCGTCGACAGATCGCGGCCGACCATCATCCGCACGATCTCCTGATCGTCGGTGCCGGCGGTATCGCGCACGCCGACCAGCGCGCCGTCCCGCAGCACGGCCACCCGGTCGGCCAGCTGGAAGATCTCCCGCATGCGGTGCGATACGTAGATCACCGCGAGGCCGCGGTCGCGCAGGCGGCCGATCAGCGCGAACAGTGATTCGGTCTCGTGATCGGACAACGAGGAGGTCGGTTCGTCGAAGGCGATGACCTTGGCGTCGGTGGTCAGCGCCCGCATGATCTCCACCAACTGCCGTTGTGCCGCAGTCAGTTTCGAGCCGAGGGTGTCCGGATCCAGATCCCGGTCGAAGCCGAGCCGGGCGAGATCGGCGCGCACGCGGGCCCGCAGTGCCGCGCGATCCAGCAGCCGGCCCGCGCGGCGCGGCAGCGCGCCGAGGTAGACGTTCTCGGCGACCGAGACATGCGGCACGATCTCCGGTTCCTGGCCGATCACCCGGATGCCCGCGGCGCGCGCGGCCGCGGGACTCGCCAATTCCAGTGCCACACCGTCGAGTTCGAGGGTGCCGCTGTCGGGACGATGGTCACCGCCGAGGATCTTGATGAGCGTGGATTTACCCGCGCCGTTCTCCCCCATCAGCGCGGTCACCATTCCGGCGGGGAAGTCCAGGCTCACCTCGCGCAGCGCGGGCACGCCCGCGAAGCCCTTGGTGAGCCCGGAGACCCGCAGTCCCGTCAGCTGCACGTGACGCCTGCCTGCTGCCAGTTGGTGGCGTCCACCATCTTGGTCGGGGCGAAGGCCTCGGCGGGCATGGACTTTCCGTTCTTCAGGTAGTCGTACATGGTCTGCACGGCCAGCGCGCCGACGTCCTTGCCATTGATGAACAGGGCCGCCTTGAAACCGGTGGGCTTGCCGCCGCGCCATTCCTTGCAGGCCAGATACGCGCCGAGGCCGACGCCGAGCACATTGTCGGCGGAGTAGCCCGCGTTCTGGATGGCCGCGACACCGCCGCTGACGTTCTCGTCGTTGCAGCCCATGACGATCCAGTTCTTGACCGAGCGATTGCCCGCGACGGTGGCGGAGATCTTGTTCTGCGCGTCCGACGGGGTGTTGTCGGTGCCGACCTCGATCACCTTGACGTCGGCGCCCGAAGCGTCCTTGAAGGCCTTCTGATTCGCCTTCACCCGATCGGTGCAGACCGTCACGTCCTGCTTCCAGGCGTCGACGATCGCGGTGTCCTCCGCCTTCCAGCCCGCCTTCTTGAAGTCCTCGCCCGCGCGGGTGCCGACCTCGGTTCCCATTTGCGTGCCACTGAATCCGACGCGCGGCACCAGATTGTCCTTGGTGCAGGAGGACGGATCCGGGCCATTGGTGCAGACCTGGTCGTCGGAGGTGAGCAGGGCGACGCCGCCCGACTTGGCCAGCTGCGCGACCTGCGGGCCGACCGAGGGATCCGGGACGACCACGATGACGCCATTGGCCTTCTGGTTCACCGCGTTCTGCACCTCGGTGACCGCCTTGTTGGCGTCATTGCCGAGGTTCACCACCTTCAGGTCGACGCCGAGTTCCTTGGCCTTGGCCTTGGCGCCGTCGGCCTCGCCGATGAAGTACTCCTGGTCGCCCTGCTTCTGGGCGTAGACGAGGTTGATCGTGCCCGAAGTGTGCTGCGGGCCTGCGTCGTTCGAGCCGGAATCCTTGCCCGACGAGCAGGCGGTCGCGGCCAGGGCCAGAGCGGCTCCGCAGACCAGCGCGCTGGTCCATCGGCGTCGGTGGGTCCAGGACATGAGCACTCCTAGGTGATCTGCCACACAGTAGGCATCGGTAGTGATGCCGGTTACAGTAGGACTTCGGATAACTGTTGTAAATAGTGTTGGCAGAAGTAGTCTCGCGAAAGGCTCGGGTATCTTCGCGGGCAGCAGCGAAAGGAGTGGGCGAGGCCGTGTACCAGTTGACCGCGCGGGATATCAGGCGCCGCAACAGGTTCTGCGTACTGCAGGCGGTGTACGCCGCGGCGGGGCACACCAGCCGGCAGGAGATCGCACAGGCCACCGGGCTGTCGTTCGCGACGGTCGGCAATATGATCGCCGAACTCCTGGACGTGGGGGTGCTCGCCGAACTCGGCTACGAGGCAGCGGGAATCGGACGGCCGCGCGCCCAGCTCGCGATCAATCCGGACCGCGGCAGGCTGATCGGCGTCGATATCGCCGAAACCAGTATCCACGTGGACGTTTTCGACCTCGCGATGTCGGTGCTGCGGTCGAGTGAGATCCCGGTCGATCCCGCCGCGACCACGCCCGACGACATCGTCGAGCTCATCGCGGAGGGCATCGAGGAGGTCATGGCAGGCGATGCCGACAAGGTGCTCGGCATCGGCCTGAGCGTACCCGGCCTGGTCGAACCCGAGACCGGGAAGTCGGTGTTCTCACCGTACTGGCACTGGCACGACGTCCCCCTCAAAACCCTGCTCGAACAGCGGCTACCGTATCCCCTGTACCTGGACAATCCGCTCAAAGCCAGTACCGCGGCACAACTCTGGTTCGGCGCCGGCCGCGATGTCGACGACCTCATCGTCGTCACCCTCCGGGCGGGCGTCGGCATCGGCGTCGTCATCGACGGCATGCTCTACCGCGGCGTCACCAACAGCGCCGGCGAGTGGGGCCACACCAACCTGGTCCTCGACGGCCGGCCCTGCACCTGCGGCCGCAACGGCTGCGTCGAAGCCTATGTGAGCGCCCCCGGAATCGCCGCGACACTCCGCGAAATCGATTCCGCGAGTGACCTTCTCGCCGACAACGCCGCCACCACCATCGCGGCTGTGGCCACCGCCGCCGCCCGCGGCGACGAAACCGCCCACGCCGTAATCGAAAAGACCGGCCACTACCTGGGCGTGGCCATAGCCAACCTGGTCAACCTCTTCAACCCCCGCCGCATGGTCTTCGGCGACCTGGTCGCCCGCCACCTCGGCACTCCACTACTGGAAGCAACCCGCCGCGCCGCCGCCCACCACGCCATGTCCGACCCCTTCGCAGCGGTAACCCTCGAACTCGACACCCTCCCCCACAACCCCTCCAGCCTCGGCGCGGCAACCTTCGCCCTCGAGGGATTCCTCGCCGACCGAGAAACTTTCGGCTCGGTGGCCGCCCGCCGCGCCCGCCGCACCGACACCCCACCTCTCACACCGGCCTGACCACGGCCGTGCCCCGCCGTTGGTTACCGCCTCATGCCTCAGGTCGAGACACGGTCAGAGAAGGTCGATCTCGGTGAGATCGATATCCATCTCGAACGGCACGGTCAGCTGAAGCCGATCGTGATGAATTCCGGTGAGCGCGTATGTACTTGTGGCCGGATCGAGCTCATAGACGTACACCACCGGACGCCCGTCGACATTTTCGACGCGCCAGAAATGCGATATCCCGGCCTTCGAGTACAGCTGGGGCTTGCGCTCGCGATCCCGCGACCGCGACTCCGGCGAGACGACTTCGACGGCCAGCACGACATCGTCGGCTTGGTATGTCGTCAGTTCGGCGCCACCGGCACGATCGGCACGCACGGCGATCACATCTGGTTCCGGCCGTTGATTGTGATCCAACGTCACCGTCATCTCACGCCGGATCCGGACCGTAGCGGGTGCAACGCGCCGCAGCGCCATTTCGAGCATGCTGACGGCCAGCGCGTGAAATTGGGCTTGCGGGCTCACGAAGACGAGGCTTCCGTCGATCAGCTCGGTGTGCGGCGGCAGCTCGGGCAACCGGTCCAGATCCTCGGCGACGAATCCCCCCGGCGGCGGGCGCAACCACTGCGGAAACGGTTCGACGGTCATGTGTTCGAGTATGGCATCGAAAGCGCTGGTCCGGCGGGGTAGCCGAACCTGACCGTGCGGGTCGTGGGGTCGGCCTCGTCGAGTCGCACCCGCACCGTCCCGCCTTCCGGGGGCGTGCCGGTGCACTTGGCGAGGACGGGTGGGTCGGCGATGAAGATTTCGGCGGGGCGGGTGGCGTTGGCTTCGCGGAGGACCACGGCGTCGAAGTCGGTGCCGAGGCGGGGGGACAGGACGGTGGCCTCGGTGAGGTCTACGCAGGCGCGTTCCACCTTGCCGGCCATGGCGTCGGTGCGGCGCATGGTGTCGGCGACGGCGGTGAGGCCGTCGCGGACCCAGTGCGGGACTTCGGTTTTCGCACAGCGGGCCAGGCAGATCTCGGTGGCGTAGCGGTCGCCCAGGCGGCGCAGGGGGGCGGTCACGTGGGCGTAGGGTGCGCCGATCGCGCTGTGCTGCAAGGCTTCCGGGGCCTGGCCGTTCAGGATGGTGTAGGTCGCGCCGCGCAGCAGGCCGGTGGCCTCGGACATGAGCACCAGGGCGGCGGGAGTATTGCAATCCAGCGTGGCCAGCATGCGTCCAGCGGACTCGTCCCGCGGCCAGGACACCCCGACCGCGGCGGCGGTGTGGCGCATCGACTCGATGGCGGCCGGGGCGGGCGGTGGCATGGTGCGTAGCAAACCCACGTGATCGGGGTTGCCGGACCCGTTCAATTTATAGCCATCGAGCATGATTCGGGCCGCGCACATGCCGGCCAGCAGGGAGACCTGTTCATTCCAATCGTCGGCGGCGGTGCGCGGTTCGACGGCGAGCTGCCAATGATCGATTCCGGTTTGCTCGCCGTCGCGCACCACGATCTGCGCGGGCAGCCGCAGGGTGATCGCGCCGCGCTCGATTCCGGCGGCGACGCGCAGGCGGCCGAACTCCGGCAGCGCCGCGAGGGACGGGTGCAGGCGGCCGGCGTCGGCGTCGGCCTGCACACCCCGATAGTCGAGTCGGGCACGGGAGCGCACCAGGGCGCGCGTCACCGTGTAGCGCACGGGCACGGCGCGCGCGTCGCACTCGATGGTCCAGAGCGCGACCGGGCGGTCCACGGCTGGCAGCAGGCTGGCGCGGCCCTCGGACAGCACCGGCGGGTGCAGCGGGACGGTGCCATCGGGAAAGTAGAAGGTCTGGCCGCGAGCCAGGGATTCGCGAGCCAGTTGCCCGCCGGGAACGACCATCGCGGCCACATCGGCGATGGCGTAGTAGAGCAGGAATCCGCCGGCCGGGGTGCGCTCCAGATACAGCGCCTGATCCAGATCCATGGCGCCGGGGGGATCGATGGTGACCAGCGGAATCTCCCGCCGATCGACCCGGGCGCCCGCGAACGCGTCCACCGCGTCGCGGGCCTCCGAGACGGCCCCGGACGGGTAGTCCGAGGCCAATCCGAACTCAGCTCGGACGACGCCGAAGTCCACCGGCGCCGACACGATCCGCTGATGCAGTTCCACTGCGGAGACTGTCCCTACTGCAGGGCCAGCATGGTGCCGTTCAGCTCGTTGAACGGACCGTACACGGTGAACACCACGCGACCGTCCGGGTACTGGGACGACATCGCGGCCGCCGAGTCCAGAGCCTCCCCGAAGGACGCGGCCGAGGGATGCGGCAGGCCCGCGATCGCCTGCCCGATGTGGGTCTGCGCCACCCACACCGTGTCCGCGGGGGTGAGATCGACCTGCACCCCACCCGGCAGCGGGGTCACGGTGGCCGCCGAGGCGGAACCGGCACCCAGCACAGCGGTAGCGGCGGCAGCGAGAAGCGCACCGACTGCCAGTTTGCGAGCAATTCGCATGTAGACGAGACCTGCTTTCCGACGATTGTTGAGCCCTTCGCCCCGTTGCGGACCGCAACGGAACTTTCCAACGCGCAACACTTTATGACGTCGATCACGTTCGGTGCCAGTTCGGAGCAGATAACCCGCTCGACACGCCGAGCCGCGCCGCTACACGCCGTGTGGCGCGTCGCAATTCTCATCCAACCCGTCGGTCCGCGCACGCGAACGGGAGAGCGGCGTCGCTCACGCCGCTCTCCCGCCGGCCATTTCCCCGCCCGTGGTCGCGGAGCCTACTTTCCGCGCAGCCCGTCCGGGAACTTGGCGCTGAAGAGTTTGAATGCGTATGCGATACCGAACAGCACCACGATGGCCGCCGGCTGAATCAGACCCGACATGATTGTTTCCTCACCTCTTGCCGCCGGACGCGCTCGGACCCGGTGCCCGCGCTACGCCGACTCCTCACCGCGGCCGGGGCCCCCGGCCGCGTTCGTCTTCGCCTGCGCACCCGGCTGTTCCAGTGCCGCCAGTGCCTCCCGGATGCCGGGCTGGGCGAGCGCGGCCATCAGCTCGCCGAGGGCGGCGGGCTCCAGGGCCGACGGCTCGGCGGCCGGTTGCTCGGGCGCGGTTTCCGATCCGGCTGCCGGGGCGGGCGCGCGCCCGCTGCGTTCCAGGAAGCGCAGCAGTTCCACCGGGAACGGCAGCACCAGGGTCGAATTCTTTTCCGCCGCAACCTGAACCACGGTTTCGAGGAAGCGCAATTGCAGGGCGGCCGGGGCGTGGGCCATATTGGCCGCGGCCGCCGCCAGCTTCTCCGACGCCTGCAGCTCGCCCTCGGCGGAGATGATGCGGGCGCGGCGTTCGCGTTCGGCCTCGGCCTGGCGAGACATGGAGCGCTTCAAGGCATCCGGCAGCGCGACGTCCTTGATCTCGACGCGATCGATGTGCACGCCCCAGTTGATGGCCGGGCTGTCGATCATGAGCTCCAGGCCCTTGTTGAGCTGTTCGCGATTGGACAGCAGATCATCCAGTTCGCTCTTGCCGATGATGGAGCGCAGCGATGTCTGCGCCACCTGCGCGACCGCGAACAGATAATCCTGCACCTCGATCAGCGCACGCATGGGATCGATGACCCGGAAGTAGACGACCGCATCCACGCGGACGGTCACGTTGTCACGCGTAATCCCCTCCTGCGCGGGCACCGGCATGGTGATCACCTGCATGGAGACCTTCTGCATCTTGTCCACGCCCGGAATCAGCAGCCGCATGCCCGGCTCCCGCACCGCTCGCACCCGCCCCAGCCGGAATACCACCCCTTTTTCGTACTGCGTGACCACCCGGACCCCGGCCGCGAGTCCGATACCGGCGATCACCGCAAAGGCGGCGAGCCAACCCACCAACAGATACAGAACATCCATTGTTCGCTCCGCGAAACTATTTCCGCTCCACCGGAAATCCGATGGCGTGCCTCCATCATTGCACCGGAAGATCGCCCCTGCGACGAGATAACAACCCCGCAACATCGGGACATCCGCCATCACGTTCGCGCGTCGATTTTCGAGGGATGCACCCCCGGCCCTGGGCACGGGGGTTGCGGAGGCGGACGAGTCGGTCTGTAAGCCGGATCCTGTCCCCGGTGGTTACCCACCGGGTGGCGACCATCCATCTGGACACACCGTTGCCGGGTGCCTCGAGCGGTCCACCCGCAGGCTCGGGCGAGCAGCCCTCGAACACCTGCGCAGCCGCACTCTCGCGAGTGCGGCCTTCGACCTTGCTCCGGGCGGGGTTTACCTAGCCGCGCCGGTCACCCGGCGCGCTGGTGCGCTCTTACCGCACCGTTTCACCCTTACCGGCGGTGCACTTCTCGCGAAGTGCGGCCCACCGGCGGTTTGTTTTCTGTGGCACTGTCCCGCGGGTTGCCCCGGGTTGCCGTTAACAACCGCCCTGCTCTCCGGAGTCCGGACTTTCCTCGGCGAAGGGCGGCGGCACATGCGTGCCCGTTCCCTTCGCCGCGGCCGCCCGACCGACTCGTCCGCGGCCACCAGGGTACGGTAGGGCCCCATGGAGCGTGTGGAGGTGGGGTTCCCTTCGGGTGGCGAGCAGTGCGCCGCATGGCTGTATCTCCCGGATGGACCGCCCAAGCCGCGCCCGCTGGTGGTCATGGGTCACGGGCTGGGGGCGGACCGGGAAATGGGGTTGGACCGATATGCCCGACGGTTCGCGTCGGCGGGAATCGCGGCCCTGGCCTTCGATTATCGGCATTTCGGGGCCAGCGGCGGTGAGCCCCGGCAGGTGATCAATATCGCCCGGCAGCGCGCGGACTGGCATGCGGCAATCGCCTTCGCGCGCACCGTCCGGGGGATCGACGCCACGCGAATCGCACTGTGGGGCAGTTCATTCGGTGGCGGTCACGTGCTGGCGGTCGCGCCCGACGATCACTACATCGCGGCCGTGGTGGCGCAGTGCCCGTTCACCAGCGGCCGGTCGTCGGCACTGGCGAAGGGGCCGATCAGCCTGATCAAGACCGGCACGCTGGCGGTCACGGATCAGGTTGTGGGACCGATCATCCGGCGCCCGATCAATGCCCGGCTGGCGGGCAAGAAGCATTCCGCGGCGCTGATGAGCGCCGCCGACGTGCCGGCCGGTTTCGGCCGCCTGGCCGAGGAGAGCGGGCAGTACCGGCCGAAGGTGGCGGCCCGCGTCGCCCTGTCGACGCTGTTCGACAATCCCACCCGGCACGTCAAGGACATCAAAGCGCCGGTGCTGTACGCGGTCTGCGACAACGACTCGGTGGCCCCGGCCGGCCCGACACTCAAGGCCGCGGAGCGCACCAAGCACGCCACCGTGAAGCGTTACCCCATAGGGCATTTCGAGATCTACTTCGACGACTGGTTCGAGAAGGCCGTCTACGATCAGACCGAGTTCCTGATGGCCACGCTGCGTCCCTGAACCCCGGTGGGGCGCAGGGGTTCAGAGGTACGAGGTGTCGTTGGCCAGGCGCACCGACGAACCGCCGTCCGGATAGAACTCGGCGATGGACAGCGACGCCAGATCCAGGTGCAGCCGGTACAGCAGCGAGGGCCCCACCCCGAGCGCCAGCTGCAGCAGCGTCTTGATCGGCGTGACATGGCTGACCACAAGCACATTCGCGCCCGGATACAACGCCACCAGATCCCGTCGCACCGCCTCGACCCGTTCCCGCACCTGGTCGAAGCTCTCGCCGCCGGGCGCCGGAACCGACGGATCCCCCAGCCAGCGGCCGTGCAGCTCCGGATCCCGCTCGCGGGCCTCCCGGAAGGTCATCCCTTCCCACGCACCGAAATCCGTCTCGGTCAATCCGTCCAGCACCCGCACCGGCAGTCCGAGCGCCCGGCCCGCCGCCTCGGCGGTCTCCTTGGCCCGCCCCAGCGGGGAGCACACGATCGCCTCGATCCCGCCCTTGCGCGCCAGCATGGCCGCCGCGTTCGCCGCCTGCTCCTGGCCGAGCTCGGTCAGTGGCGGATTCCCCCGCCCCGAATACCGCCGCTGCACAGAGAGTTCCGTCTGCCCGTGCCGGAGCAGCAACAGCCGCGTCGGCCGTCCCACGGCACCGGTCCATCCGGGCGAGTGCGCGGTGCTCCCGGCGGTTTCGGGTACTTCGACGACACCGCCCGCGACCGCTGCGGCGATTTCCCCTACCGCCGAACCACTTTCGACCGCCGCGCTCCCGGCGGCCCGATCGTTCGCCAGCGCGGTGCGGACTTCCGCGACCGTATCGGCGCCGTCCATCGCCGCATTGGCCAGGCGGTCGGCGTGCGAGTTCTCCTTGCGCGGAATCCAGGCGAAGCTCACCCGATCGAACCCGGCGACCAGCCGCCGCGCCCGATCGGCCAGCGGAATCATGGCCTCGTGCTTGACCTTCCACCGCCCGGACATCTGCTCCACGACCAGCTTGGAGTCCATCCGCACGGAAACCTCACGCGCACCGAGTTCGGCCGCCGCCTCCAAACCCGCTATGAGCCCACGGTATTCGGCGACATTATTGGTGGTGACGCCGAGGAACTCCATGCGCTCGGCCAGCACGCGCGCGCGATCGGCATCCCACACCACCGCGCCGTAACCGGCAGGCCCGGGATTCCCGCGCGAACCGCCGTCGGCCTCGACGATCACCAAGTCCACCAACGCTTCTCACCCTTCATGTCGTCCGTCATCGCGCTTGCGGCGTGCTCGCGGTCGCCGACCAAGCTCATCACATCAGGCCGGCGGAACGCCCTCGGGGCATTCCGGCACTGCCGCGCACGGCGATCAGCGGCGCGCGGCGGATTGTCACAGGCCGGACTGCTTGGTGCGCACCAGGATCGCGCCGCATTCGGGGCAGCGGACCACCACGTCGGGAGCGGTCTGGGAGATGCGGGAGATCTCGCCGCGGTCGAGTTCGATGCGGCAGGCGCCGCAGCGGCGGGCCTGGAGCAGGGCGGCGCCGACGCCGTAGGTGGTGCGCTGCTTGTCGTAGGCGGTGAGCAGCTCGGCGGGGAAGGAGTTGGCGAGGGCGGCGCGGTCGGAGTCGCAGCGCTGCTGGGCGACGTCCAGGTCGGCGACCGCGTCGTCGCGACGGCGCTCGGCATCGACCAGGTCGGCCTCGGCCTGGTCCAGGTTGGCGCCGGCGTGGTCGTGGTCGGCGGCGGCGGCCTCGCGGCGCTCCATCACCTCGATGAGGTCGTCCTCGAGGACCGTGCGGCGGCGTTCCAGGCTGCCCAGTTCGTGTTGCAGTTCGGAGAGCTGCTTGGCCCCGACCGACCCGGCGGTGAGCATGCCGCGGTCACGGTCCTCGCGCTTGCGAACGGCCTCGATCTCGCCCTCCAGCTTGCGGATGTCGCGGTCCAGGTCGTCGATGAGAATCTCGACCTTCACCGCCGCGTCCTTGCGGGTGGTGCGCTCCCCTTCCAGCCGCGCCACCTCCTGCTGCTCGGGCAGCACCTTGCGGCGATGCTCGATCCGTGTCAGCTCGGCATCGACAGCGGCGAGGTCGAGCAGCTTGGCCTGGATCGATGGTTCGGCATTCAACGCGAAGGTCTCCTGGACGCTATGGACGAGTAAGACTCCCACCGTACCGTGTCCAATTTGCCCTACGCTTCGCTCCGGGCTGGTTCGCGGCCCCGAAGTCTCGATTCTTCCCTCCTCCGCTCCTCCGCTTCGCTCCCCCCGCTACGTCAGGCCAGAATCGAGACAGCCGCGAACCCAAAATGCCTGGTCAGCAGCCGGCCGCGCCGAGGGTCCACGGGTCGGTGCGCAGCGTCGAGACGCGGGTCTCGAGGGCGGGCAGTGCGGCGCGCACCACACCTTCCGCCTGCGCGCACCAGGGGAACTCGGTGGCCCAGTGGGCGGCGTCGATCAGGGCCGGGCCGCCCGCGCGCAGGTGCTCGTCGGCCGGGTGGTGGCGCAGGTCGGAGGTCACATAGGCGTCGACGCCGAGGCGAGAAACCTTGCCCAGGAACGAATCTCCCGCGCCGCCGCACACCGCGACGGTGCGGATGACGCGCTCCGGGTCCCCCGCGGCCCGCACACCCCAGGTGGTGGCGGGCAGGCCGGCGCGGACGCGAGCGGTGAATTCGCGCAGGGTTTCCGGGGCGGGCAGCTCCCCGACGCGGCCGATGCCCAGGCCGGAGGGCAGCGCGGCGCGTTCGGTCACGTGATAGAAGGGTTCCTCGTACGGATGCGCGGCCCGGAGAGCGGCCAGCATGGCGGCGCGACGGGACGGCGGGGCGACCACCTCGAGGCGGTCCTCGGTGACCTCGTGCAGCTCACCGACGGCGCCCAGGGCCGGATTCGCGCCGTCGAGGGGCCGGAACTGTCCGGTGCCCGAGACCGTCCACGCCGCGTCGGAGTAGGTCCCGCCGCTGCCCGCGCCCGCGGCGAACAGGGCGTCGAGCACTTCGTCGCGATGCGTGACGGGCACCGCCACCACCCATTTGTCCAGGGCGGTCCAGGGTTTCGGATCCAGCGGCCCGGTCACGGTCAGCCCGATGGCATGCGCCAGCGCGTCCGAGACTCCGGGGTCGGCGGAGTCGGCATTGGTGTGGGCGGTGAACAGCGCGCATCCGGAGCGGATGAGCCGGTGCAGCAGCGCGCCTTTCGGCGTACTGGCCGCGACGGTGTCCACGCCGCGCAGCAGCAGCGGATGGTGCACGACCAGCGCCTGCGCACCCCACTCGATCGCCTCGTCCACGACCGCGCCGGTGGCGTCGACCGCGAACAGCACGCGCGACACCGGCTCGTCCGGATCACCGGCCACCAGCCCCACCGAATCCCAGGATTCGGCCAGCCCGGGCGGGTACGCCGTATCCAGCGCCGCCATGAGATCCGCCAGCCGCACCGTCGTCACCACAACCGAACCTCCTCGTCGCTCACCAGCCTGCGCCTCACTCACAAACCCACTGCGTCCTGCTCACAGACCCACGTCACGAATGGCCGCGACCAGCCGATCCACCTCGGCGGCGGGCCGCACCGCGACGCGCAGGAAAGCTGTTTCCAGCCCCGGGAACGTATCACCACGGCGCACCGCGATTCCCTTGTCCGCGAGCTTCTTTCGCAACAATTCCGCATCCGGCACCCGGAGCAGCAGGAACGGCCCGTGCGCGGGCTCGTGCACCTCGACGCCGAGTTCCCGCAACCGCGGAATCATGGCGGCCCGATCGGCCGCGACGATCCCGGCCCGGCGCTGCGCCTCGGCCACCGCGGCCGGTTCGCTCACCGCCGCAATGGCTTCCAGCTGCAGGGTGCCCAGCGGCCAGTGCGGGCGCCCGTGATTCAGCCGCGCCAGCACCGGCGGCGCACCGAGCACATAGCCGCAGCGCAGCCCGGCCAGCGCCCAGGTCTTGGTGAGGCTCCGGAATACGAGCACATCCGGATGGCTCTCTCCGGCAAGCGATTCCGGCTCCCCCGGCACCGCGTCGGCGAAGGCCTCGTCCACCACCACGATGCGGCCCGGCCGCCGCAGCGCGCGGATACTGTCCGCCGGATGCAGCACCGAGGTCGGATTGGTGGGGTTGCCCACCACCACCAGATCCGCGTCCTCCGGCACCGCGGCGCCGTCGAGGGTGTACGGCGGCGCGAGCATCACCCGTGCGACCGATACCCCCGCCTCCCGCAGCGCCAGCTCCGGTTCGGTGAACGACGGATGGATCACCGCCGCCAGCCGCGACCCCAGCCGCGGCAGCATGGCGAACCCTTCGGCCACCCCCGCCAGCAGCAGCACCTCGTCGATCGCCCGCCCGTGCCGGGCGGCCACCGCGGCGCGCGCCGCCCGCTCGTCCGCCTCGCCCGGATACCGCCCGAGCTCTCCCAGCCGTCCCACCAGCCGCTCACGCAACCATTCCGGCGGCGCGCTCCCCTGGACGTTCACCGCGAAATCGACCATGCCCGGCCGCGCATCCACGTCCCCGTGGTGCCGCAGCCTGGCATGGTCGAAATCGGGAAACTCCGTGTCGTCCGGCACAGCCGTCCACCCTACGTGGCCGCCTCCCACGCCCACCGGACAGAATGGCTGTCGTGGGCGAGCTGCATGTGACCTTCATCTGCACCGGCAATATCTGCCGGTCCCCGATGGCCGAGAAGATTTTCGCCGCGCACCTGGAGCGTGCGGGGCTGGCGGATCGGGTGCGGGTGAGCAGTGCCGGGACCGGCAGCTGGCATGTGGGGGATGAAGCCGACCACCGGACGAACCGGGAGCTGGAGACGCACGGGTATCCGACCGGGCATCGGGCCGCGCTGATCGGGCCGGATCATCGGGCGGCCGATCTGCTGGTGGCGCTCGATACCGGGCACGAGCGGGAGCTGGCCCGGTTGGGGGTGCCGTCGGATCAGCGGCGGCTGCTGCGGAGTTTCGATCCGCACGCGGACGGGCGATCGGTGCCGGATCCGTACTACGGCGATCAGGCCGATTTCGCGCTGGTCCGCGAACAGATCGAGGCGGCGGTGCCGGGCCTGCTGGACTGGGTACGCGAACAGTTGGGTGAGGTCGCATGAGCTCGGTAACCTCGCTGCTGCGGCGCTTCACCTTCCTGCTGCGGCCCAGCTGGCTGATTCTCGCCGTGGTGGTCGCCGGTTTCGCCTACCTGTGCTTCACCGTGCTGGCCCCCTGGCAGCTGGGCAAGAACACCCGCACCTCCGAACGCAACGACCGCATCGCGAATTCGGTGCACGCCGACCCGGTCGACATCACCGGCATGCTGTCGGGCAGCGGCAAGGACACCGAGTGGCGGCGGGTCACCGCGAACGGCGTCTACGTTCCGGATTCGACCGTGCTGGTGCGGCTGCGCCATCTCGACGGCCAGCCCGCCTACACGGTCCTGGCCGCCTTCCGCCTCGACGACGGCCGCACCCTGCTGGTCGACCGCGGCCAGGTGGCGGCGGCCCAGGGCGGCACCCATCCGCCGGTCGTCGCCGCCCCGCCCGCCGGCACCCAGCAGCTGGCGGCCCGCATCCGCGCCTCCGAGGGCGTGATCGAGAAGAAGCCCCCGACCACCGAGGACGGCTACCGCCAGGTCTATACGACCGACACCCAGCAGGAAGCCACGGTCCTCGGCATCCCCCTGACCGCCATCCCCACCGACGGCCTGGGCGGGTACCTCCAGCTCGAGTCCGGCCAGCCCGGCGCCTTCACCCCCGACCCGCTCCCCCAGCTGGACTCGGGCCCCTACCTCTCCTACGGCCTGCAGTGGCTGGCCTTCGGCGTCATGGCTCCCCTCGGCCTCGGCTACTTCGTCTGGGCCGAGATCCGCGCCCGCCGCCGCGAAAAGTTCGAAGCCGCAGCCCAACCGACCACCACCGGCGAGCCCGCCGGCCCTGCCATGCCGACCGGCACCCCTGAGCCGACCGGTGCGGCCGCACCCGAATCGACCACTGCCGCACGCGCGGCGAAACCCAACGACCCGGCCCCCAAGCCGAAACCCACGACCAATGAAGCTCGCCTCGCCGACCGCTACGGCGGCACGCGCCGGTAGACCCTGACTACACCGTCGCGGCGCATTCCGCATGCGCACAGCCTCGCTCCGCGCCGGGGCGATGAAGGCCGGCAGGCACGCGGGTGTGCACTTCTCATCATCGGGATATGCGACCGGGCCGCGCAGCATCGGACAGCAGCTCGGCCGTTGTCCGCGCCGCGGCTGAAGTCGGCCGAGCCTGTCGCCTCCGCTAACCTCGCCGGGTGCGAACGGGAATTGCCACTGCGGCGGGACTGCTGCTCGGGTTCGGGTTGGACCGGGCGCTGGGGGATCCGCGGCGCGGGCATCCGGTGGCCGGATTCGGTTCGGCCGCAATGAAGGTGGAACGGCGCACCTATCGGGACAGCCGCGTGGCGGGGGTTGTGCACGAGATCGTGCTGGTCGGTGCGGTTTCGGGGCTGGGGATCGGATTGCGGCGGGCCGTGGCCGGACGGGCGCTCGGTGAGGCGGTGCTGACGGCTGCCGCGACCTGGACGGTGCTGGGCGGGACGAGCTTGGCACGGACCGGGCGGGAGATGGCGGATCGGCTCGAATCCGGCGATATCGACGGGGCGCGAGCACTGCTGCCGTCGCTGTGCGGGCGGGATCCCGAGGTGCTCGACGCGGACGGGCTGGCCCGGGCGGCGCTCGAATCCATCGCCGAGAACACCTCCGATGCGACTGTGGCGCCGCTGTTCTGGGGTGCGGTGGCGGGTGCTCCCGGCTTGCTGGCGTATCGGGCCATCAACACTCTCGACGCCATGGTCGGCTACCGCAATGACCGCTACCGCAACTTCGGCTGGGCTGCCGCCCGCACGGACGATGTCGCGAATCTCGCGCCCGCTCGCGTCAGCGGTCTCATCACCACCGCGCTGGCCCCGATCGTCGGCGGTCGCCCGGCCGATGCGTGGCGGGTATGGCGACGCGATGCGGCCAAGCATCCGAGCCCGAATGCCGGTGTGGCGGAGGCGTCCATGGCGGGCGCACTGAACGTAACCCTCGGCGGCCGCACCGAATATCGGCACGGCACCGAGCTGCGGCCGACACTCGGTGACGGTCCGATCCCCCGGGTGCGTGATCTGCGCCGGGCGGTGCGGCTCTCGGAAGCGGTGCAGGTGGCCGCCGTGGTCGCCGCCGCGACGGCCGCCTACCTGTGGCGACGCTGATCCGGCCGCGCGAATTCACGAACCGTTCGGTCGTCTTCGCTAGATTTTCCGGAAGGAATGTCACAGTCCGCCGACCTGTTTCGTCGATGCTGTGGACGGTTCGCCCCACCGGGGCGGACGTGAGTGAAGGGCGAGGGTGCGATGAGTGACGGACGGCCGGACGGGCCCGATCAGGTCGAGCTGGCGCGACGGTTCGAGGAGCATCGGGGCTATCTGCGGCGGGTCGCGTACAGCACGCTCGGCAGTCTCAGCGACGCCGACGATGTAGTGCAGGAGGCGTGGCTGCGGCTGGTGCGCTACTACGAGACCAGTCCCGAGGGCGCGGATATCGAAAACCTGCTCGCCTGGCTGACCACCGTCACCGGCCGCCTGGCCCTCGACCACCTGGGTTCGGCGCGGTCGCGGCGCGAACAGTATGTGGGCGAATGGCTTCCGGAGCCGGAGATCACCACCTGGGACGATCCGGCCGACCGCATCTCGCAGGACGAGCGCGTCACCACCGCCCTGCTGGTGGTGCTGGAATCCCTCTCCCCCGCCGAGCGCACCGCCTTCGTCCTGCAGGACGTCTTCGGCATGTCCGGCCCCGAGGTGGCCGAGGTGGTCGGCCGCACCCCCGCCGCCGTGCGCCAATTGGCCTCGCGCGCCCGCAAACACGTGGAGGACGGCACGCCCCGCTTCCCCGCCAGCGCGGACGAGCACGAGAAGGTGGTCTCGGCCTTCGCGGTGGCCTGGCGTTCCGGTGATCTGAGCGCCCTGCTCGGCGTGCTGGATTCCAATGTCACCTTCACCTCCGACGGCGGCGGCAAGGTGCAGGCGTTCCTGCACCCCATGCACGGTGCGGAGAAGGTCGCCAAGACGCTGCTCGGCTTCCTCGATGTCGCCTCGAAGGTCGGTGGCGCGTGGGGCCGTTCGGTGCTGGTCAACGGCCGCCCGGGCCTGGTGGTGTTCGACGGCAAGTACACCGGCGTCTTCGCGTTCACCATCGACGACGGCCGGATCACCAAGATCGACGTGGTCCGCAACCCGGACAAGCTGCGCGGCATCCCGGCCGAAGGCGCGGAGCCCGACTGGCCGCTCGGCGACACCGCCGGAGACAGCGACGCCTGAACCGCGGAAACCGCGGGCCCGCAACCGGATTCATCCGGCGGCGGGCCCGTCGTCGTCCGTCAGGACGCTACCCGCGTCACCGGCCCGAGCCCGTGCGCGGCGGCCACCTCCGGCGAGTAGAGCCGGCCGGCGTCGGCCGTGAGCCCCTGGGCCAGGCCGGGATCGGTGGCGCAGGCGCCGGACCAGCCGAGATTCGCGATGGCGCCGACATACGGCAGGGTGACATTGGTGAGCGCCACGGTGGAGGTGTGCGGAACCGCGCCCGGCATATTGGCCACGCAGTAGAACAGCGAATCCGCCACCTGGAACGTCGGTTTCGCGTGCGTGGTGGGGTGCGAGCTCTGGAAGCACCCGCCCTGGTCGATGGCGATATCGACCAGCACCGAGCCCGGGCGCATGTGGGCGACCAGGCTGTCGGGCACCAGTTCCGGAGCCCGCGCCCCCGGCACCAGGACCGAGCCGATCACCAGGTCCGCCGCCAGCACCGCCTTCTCGACCTCGGCCGCATTGGAGCCGATCGTGGTGACGCGCCCGCCGAACCGGGCGTCGAGTTCCCGCAGTCGCGCGATATTGGTGTCCAGCACGGTGACTCGCGCCCCCATCCCGACCGCGACAGCCGCCGCGTTGCTGCCGGCCACCCCGCCCCCGAGGACCGTCACGTCCGCCGGCACCACCCCGGGCACTCCGCCGAGCAGCAAGCCTGCCCCGCCCTGCGGCGACATGAGGTGATAGGCCCCGACCTGACTGGCCAGCTTGCCCGCCACCTCGCTCATGGGCGAGAGCAGCGGCAGCGACCCGTCGGCGGCCCGGACGGTCTCGTAGGCGATGGCGGTGATGCCGGAGCGCAGGATCGCGTCCGTGCAGTCGCGTGAAGCGGCGAGGTGCAGGAAGGTGAACAGCACCTGTCCCTCCCGCATGCGCGAATATTCCTCGGCGATGGGCTCTTTCACCTTGAGCACCAGTTCCGCCCCGCCCCAGACCTCGTCCGGGTCCGGCAGGACCCGCGCGCCCGCCGCGATGTAGTCGGCGTCGGCGAACCCGGACCCCACCCCCGCCCCGACCTCGACCAGCGCCTCGTGCCCGTGCCGCACCAGTTCCCCGGCGCCGGCCGGGGTGAGGGCGACACGATACTCCTGCTCCTTGACCTCCCGCGGTACCCCGATTCTCATACCGCCATCGTTCACCCGCCGGGGCCGCGCCGCCATGAGCGCCACGGCCCGATTTCAGGAGGCGATCGCGTTTCAGGAGGCGACGGCCAAGACCTCGCCGGGGGTCGGAATACGCAGCCGGTCCGCGCGGCCGGCGACGGTGAAGCGGTGGGTCAGGTAGTCGAGGTGTTCGGAGAAGTGCGCCCAGCCCTCGGCGTGGACCGGCACGATCACCGCGTCACCCAGCGCCTCCGAGGCGTGGACCGCGGTGCGGCCGTTGAGGGTCAGGTCGAGATCGCCGAAGCGGTCGGTATTGGCCGCGCCCACATTGAGGATGGCGATATCGATGCGTCCGAAGCGTTCCGCGATCCGCCGCACATAGTCGACCGAGGCGTTGTCCCCGGAGACGTAGACGGTCGGCAGCCCGTCGGCCTGCAGCACGAACCCGGTGACCACTCCGGTGAACGGCTCACAACCCTCGGGTCCGTGCAGTGCGGGCACCGCGGTGACGGTCACCGCCCCGATCCGCACCGACTCCCACTCTGCCAGTCCCCGAACACCTTCCATGCGCCCGCCGGCGTCCGGTGTGGACAGCACCGTCTCGACCCCCGCCAGGAATTCCCGGCCGGACCGGTCGAGATTGTCCGCGTGCTGATCGTGCGAGAGCAGCACCACATCGACCCGCCCGATCTCGGCGGCGGGCACGGCCGGCCCGCTCAGCTTGTAGAGCGTGACACCACCCGGGTACTCACCCGGCTCGTCGAAGGTGGGGTCGGTCAGCCAGACCAGGTCGCCGTAGCCGAATCGCACTGTGGGGCCGCCGATGTGGAGGAGCTCGAGGGTGGAAGTGGCCGCTGCGGTGTCGATCGTGTTCGTCATGCCGACAAGTCTCGTCGCGGTCCGTGGGTCGTGACAGTGGCCCGAAGGCCGCGCCTCGATAAGATCGGGCCATGACTGCTGGATCCCGCGAAGCCGACGCCGCCGAGTCCCTGCACACCGTGGCCATCGTGGTGTACGACGGGATCAGCCCGTTCCACCTGGCGGTGCCGACCCTGGTGTTCGGCCGCATCGGCGCGGGCGGTCCGGCCGGCAGCCCCTATCGCGTGGTGGTGTGCGCCGAACGCCCCGGAACCATCACCACCCCAGCGGGTTTCGATATCGTCGTCGCCCACGGCCTGGAGGCGACCGAGACCGCCGACACCCTGGTCATCCCGAGCTGGGAGCGCGATCTCCCACTCCCCGAACCCATCCGGGACGCCCTGCACCGGGCCCACGCCCGCGGCGCCCGCATTGTCGGCCTGTGCCTGGGCGCGTGGGCGGTGGCGGCGAGCGGCCTGGCCGACGGACGGGAGATCACCACGCACTGGTCGGCGGCGGTCGAGCTGGCCCGCGCGTATCCGGCGGTCCGGGTGCGCGCGGACACCCTGTGGTCCGACGACGGCGACCTCATCACCTCCGCCGGCACCGCCGCGGCCCTCGACTGCTGTCTGCACCTGGTGCGCACCGACCACGGCAGCCGGGTCGCCGCCGAGCTGGCCCGCCGGCTGGTGCTGGCCCCGCACCGCAGCGGCTCACAGGCCCAGTACATCCCGGTCGCCGTGCCCGAGACAGCCGACCAGGACCCGATCGAGCATGCGATGGTCTGGGCCAGAACCCATCTCGATCAGCCGGTGGATCTGGACGGCTGGGCCCGGACCGCTGTCATGTCGCGGCGCACGTTCACCCGCCGCTTCCGCGATCGCACCGGCACCAGCCCGCAGCAGTGGCTGCTGCAGCAGCGCGTGGACCACGCCCGGCTGCTGCTGGAATCCACCGACGACACCATGGACCGCGTGGCCGCCGATTCCGGGCTGGGCACCGGCGTCAATCTCCGCCATCACTTCCACCGATTGCTCGGCACCACGCCCGCCGCCCATCGGGCCCTCTTCCGCCGGGTTTGACCGAGCCGAGTCCGCCGCAGCGGCTCCCCACGGCGGCCCGGCACCCGGCGGGGGCTAAGTTCGGGGCTATGAGGATTCAGCTGGGTGAGCACGTGCCGCAGATCGACGAGAGCGCGTGGGTCGCGCCGAACGCCACCGTGGCCGGGCGAGTACGGCTGGAAGCCGAAGTGAGCGTCTGGTATTCGGCGGTGCTGCGCGGTGACATGGATCAGATCACCGTCGGTGCGCGCAGCAATATTCAGGACGGCTGTGTGCTGCACGCCGATCCGGGCTTCCCGTGCACGGTGGGCGAGGGAGTCTCGGTGGGGCACAACGCGATTCTGCACGGCTGCACGGTCGGCGACGATGTGCTGATCGGCATGGGCGCGACGGTGCTGAACGGCGCGGTCATCGGGGCGGGCAGCCTGATCGCGGCCAACGCGCTGGTTCCGGAGGGCGCCCAGATTCCGCCGGGCTCGCTGGTCGCGGGGGTGCCGGGCAAGGTGCGCCGGGAGCTGAGCGAGGCCGAGCGTGATCACATTCGCCTGAATGCGACCGCCTACCTGCACAACACGGCCGTGCACCGCCAGGGTCAAGAGGCGTGACTGAAGGGGGCATGTGAGAATCCCCACACTGAACAAGTGACCATAAAGGCCGCTGTTAGCATCGTTCGAAGCGTCCCCGGCGGCCCGGGCTGTGCCGTCGCCAGCCGGGTGCGCGCTCGGGGCTAGCAGGAGGTTTCAACGGTGTCGTACGAGCACGACGGTATGCACCGACAGCGCATCAGCGTGGCCGATATCGCCGCGCAGCCAGGGGGAATCGAGGCACTCCAGCGCCGGGTGCACGAACTGCGTTCCAATGGCATCGATTTCGCCGCCAATGCGATAGAGAGCGAAATGGCCGCGCTCGACGTCCGCTGATCGGGCGCGGCGTTCGCTGATCGGACGGGGTTGCGACCGCAACCCTCCGGCGATGCGATAATGCGGCTCGACCTGTGCGCCACTGCGCGCCTTGGCCGTTCACCGCAATGTCGCGGTCGCCAACCGATCGACTGGAGACTCGATGCCGTCCGTGCCCACCATCCTGCAACGCATCCTGGAGAAGCCGCGGGCCGAAGGCGAACAGCTGCTGGAGAGCGCGCTGTCGGCATTCCTCGACTTCGGGATCAAGCGAACCAGCATGGGGGAGATCGCGCGTCGTGCCGGCATCAGCCCGGCCACCCTGTACCGGCGCTTCGAATCCAAGAACGATCTGGTCGAAGCGGTGGGCGTACGCGAGGCGCAGCTGTTCATCGCCGAGATCGACAAGCGGGTACAGGAGGCCACGGCCACCGGCGAATCCGGAGACGATCAGCTGGTCGAGGTCTTCGTCGCGTTCATCACCCAGCTGGCGAGCAACAAACTGCTGCAACGGCTGCTGCGCACCGAGCCCGACACCATCCTGCCGCGCCTGACCACCGAGGCCGGGCCCATTCTCGCGCTCGGGCGCACCTACCTGGCCGAGAAACTGCGTGCACTGCAGGCTTCCGCCGACGTGCCCGCCTTCGATGCCGACCTGGTCGCGGAAGTGCTTGCCCGCCTGGGCCAGTCGCTGGTACTGACCCCGGACGGCCTGATCCCGCTGACCGACGAGACGGCCGCACGCGAGTTCGCCCGCCGCACCGTGCTGCCCATGATCGGCGTGCAGCCGGCCTGACCCGCCCCGGAAACTCACGCCGCGCACCGTCGCCCTCTAGCCCGGATACGCCGGAACCCCCTGCCCCGTTCCCGGGGCAGGGGGTTCCGGCGGTCGTATCCGGTCGGCCGCACGCTCTCTGTGCCCGGCTATCCTCGCGGGCCTAGATATTTCCGGCGAACGCGCCCGCACTACCCGCCGCGCCCGCGGCGACCGCGCTGCCCGACATGAGACCGACGGCGGCAAGGATCAGAGCAACCATTTCATGACCTTTCGACTGTGTACTTCGAAGACGCATGGAAAGTTACTGCCGCTCAATACCCCTGGACGAGACCCGAACTCGAACTCTGGGCGGACTCCATGGCGATACCCAGCACCCTCACAGTTCACTATCCGGTTGCGGTGTGATAGGCCGGGCGCGAACCCGCGGCCTGGCGACGGACCACTCGATACCGACGAGTCGTTATTCCAAATCGACTGGTACACAATGGAACTCACGATTTCCGAATCGTTCACAGCACCTCTGCGACCGGCGTAGCATCGACGGTATTCGGGATTGGCAAAGGCCTTCCAGCCCTGAATGATTCGCGAATTCCCTGGACCGTTTGCACGGCGACGACTCGCAGTCGGCCGAATTTCCACTCCGGGAGGTCTATCGCACGCTGCCCTCGAAAGTTGTTCGGAATACCGAGGATCGAAGGGATTTGTCATGTCGCAAGCTCACCCGGGTCAACTGCGCCTTTTGGCCCCGAACCAGGAATCCGATGTTCTCGCGGTCGTCGACGACCTGCTCACCGGCAATGCCACCGGAGTGCCCGAATACCTCGCCGAGGACATCGCGGCCGTGCGCAACCGGTGCGGCATCCGCCAGGTGCAGATTCCCGGTGCGGGCGGCGTCGAGCTCGACGCGCTCATCGCCTGGCCGCGCGCGGAGGGGCCGCACCCGCTCATCGTCCTGCCGGCGGGCCTCGACAAGACCGGCTGGAAGATGTACTCCGGCGCGGTCGTCCGGCTGCTCTTGCGCGGTTACGCCGTGGTCGCCTACACCGAGCGCGGGCTGCCCGGATCCGGGGGCGAGCTGACCGTCGCCGGTCCCGAGGACGTGGCCGACGGATGCGCGGTGATCGAGTGGGCGTTGAATCATGCTGAGCTGCACGCCGATCGGGAGAAGGTCGGGATGGCGGGCATCTCCTACGGCTCGGGCATCAGCCAGCTGGTCGCCAATGCCCACCCGGCGGTCAAGGCCGTGGTCGCGCTGAGCACCTGGGCGGATCTGGGTAAGGCCCTCTACGACAACGGAACCCGGCACATCATGGCCGCGGAAGCCCTCGCCGGTATCAGCGACCGTCCCAGCGAGGACCTGCAGAAGGTGCTCGAATCCTTCCGGGCCAATACGGATATCGACAAGGTGCTCGACTACGCGCGACCCCGCTCCCCCGCCGCGGCCGGCCAGATCCGCCCGGTGCCGACGTTCTTCACCAGCTTCTGGCACGAGACCATCTTCCCGCAGAATCAGCTGATCGATTACTTCGACCGCTTCCCCGGGCCGAAGCGACTGGATCTGGCGATCGGCGACCATGGCGCGGTGGAGATTCCCGGCTTGTTGCTGGGCGTGTACACCCGGACCACCGAGGCGGCCTACGACTGGTTCGACCACTATCTGCTCGGTGTCGACAACGGCATCGACAGCGACGGGGTCGTACACACCGAGACCATGTACAGATTCACGATGACCTCGTCGAACGACCTGTCCGCGTGGTCGAATCCCGTGCGCCGCTACCATCTCGCCACGCCCTCCGGCGCGTCCCCCGACGGCACCCTGGTCACCGATCAACCGGCGAACATGAGCCAGAGCTTCCAGGCCGGGACCGAACAGGTCCGAGCGGCCACCGAACTGGTGATGGACGGCTTCCGCGAACGCCTGCTGATGCCCAACCGCCAGCCGCTGGCGGAGGTGGACCGCACGCGGGCGGCGGTCTGGCACACGCGGGCCTTCCTCCGGCCCCGCCACATCGCGGGCATTCCCGAGATCGCGCTGACCGTCACCCCGTCCAGCACGACGGCCACGCTGATCACGTATCTGTTCGACCACAACCCGGTGACCGGGGCGCTGCGGATCATCACCCACGCCGCGGCGACCATCGCCAACCGCGGCCCGGAGCAGACCACGACCATACGAGTTCCCCTGCAGGCCACCGACTATCGGGTTCCCGGCGGCCATCGGGTCGTACTCATCGTCGACACGAACGACCACTTCTACGGTGACGAGACCGAACCCGGGAGCGTCATCACCCTGTCCAGCGATCACGGGCCCTGCTACATCGATCTCCCGATGGCGCCCTGACCGGACCGGCTCGCGGGCGGCCGCTGCATGGCGATAGCACGGCCGCACCGCGGTCACAATGCCTGGCACCAACACAAACGGGATATTCCGACCGGTTCCTCGGCATCGCACCCATGTGGCAGCATCCGTTATCGGGTTGCTCGTCGGTGACTGCGAGCGGGAACGGCGACGAGCGGGTGTTGGGAAGGCGGTCTTCGGTGTCCGGAGACGGGGAAAGCGGTTGGTTTGCTGAGGATATCGCGGTGCCGACCTTCGGCCAGGCGCTACGGCGGCTGCGCGACGAACGCGGCTTCTCCCGCGAGCACCTGGCCTACACGGCGGGCGTGAGCGCCAGCTACATCACCGCCCTGGAGAAGGGCGAACGGGGAAACCCGACGCGATCGGTGGTCGATTCCCTGATGCGCTGCCTGAACCTGATGTCCCCGCTGACCCCCACCGACCGCCGGCATCTGCACGAACTGGCCGGGCTGCGCATACCCGAAACCGCCGACCCGGAGGAACTGCACGCCGCCATCACCCCGGATCAGCAGCGCGCCCTGGCCCTGTTGGAACCGGCACTCGCCGCCTACCTGGACCCGTGCGGAAACATCCTCGACTCCAACGACTCCTGGAACGCGGCCCTGCCCGGGCTCCGCGAGGAGGGCAATGTCTTCCGCTGGATGTTCGGCAGCGAACAGGCGAAAGTCATCGAGGTGGACTGGGAATCCGAAGCCCGCCAATACGTCCAATGGCTGCGCATGACCGTCGGCCGCGCCCCCGGCGACCCAGTCTTCACCACCTTCGTCGCCGACCTGGCCCGCTTCCCCGACTTCCGCCGCTTCTGGTCCGAGGGCGGCGTCGACTTCACCCCACCCGTCCGCACCCAACGCCTCCGCAACCCCGGCTCCGGCGAAATCCGCGAATACAGCGTCCAGGCCGGCCCGGTCCACAACGAAACGTACCCCGACCGAATAACCCTGTTGCTGTGTCTGCCACTTTGATTCGATTCGGTCCTGGAACAGCAGCGGAGTTCGTGCCGATCCGGCACGAACTCCGCTCGTAGAACTTCTTGTCCTACCGGAAATTACGCGGGGACTTCGCTGCGGTCGCCGCTCCACAGGGTGTGGTACTTGCCTTCGGCGTCGATGCGCTCGTAGGTGTGGGCGCCGAAGAAGTCGCGCTGGCCCTGGGTGAGAGCGGCCGGGAGACGCTCGGCGCGCAGGGCGTCGTAGTAGGAGAGCGAGGAGGCGAAGGCCGGGACCGGGATGCCGAGCTGGGTGGCGGTCACGACGACCCGACGCCAGCTGTCGACGGCGTTCTCGATGGCCTCGCGGAAGTACGGGGCGAGGATCAGGCTCGGCAGGGCCGGGTCCGCTTCGTACGCCTCCTTGATGCGGTTGAGGAAGCGGGCGCGGATGATGCAGCCGCCGCGCCAGATGGTGGCCAGGTCGCCGGGGTGCAGGTCCCAGTCGTATTCGGCGGAGCCCGCGGCGATCTGGTCGAAGCCCTGGGCGTAGGCGACGATCTTGGAGGCGTAGAGGGCCTGGCGGATGTCCTCGGTGAATTGGGCGACATCCGTGGGCTTTTCGCCGAGGGCGCCGGAGGCGAGGCCCTTGGCGGCGGCGCGCTGGGCGCGGGAGCCGGACAGGGCGCGGGCGAAGACGGCCTCGGCGATACCCGTCACCGGGATGCCCAGATCGAGGGCGGACTTGACGGTCCAGCGGCCGGTGCCCTTCTGCTCGGCGGCGTCCACGATCACGTCGACGAGCGGCTTGCCGGTCTTGGCATCGACCTGGTTCAGCACCTCGGCGGTGATCTCCACCAGGTAGCTCTCCAGCTCACCGGAGTTCCACTGGGTGAACACGTCCGCGATCTGCTTGGCGTCGAAGCCCAGCGCGTCCCGGAACAGGTTGTAGGCCTCGCCGATGAGCTGCATGTCGGCGTATTCGATGCCGTTGTGCACCATCTTCACGAAGTGGCCGGACCCGTCGGGGCCGATGTGGGTGCAGCAGGGGGTGCCGTCGACCTGCGCCGCAATGGATTCCAGCAGCGGACCCAGCGACTCGTAGGACTCCTTCGGGCCGCCCGGCATGATGGCGGGCCCGTTCAGTGCGCCCTCCTCGCCGCCGGAGATGCCCGCGCCGACGAAGTTCAGGCCGCGCGCCTTCATGGCCGCCTCGCGGCGGATGGTGTCGGTGTAGAGGGCGTTGCCGCCGTCGATGATGATGTCGCCGGGCTCCATGGCCGCGGCCAGCTCCTCGATCACGGCGTCGGTGGCGTCACCGGCCTTGACCATGATGAGCACGCGACGCGGCTTCTCCAGCGCGGCCACGAACTCCTCGACGGTCTCGGTGCGCACGAAATCACCCTCGCCGCCGTGCGCCTCGAGCAGTGCGTCGGTCTTGCCGATGCTGCGGTTGTGCAGGGCCACGGTGTACCCGTGCCGTGCGAAGTTGCGGGCGATATTGCTACCCATGACCGCCAGGCCGGTCACGCCGATCTGAGCGCGCGCTTCCGAGGTCGCCATGAAACAGCCTCTCCGTTCGAAGATTGTGATGACCGCACGAAGTCTCCTCGGCGGCGGCATCGACGGATGCGCTCCACGACGCCATACCTTTTCTACCCGGTCCGGCCTCCGCCGCACCGAGGGACCCCGGCCACGCGGGCGGGCTCAGCCCGCCAGGCGGGCGGTGACGGGCGCGATCGCGACCGCCTCGGGTTCGCGGCGGGACGTCCAGCCGAGCCGCTCGCCCAGTACCCGCGCACAGCAGCGGATGGCGCGCACGGCCTCGGTCTCGCCGTTCGCGCGCCACAGCAGCGACCACGGATAGTAGGCGGGCTCGGCGATCGCGATCCAGCGCAGGCCCGGCAGCGGCGCACAGGACCGCGGCACGCACACCAGCGCGTGACCGTCGCGGACCAGCCGGCCCGCGCCCAGCACGCTGTGCACCGTGCCCGGGTAGGGCGTGGCCGCGAATCCCGCTGTGCGGCACAGCTCCCGGATGTACTCGTTGAATTCCGGCGCGCGGGATTCGTCGGCGAACACCAGCGTCTCCCCGGCCAGTTCGGTGAGCGGCACCGCGTGCCGGTGCGCCCAGGGATGCTCCGCGGCGACCAGCACACCCAGCCGATCCAACCGGATGACCTCCGACGCCACCTCGTCCGGCAGCTGTGACGCGCGCCCGATGCCGACATCGAGCCGCCCCTGGGCGAGCAACCGGCACTGCTCGGGCACCCCGGCCTCGACCTGATGCACCTCGACCAGTTCCGGATGATGATGCCGGACCGCGGCCAGCACCACCGGCATGGTGTCGAAACTGGCGTCCCCCTGCGCAACCCGCAGGACGGCATCGGTCCCGGTCATGGTGCGCGCCGCGGCCGCGGCCCGGTCGACGTGGCTGAGGATCAGCCGGGCCTCGCCGAGCAGCAGCGTGCCCGCGGCGGTGAGGCGCACGTGGTGGGTGCTGCGCTCCACCAGCGGGACCCGTAGTTCGCGTTCCAGCCGCTGAATCTGCTGACTCAGCGCGGACTGGACGATGTGCTCGCGCGCCGCGGCGCGCCCGAAGTGCAGTTCCTCCGACAGCGTCACGAAGTAACGCAGTTGCCGCAGCTCCACGACCGACCCCCTCGCGCCGTTCGGCACCGGTGGTCGATGACCGGTTGCCGTCGGCAGTTTCTCCTTCTCGTGCCCATCGAATATCGCGCGCACGGCCGTCCGGGTAACGAGTGGTGGGCTACCCGATTTTCGGGGGCATACCGCGATCAGTTCGAGTGAAGATGTTTTCGGACTTCGCTGGTTTCCGATCGCGGCGGCCCGGGCTGCACTGGAGGGCATCAGAACTCGCCCCGCCGGGCGGATTCACCGTTTCCATCGAAGGACCGCCCGTCATGAAAGCAATCAGCATCAAGCAGAACAAAGGGCTCGGCTGGATTCCGGACCTGCCCGACCAGCGCGATCACCTCTATGCCGCGCCGGCCGCGACGATCGCCCAATTACCGCCGTCCGTGGACCTGACCTCGAAGTTCGCCCCCGTCTACGACCAGGGCAAGCTCGGCTCCTGCACTGGCAACGGCATTGCGGGGGCACTGCAGTTCGACGCCATGAAAGAACAACTGGCCGACGTATCCGTGCCGTCCCGGCTGTTCATCTACTACAACGAGCGCGTCATGGAGGGCACGGTCGGTCAGGACGCGGGCGCGATGATCCGCGACGGCATCAAGAGCGTGGCCACCGTGGGCGCCTGCCCGGAATCCGAATGGCCCTACGATATTTCGGAATTCGCGACCGAACCGCCGCAGAAGTGCTTCACCGATGCGGCCGAGCATCGGGCCATCCAGTATTCCCGGGTGGCGCGCACGCTCTCCCAGATGCAGGGGTGCCTGGCCGACGGATATCCGTTCGTCTTCGGCTTCACCGTCTACGAGAGCATCTTCAGCCCGGAGGTCGACAAGACCGGCGACATCCCCCTGCCCGCCGCCAATGAACAGGTGGTGGGCGGACATTGCGTGGTCGCGGTCGGATACGACGATTCCAGGTCGGTATTCCGGATCCGCAATTCCTGGGGCACCGCCTGGGGCCGGAACGGATACGGCACCCTGCCCTACGCGTACATGCTCTCGGTCAACGCGTCCGACCTCTGGACCATCCGCACTGTCACCGGCTAACCGCTACGGACAAGCCGAAACCGCTTGTCCGCCAAGCCGGATACCCATGGCAGCGACCGCCGAAAACCGGTGGTCGCTGCCGCGCGCGCACCGATACAGTGCCGGAATGACACGTTTGAATCAGATTGTCGCCGTCGAGAAAGGGATCAAGTCCCGGACCTTCTCCGACCTCACCGAGGCTCATCACAAGCTGGCCAAGAACCCGCTGCTGAGCGGTATTTCGCGCACCTACCGCCCCAAGGACGAGGAGGGCGAGCAGCTGCCGCCCGAGTCGACGCGCGTCCAGGTGAGATCCGAGGAGGTCCTGCAGACCACGGCGGAGATCCTGACCAAACTGTTCGACGTGGTGGCCACCAAGGACTGGGCGAACTGCACCGCCACCGCAGATGTGGTGGTGGACGGCCGCACCCTGGTGCAGGGCGCGCCCATCACCTACCTGCTGTTCCTGGAGAAGCAGCTGGTGGACCTGCACACCTTCGTCCGCAAACTGCCGGTGCTGGATGCCGCGGAGTCGTGGGAATACGATGCCGCCGCGGACTGCTACGCCACCGAGCCGGTACAGACGGTGCGCACCAAGAAGATTCCGCGCAACCACGTGAAAGCCGAAGCGACGGAGAAGCATCCGGCGCAGGTCGAGGTGTATCACGAGGATGTGGTGGTCGGCTACTGGCGCACCATCAGGTTCTCCGGCGCGCTGCCCGCCAAGCGCGTCAACGAACTCACCGAGCGCGTCGAAAAGCTCCAGCACGCAGTCAAGTTCGCGCGCGAGGAGGCCAACAATGCCGAGATCACCCAGCGCAAGCTGGGCGGTGAGATCTTCGGATATCTGTTCGGCTGATCCCCGCGCCGTCCACGGCCGCAGTCACCGGCGGAGCGGGCCGGGGACCGGTTCGAGATGGCCGGCAAGCTGGGCCGGGTGAGTGAGCTGCGGATAGTGTCCGGCGCCGGGCAGTTCGGTGACCGGATGGCCGACGGGCACGACCAGCGGATCGGCCGACCCGACGATGATCTCGACCGGGACACTCACCCGGTCCAGCAGTTCCCGGGACCGCGCCCGCTCGGCGTGCACGGTCCGCATTGCCTCGACTACCCGCCGCGCGACTCCCGGCCGACGTAAATCCGCTGCGGCACTATCGATCTCGGGACCCCGGGGAATCCCCAACATCTCGGCGAGCCGGTCGGTGGACATGCGCCGCAGGACCGACGCCGCCAGCGGTGAGCGGGCCGATTTCGGACCGGGGGCCTGCAGGAACGGCGGTGAGATCAGAACGAGCCTGCTGATGCGGTCCGGATGCTCGACGGCATAGCGCAGTGCGGGCACACACGCCAGCGAGTGCGCGACGAGCACCGGCCGCGTCCGGACCTGGCTCAGCACCTCCCCCAGCCACGCCTCCACCGGCTGGCCGGAGGCGGCCGAGCGGCCCAGACCCGGCAGGTCAGGCGCGAGGGCCGAACCGTGCAGCCGAGCGGCGAGCGGAGCCCACAGATCGGCATTCATCGGAAGCCCGTGCAGCAGCACGTGATCGGGGGTATGCCTGTCTCCGGCGATCCACGTCCGGCTGCCCGCCACGGTATGGAAACCGTAGGGGCGCATCCAGGGCGACGCGGCGCCGAAGCGCTCGGCGACCAGGTCGTCGGCCCACGTCCGCAGCGCATCGTCCGCGGAGGGCATCTCCAGACCCGTTGCGGCGGCGAAGGATCGAGCGGAAGCCGTCGGATAGCGCTCGGTCGAGAGGAAGGACAGCGTCTCGGGATCGGCTCCGGTGATCCTGCGCGGCAGGCGCCGGAGCAGACCGACGGGAACGCTGCGCCGCGGCGCCCGCACCCCCATCTGGTCGGCGACCGTACGCACCAGTTCGGGCAGTCGCGGCGTGGCATCGTCGAGCACCCAATAATGCTCGCCCGCAGGCGATTCGGGGATAGACGCCAAGAAACGAACGAAGTAGTCGATGGTGACGATCGGCACGAAAACCTCCGGACCGCCCGGGACCGCGGGCAGCCGCCCCTCCCACAGATCCCGGACCAGACCGGCCAGCCCGAGATACTGCCCCGGCCCGATCACAGTGCTCGGGTTGGCAATGGTCAGCGGCACGCCGCGCTCGCGTGCCCGGTTCCGCACCGCGAGATCGCCCTCGAATTTCGACGCCTCGTACGCCCCCAGCCCGGCGTAGTCGGGCTCGCCGTCCGGCGCGCTCACCCGGTACCCGCTCACGTGCACCACCCGCCGCAGCCCGGGCAGGGTCGCGGCCCAGTCGAGCACATTGATCGCCCCGATCACATTGGTAGCCCGCGCCTCTCGCACGTCGAGCCCGAACGCGTACCGCGCCGCGGCGTTGTACACGTCGCGCACCTCGGGCAACCCCTCGAGCGGTGCGGTGATGTCGGCGGTGACGACCGTCAGCCCACCGATGTCGACCCCCTTCTCGACGAGCCACGGGGTGAGGGTGTCGTTCCGCACCGCCGCCGCCACCCGTTGCCCCCTGCCGAGCAACTCGGCGACCAGCGAACGGCCGATGAATCCGGTTGCGCCGAAGACGATTGCATCCATGTCCACTCCTAATAGACCGGTCTATATATTTTCGAGACAAAAAGAGAGCCGGCGATCACGCCGGCCCGCATTCACCGCAGCCAGACGGCGATCTGCCTGCCGACCCGATCCAGCGGCTCCCTGCTGCGATGCGCCCTGGCCAGCAGCAGCGCACCCTCGATCAGGGCGAGGATCGCGGTGGCGAGGTCGTCGGCCCCGGGCTGCCCGGCCAGCCGCGCACGCAGGGTCTCCTCCCACGAGGAGTAGACCTCCGAGCACGCCTGCTGCATCGAGTCATTGGCGGCGGCCGTCTCGAGCGCCACGGTGGCGACCGGACACCCCTTCCGCCACTCCGACGTTTCCAGCCTGTCGCCCAGTTGCTGTAGCACCAGGTCGACGAAGTCGGCCACCGGCAACTCGGAATCAGCAAGCGCCCCAAGGGAATCGCCGATCACCGCGCCGGCCCGTCGCACGGACTCCCCCACCAGCTGGTCCTTACCGCCGGGGAAGTGGAAGTACAGCGAACCGCGCGGCGCACCACTGAGCGCGATCACCTGGTTGAGCCCCGCGCCGAAGTACCCTCCGGCCTCGACCAGCTCCTGCGTAGCGTCCAGCAGCCGGTCTCGCGTCTCGGCACCCTTCTGACCCATACGGAAAAACTAGACCGGTCTACATATTCCTGTCAACCCCTCCCGCTCGGCGATCCGGATAATCGCTTGGCCGACCGCCGCGGCGCCGTCTACAGTCGGCGGTGCGCAAGGAGCGCAAGCTGAAACCGAAGTTCCCTGTGACGGGCACAGCGGCCCAGTGGAGGTTCGAGTCCTCCTCCCGCCATCCACGGCGGGATAGCCCAATTGGCAGAGGCACCGCGCCCTCAAACTCACACTCTCGCTCCAGTTTCAGCATTCGCCGCCGAACGCCGAATCGAGGGAACGGATTGTCAGCGTGAAGGTTGCGGGTTCAACTCCCGCCGGCTCAGCCACCAATGGGCCGTAGCTCAATCGCAGAGCGTCACGTTAACTTCAGACTCAACCCGTTCTTAAACGTGTCGGCGTGCCGCAAATGGGCGGACACCGAAACCCCGGGGCAGGCTAGGCCCCGGGGTTTCCCATCCCGCATACCATTGGTCGCACAATTACGGCTTCACACACGTCAGGAACCGGTGCGCGAGGCTTCGCATGCGGCGATTCAGGTGACCTCACGTGAGACCAGCGCGGGCGCAACCCATCTCGAGAGATAGCTGCGAATCTCCTTTCCCCGCCGGGGTGGTCGGCCCGGATCGATGATGAAGGACTGCACGATCCGCAGCATGTGCTCGACGAGTTCGTCCAGATCGGCGCCGGAGATTCCGGCCGCGGCCCAATCCACCGAGAAACGTTCCAGTATCGAGCGCCCGAAAGACCGTGCGGTATCGGAGGTTACGCCGGCCGAGAAAGCGCCGGCCCGCCCGGATCGCAACAGCAGGCCGAGGTATTTCTCCTCCGGCAGGCGCTCGAGCGTATAGGCGATACCCTCCACCACGGCCGTCGCCGGATCGCGGATATCCCCGAGCCGCTCCGCCAGCACATCCAGGAAATGTTCCGTCTGCGCCAGGGCGGTGGCCGTCAAAAGCGCTTCGGCACTGGGGAAGTAGCGATACACCGTCTGACGTGTGACACCGAGATCGCGGGCCACCTCGGCAATGCTGAACTCGGCACCGGAACGATCGATGGCCCGCCGCGCGGCGGTCACGATGCGCTCGACGGCCTCCGTGTCATCGGCCGGCGCCGCCCCCGACCATCCATGCGTGCGCACCGGATCGCCATCCCTTCGCTCGCGATTGTCCCGGCCGAGGTTACAGTCCGGCCTTGACCATACACATGGCCATGACTGTATGGTCAGTGGACGCGAAAGGAAGCCCATGACCACCACCCCGCCCCGGCCCCCGCAGCTCGACTCCCCCGTCCTGCCCAAGATCTTCAAGCGTGTCGCCCGGGCCCAGGTCTGGATCTACCGGCGCACCGGCGGCCGCATCGGCGGAAAGTGGCGCATCGGAGCAGGTTTCCGCAAACCGGTGCCGACCCTGCTGCTCGAACACCGCGGGCGCAAGACGGGCGCCGTCTACACCGTCCCGCTGCTCTACATCACCGACGGGCCCGACACCATCGTGGTGGCCTCGCAGGGCGGGCTCCCGGAACACCCGCAGTGGTACCGCAATCTGTGCGCCGATCCGGACACCCACATCCAGATCCGCGCCGACCGGTTCCCGGTGCACGCCGTCACCGCCGATCCGCAACAGCGCGCCCGGCTGTGGCCCCGGCTCGTCGAGGCGTACGCCGACTTCGACACCTATCAGGCCTGGACCGAACGAGAGATTCCGGTCGTGATCCTGCGGCCGGCCGGCTAGTCGCCGCGCCGCCTCAGACGGCCAGCGCGACCAAAGCGACGATGTGGCCCGGATAGAGCTCGGTGTTCAGCACGCCGACCTGCACCCGGAAGCTCCGCACCGCGCCCGTGCTCCGATCGCGCAGCCGCATGGTGTGCACGGGCGGCGCGAAACCTACATCGCCCGCGGCCCAGAATCGCCGGAAATCCGGAAAGGCGCCGAGCTCCCGCATGATCCCGGCGAATCCGCCGGGATCCGCGGCCGACCCCGCGGTCCCGCGCAGCCAGCCGACCGACTGGCGGACATCGGATTCCCAATCGGCCATCACCTCCCGGGCCATGGGATCGGCGAACATCCACCGGTAGAGATTCCCGGCTTCGCGCAATCCGGGAAACGCCTGCGCCCACTCTTCGTTCCCGGCCAGCACATTCCCGCGGGTGTCGTACAGCGCGGCCAGGTTCGGCCGATGCATCGCGAGCACCCGCAGGACGTCGGCATCGATCGACTTCCGCAGCTCCGCGACCGTCGGATGGCCGCCGATGTCCAGTCCCGCCAGATCGTGCAGATAACGAAGCTCCGTGGCCGACAATGGATTCCACGACTCCAGGCACCGCACCAACGCGTCGACCACCGCCCGGGTCGGCTTGGCTTTCCCGCCCTTCTCCAGCTGCGTGATATAGCTGGCGCTCACTCCGGCCGCGAATGCCAGGCGTTCCCGGGAAACGCCCCGATCGTCGCGCAACCGGCGCAGCAGTTCGCCGAACGAGGGAAGCGCGAGCGCCTGCCTCTCGTCGATACTTCCTACACGGCCCGTCATAGCCGCCCGGCTTCCTTCCCGCCCCCGCCGTATCGTCGGACAACACTCCGAGATCGCGGCCGGGGCAACGCCCAGCACGGAATGCTGCCACAATTTCCACCGTCGTGTCCCGCAACAACACCGGCAATCCGCAGCGGGCAAGGCACGAATCGGCAAACCCACGGCATTTCGAGATCGACGTGTCACACCGACAGGGTTTCGATATCAGTGCGGCCGGTCTCCGCAATTCCAGGGAATTGCCGTCATCGAACTCGGTACGGCGCAATCGAATTCGGGTGGAACAACGCCGAACCGCGCTTCCCCGAAGGCAAGTCCGGGATATCCGATCCGTCCGGTTACCGGCGTTTCCCGCGCGATCAGCGGCTGGGCAAACCAGTTCCTTTGGTATGTTGCACCGAGCACGACCCTGCGGTGGAAAAGTCGTCCGAACGATTCGAACAAAGGGTGTGGGCCTTGTCCTTTCGAGCACTGCGAACATTCCGGGTGGCCGGCGGCGCGCTCGCGGCCGTCGTGGCGGCCGCGACCGGAATCCTGGCGGTCACCGGCGCGCCCAGCGGGCAGGCCGCGCCCGCCGACTGCCCGGGCCTGTCTGTCATAGCCGTCCCCGGCACCTGGGAGACCTCCGTCGAGAACCCGAAGCAGGGCATGCTCTCGCAGGTCACCCGCGGGCTGCCCAGCACGGTGCACACCGAGTACGTCAGTTATCCCGCCACCGCCTTCCCCTGGGACGGCGAGGTCTACGGCAGCTCCAAACGCGACGCCGTGAATGCCGCGCGGGCGCTGGTCGCCGGGACCGCGGCACGCTGCGCCGCAACGCGTTTCGCGCTCATCGGCTACAGCCAGGGCGCCGACGCCGCGGGCGACCTGGCCGCGGAGATCGGCACCGGGCTGGGAGTGGTCCCGCCCGATCGGGTTGCCGCGGTCGGGCTGATCTCCGACCCGCGCCGCTCCCCCACCGATGCGCTGATCGGCCCGCAGGTCCCCGGCACCGGCGCGGGCGGCGCGCGCGCCGGCGGCTTCGGCTGGCTCAGCCCGAAGGTCCGCACCTTCTGCGCCGCGGGCGATCTCTACTGCTCGGTCCCCAACGACGATCTGGCCGGGCGCTCGGCCGGCCTGCTCACCCAGCTGACATCGCAGGATCCGGTCCAGATCCCGAGTTACGCGATGACCCTGCAATCCATCCTGAACGAGGCCCTCTGGCAGGGCGGCGCCGCCATCCTGTCCGCCCCGGCCGACGACCCCGCGAGCGAACAGTGGCTCCGCCAGGTCCAGGATTTCCTGGCCTCCGGCGTCCACCAGTCCTACCCGCACTACGTCGTCGACGCCGACGGCACCACGGCCACCATCTGGCTCCACAACTGGCTCGCCGACACCGCCGACCAGAAGCCCTGACGACACGAAACCCACACGGGCCGCGTCCACCCCGACCTACCGGGTGACGCGGCCCGTGTCGTCACGCCCCCATTGGGTTCGTCCGGCGGAAGGCCTACGTAAGCACGACTGCAACTCGTAGCCCGGCACGTCCGCAAATTTCCGGAACGAGTTCATTTCAAAACAGCCCGACCGGTCCTCGACTCGGGGTACCTTCCTGCCCGTGTCCGTCAGCGGACCGGAAGGAATTGAAAGACAGTGTTCATTGGTCAAATCGGGTCGACCGCGATCCTTGCGGCCGACTCGGCCGACTCCTCCGGCGTCTCCGCCGGCACCCTGCTGATCCCGGCGGCCGGCGTGGCCCTGCTGGTGGTGGGCCTCGTCCTGCGCAATCGGTCGAAGCGGCCCGCGGCCGACGCGGCCGACGAGGCCGGGCTGCCCAAACACACCGGCACCGTCGTCGCCGTCGCGGGCGTGCTGATCCTGGCGCTCGGCATCCTCGCCACCGTCACCAAGGGCACCAGCACGACCGCCGGCCACGATCCCGAACTCGCCGTGGGCAACTGCGTGACCGCCAGCGACTACCGCGGCGCCCAGATCGGCAAGATCCACGCCACCCCGTGTGACGACCACACCGCCGTCTACGAACTGGCCGCCTCGGTCACCAACGGCGCCACCTGCCCGGACGGCAAACTCCGGGACGCGGGCTACTTCGTGCTGACCGACGGCAACCACTCGCTGTGCTTCGCCCCCAATGTCAAGGTGGGCGACTGCTATTCGATGCAGGCCGATGTCAACCAGATCACGCCGGTCGACTGTGCCGGCAAGGCCGGGCCCGGCGTCACGGTCCAGATCGGCGGCCGCTTCGACGGCACCACCGACCCCAACCAGTGCGCCATCCCCGCCGGGGCGACCGTCACGCCGCAACCCGCTCGCGTGGTGTGCTGGCAGCCGGTCAAATCCAGCTAGACCCGACATGTGAACGGGGCCGGGCAGTGTGACTGCCCGGCCCCGGTCACATGGTCAACCGGGAATTACACCGCCGCGGCCACAGCGGGCACACCCTCGGCGAGGTCCTGCTCGCCCAGCCGCGGGTACGTCGGATACTCGATGCCCGAGATGTACTGCACCGTCCGCACGACCTGGCACGAATAGCCGAATTCGTTGTCGTACCAGAGGTAGAGGATCGCGGTGTCACCATCCACGATGGCGGCATTGGCGTCCACGATCGACGCCGCCCGCGACCCGATGAAGTCACTCGACACCACATCGGTGGCCGCGGTGAAATCGAGATTGCGGCTCAGCGGACCCGACAGCGACACCTGCCGCAGGTACTCGAGCACCTCGGTCTTCGTGGTCTCCCGCTTCAGCTGCAGATTCAGGATCGCGACCGAAACATCCGGCGTGGGAACGCGAATCGAGCTGCCGGTGATCTTGGCCTGGAAGTCCGGCATGGCCTTCTTCACCGCCGACTGCGCGCCGGTCTCGGTCAGCACCAGGTTGAACGGCGCGGACCGGCCACGGCGATCCGACTTGTGGAAGTTGTCCAGCAGGTTCTGGTCGTTGGTGAACGAGTGCACCGTCTCCACATGCCCGCGCACGATGCCGAACTCGTCGTCCATCGCCTTCAGCGGCGGCACGATCGCGTTCGTGGTGCACGAGGCGCAGGAGAAGATCTGCTGCGACACGTCCTGGTCGCGGTGGTTGACGCCGTGCACGATGTTCGGCACGTCGCCCTTGCCGGGCGCGGTCAGCACGACCTTCGCGATACCGGGACGCAGGTGCTGCTCGAGGCCCGCGCGGTCGCGCCACTTGCCGGTGTTGTCGATCAGGATCGCGTCGTTGATCCCGTACTCGGTGTAGTCGATCTGCGCCGGGGAGTCGCTGTAGATGAACCGAATCACGTTGCCGTTGGCGATGATCGTGTTGTTCTCGGCATCGACCTTGATGGTGCCGTTGAACTGCCCGTGCACCGAGTCCCGGCGCAGCAGCGACGCGCGCTTGACCAGGTCCTCCTCGCCACCCTTGCGCACCACCACGGCCCGCAGGTTCAGCCCGTTTCCGGAGCCGGCCTTCTCGATGAGCAACCGGGCCACCAGGCGGCCGATCCGGCCGAAGCCGTACAGCACCACGTCCCGCGGGCCAGGCGCCACGGCCTTGTTCCCGTCGAGCACCTCCGCCAGCACCGTCGCGGTGAACTCGGGAATCGACAGCCCGCGATCGTCGGCGCGGTAGGCGTGGACCAGGCGGCCGAGGTCGATCTTGCTCGGTCCCAGATCCAGCTCGCTGAGCACCTCGAGGAAGGGCAGCGTCTCGTCGATCGACAGTTCCTCGCCCTCGATCTGCCGCGCGAACCGGTGCGTCCGCAGGATGCTGATCACCGATTTGTTCACCAGCGACCGGCTGTGCAGGAGGATCGTCACCCCCTTGTCGCGATACAGCCTGCCGATAATCGGAATCATCGCCTCCGCCGCAGCCTCGTGAGCGTTCCAGCGGTCAAGATGGTCGGTAGTCAACACAAATCCTCGGGGTTGCCTCGATGCGTACGTGCACCGATGCTATCCAGCCCCGCGGTATCACAAACCGCGGCTACCCGCATGTGAGATCCAGGTCGCGCCGGAGGCCCGCGAGGTCAGTCCCACCAGAACCACCACAGTGGCGCGGCCGCGTGCGGCTTCAGTTCGTCCAGCGTCCCCACGCCCTGATGCACCTGATCCGAGCAGTACAGGAACCGTTCGAGCGAAACGGCAAGCGCCTCTTCATCATTCTGCGGCGGATTGCCCACCCGCAGCGCGATGGTGCCCAGCCCCATCCCCATCAGCTCCGCACCCCAGTGCCCCGCCCAGCGGCGCAGCATCGCGGCGTGATCGCTGCCGTCGAGGTCGTAGTTGCAGGCTCCCCACCAGTTCAGCAGGTGCGGCACCAGCCACGGCTGCGGCGCCGGGACGAGCGCCAGATACTCGGTGTCGTCGTCGAGAACGGCCCAGGCGTCGGCCCAGCCGAATCCGTCGTGATCCAGATCCGCGGCGGTCAGCACGCGCGGGCTCCGTGGAATCGAGTCGACGCCCTCGGTCACCACCTGCGCCCAGGCCCGCTCCAGCCAGGCCCGGCCATCCGGTTCGGCGAGCTCGATACCCCGGTCGTCCGGATCGAAATTCTCGAGCCCCTCGAGCGTGCGTTCCTCGATGAGCACCGGCCACAGCCCGGTCCGTGAATACACGCCGCGCACCCGCTCCCACGCATCGGCCGCCGGGTACCCCGTTTCGACCTCTCCCACCCAGATCGCCCGGCCCGCAACCGTTCTACCCGCGGGAGTCAGCGGCGGGACCTGCACGCCCAGCGCGGCCAGCAACCCGGTCGGATCCTCCTCCTCCCCGACCAGCATGGCAACCGCGTCGGCAGCATCCCCATCCGCCCGGAACGGCGGTACACCAATCGAATTCAGCACCCCCGGATCCAATCAGCCCGGACCGACAATCCGCCGGTGCCGGGTTCCGGGCCGGAGGCGGTCGCCGCGACGACGACCGCCCGCTACCGATTCGCCGCTGCGCCGGGCGCCTCAGCGCTGTGCGGAGAGGCTGCTGAGCACCCCGCCCGCGTAGCCGCCGCCGAAGGCGCTGCCGAGCCCCGCCGCCGCACTACCGACATCGACCGACCCGGCGCCGACGGCATTGCCCAGATCGGCTGCCGAGCCCGGCGTGATGTCGACATCCGTCAGCGGAAGCCCGTCCGCCGCGGCCGTCCCGATGCCCGCTCCGAACAGAGCGCAGGCCACCGCACTCACAAGAATGGTTCGTTTCATGAAGCTGTTCCTCTTATCCACGTCGCGAAGCAGGTGCAGTCTTCCCCTGCTCCGCGCGCCAGAGCATATGAAATATTGGTAATTCAGATGAGCGTTTTGGACCGTTTGGTACGCCGACCTCGCCCGACGCTCGATCGGCTCGCGTGGATAACACTGATTTGCGAATAGATCGCCGAGGCGCGTGCCCTGCGATTCCGAAACGTGAAGACCGTGGTTCCGGCGGCACGCCCCTGACGCGGAGTCGTTGCCATCGGCGAATACCCATAGCCGGCAGCGCATTTTGGGAAGCCGGTCACATTCGTGTTGTGCCGCGCCGGCCGCCGACGATGGGGGTGTGACAGCAGACGCGTGGAAAGGCGGATAGGCATGGCAGGTCGGCATCGTGCGGTGAGCAAGCCCAGCAGAGTGCTGCGCGGACTTCCGGTAGCCGTGGTCGTCCCCGCCGCGGTCGGCGTCGCCGGGATGGGGACGGCCACGGCCGAGCTTGCCACCCCTCGGGTCATCGAGCCCACCGCGATGGTGGACACCGTCACGGACGTGGCGACCGACAGCCCGGTCGCCGAACCGATCGCGCTCGCCGCCGCCACCCAGCCGTCCGCGCCGGTGGCCTTCGTCCCCGACGCCGCCGCCTCCGCGCCGGCCGTCGATACCCTCGAACCCGTTGCACCCCAGCCCATTCCGTCCGCCGCCCCGATCGCCACGGCGGCTCCGATCGCGAGCCCCATCGAGAACGGCACCTACATCGGCCAGACAGCGGGCCAGATCCTCGGCGGCATCTCCGGCGCGATCCTCGGCGGCGCCGCGGGCAGCGCCCTCGCCACCGCCCTCACCGCCGGCGCGGCCCTGCCCATCGGTGCGATCGGCGGCGGCATCATCGGCGGCGTGGCGGGCACCTACATCGGCTACTACGCAGGCTCTTTCATCGGATCCTGGGTGGCCGAGCAGGCCCCGCAACTGATCCCGAACGTCCTCCCCTGACCCGGTCCGCCATCCCTGCGGCACCGGCACCGGATAGTCACCTGCTCAGCCGCGGCCCGCGCGGTCGGGTTCGGGTGGCCCGAGCAGGTCCCACCGGTTTCCGGAGATGTCGAGGAAGACGGCAACCCGACCGTAGGGTTCGGTGCGGGGCTCGGTCACGAACTTCACACCGGCACCGACCATCCGGCGATATGTCCCCGCGAAGTCGACGACCCGGAGAAAGAACCCGACTCGCCCAGCGACCTGATCTCCGACAGCACCGCGCTGCCTGTCCCCGTCCGCTTGCGCAAGCAGGATCCCGGTAGTCGCGGCGGGCGGGCGAACGACGACCCACCGTTTGGGACGTCCATCATTGGTGAGCGACGGGGAATCCTCGATCAGATCGAAACCGAGTGTCTCAACGAAGAACTCGATGGCGGAGTCGTACTCGTCGACGATGATCGTGATCAGCTCCAGATGCACTCCGTGAGCCTAGGGCCTCCCCAGCCGGGCGTTCGCGTGAAATGCGCCAGCGGAAGTACTCGAACGGCGTGTCGGCTACGAGATGTGCCGGACGATTCCATCGGCCGCGGACTGTTCGATTGCGGCGAGGAGCCGGTGGTGGCGCAGGGCTGACTCGAAGCTGGGATGTGGTTGGCGGGCTTCGGCTATGGCTCGGGCGACTTCCTGGTAGAGGGCCGCGATGTTGGCCGGTGGGCCGGACCGGACGCTGCCGGGGACGGTGCGATAGGCGTCGGGCACGGGCAAGGCTTCGTCGTCGATCCGGATGTTCCAGTCGCCCCAGTGGATGAATGTCCCGGGCTGGGCTGGGGTGGCAGTCAACGTGGCGTCACTGCCAACGAGCTCGAGGTGGAACCCTTCTCGGGCGGGCCCGTTGCCGCCGTGCACGACGACGGAGGCGGTGGCGCCGCCGGCCAACAGTCCGAGTAGCAGGACGTGGCTGGGCGTCGCGTTGGGTACGGTCCGATCCGTCCCCGCGATGAGAACGCGGTCGTGCGTGCGAGGGAGTCGTGCGATGACCTCGGTCAGCGGGCCCGCGACCCGTTCGAGTGCGGCCAGGAAATGACCGGCCATGATGGTCATGATGTTGGTTCCCGTCGAAGGATCAAGGCTGAAAACGAGATTCGGCCAAATTCGACTGCCGCCGAAGGGAGCCCCTTCCGCCACCAGCGCGACCGATTCGAGTGTGCCGATCCGGCCGTCTGCCAACAGGTCTGCGGCGAAGCGGGCACTCGGGGAATGGTGGCCCTGCAGCACGACCGCATGAACGACGCCCGCGGCGGTGGCGGCCTCGGTCAACTCGCGCGCTTCATCGGCGTCGACGCCCAATGGCCACTCGGACACAACGTGCTTGCCCGCGGCGAGTGCCGCCCTGATCACGGCGGCGTGGCCGGGGGTCTTCACGGAGACGACGACCAGGTCGACCTCGGGGTGCGCGGCGAGTTCACGTGCGTCGGCGAAGGCGTGCCGTGCGCCGTGGGCGGCAGCCGCCCGGTCCGCGCTGGCCTGGTTGGTGGTCGCGACCGCGGTCACATCGAACTCCTCGAGCACTGCGAGCGCGGGTAGGTGTGAGCTGTCCGCCCACCCGCCGGCCCCCACAACTCCGACTCGGATCATGTGCCACTCCTTAGTTATGTACCTTTCGGTAAGAAACTAAGTGGCACGGCACGCACGCGCAAGCGGTAATGTACCGATAGGTAAAAAACACGGGAGAGAGCACGGAGAACGGCATGCCCGGCGGACGCCCACGCGCATTCGACGCAGACACCGCACTCGACCGCGCGCTGGACGTGTTCTGGCGGAACGGTTACGAGGGCACCTCGCTGGCCGATCTGACCGCCGCGATGGGCATCAACAAGCCCAGCCTCTATGCCACCTTCGGCAACAAGGAAGAACTGTTCGGCAAGGTACTCGCCCGCTACCTCGACGGCCCCGGCGCCTACGCCGCCGACGCGCTGGACGCGCCCACCGGCCGCGAGGTGGTCGAACAACTGATCCACGGGGCCGTCGACCTGACCGCAGGCAAGAACACACCCCCGGGTTGCCTGTGCGTCAAGACCGTTCAAGCCTCAGGACCCGACGCACACGCGGTACGCCAGGAAGCCACCAAAGCACGAAAGGCCGGCGAGGCCGCGCTGCGCAGGCGGCTCGAGCAGGCCACCGACCTACCGTCGAGCCACGAACCGGCCGCCCTGGCCGCACTCGTCCACACGATCTCCGACGGCATCGCCGTCCAGGCCGCAGCCGGGCGCGGCCACGACGAGCTGCGACAGATCGCCGACTCGGCACTGCGCGCACTGCTGAACGAATCCACCTAGACCGCGCTGCCAAAAGTTCCGCGCCCCACAATGATTCAGCCGAGCAACCTGCGATGTGTTGTCGGGCTCGACCAGATCCGGCGCGGCCGAGGGAATCACACACGCTGAAGGCCAGGTGCCGGCCCGAGAGTCACGGCACGCGCGCGAGAGAGATGCGGGCATCGCCCCGGGATGGGCACCGTCAACTGACGCCCTCCCACTCCTTCGCACGCATGCCGCCAGGCATCCGCCTATGTCGCGACCCGCGCGGTCCGAGGTGGCCGGCGCGACGCATCTGGCGGCGAGACCCACTGCGGCCCAGGATATTCGCATTGCGGACTTCGTGTGATGTCGGATGCTCGGAGGTGGAGTCCTGCCGTTGCCGAATATCCTTTGGCAACAGCGCATCCCGGCCGGAATCGGTGACACTCCGCGGGGAGGTGATCATTATTGTCTGTGGGCGGCTTGCGGAGGCGGGGGACAATGCTCAAGTCCGGCACCTCCCAGATCACCGCCCTCGCAACCGTCAGCAACGACCACCGGTTGATGCCCCCGTCCGGGAGGTGCCGGGAGATGCTGTTCCAGCTGCACCGCGAGAACCTGCACACCGTCGTGGTCCTCGACAGCGCGCTCGGCATCGGTTGCCAGCAATGGACGCCCACATCACGACCCGAGCGGCGACCATCGAACGAGAAACCGGCAGATACCGTGTGGTACCTGCCGGTTCAGCGTCGGTGCGACGAGTGGACTCGGGCGCCTCCGAGGTCAGCGGGTGGCGATGATCGCCGAGCCATGACCGAAGAGACCCTGGTTCACCGCGATACCCGCGCGCGCGTTCTCCACCTGGCGACCGTCGGCCTGGCCGCGCAACTGCCAGGTGAGCTCGCAGATCTGAGCGATGGCCTGTGCGGGGATGGCCTCACCGAAACAGGCCAGGCCGCCACTGGGGTTCACCGGGATACGTCCGCCCAATGTGGTTGCGCCGCTGCGCAACAGCGCCTCAGCGCCGCCCGTCTCGCAGAGCCCGATGTCCTCGTACCAGTCCAGTTCCAGCGCGGTGGACAGGTCGTAGACCTCCGCGAAGGACAATTCGTCCGGCCCGAGCCCGGCCTCCTCGTACGCGGCCTGTGCGATGGCGGAGCGGAACGCGTGCGGCGGGGCCTCGACGGCCACCGCGGAATCGGTGGCGAAATCCGGCAGATCGATGACGGTCTTCGGGAACGTCGGCGTGACCGTCGACAGCGCCCGGATGCGGACCGGGTCGGCGACGCCGTGCCGGCGCGCGTAGTCCATCGACGTCAGCACCAGCGCGGCGCCACCGTCACTGGTCGCGCAAATGTCGAGCAGCCGTAGGGGATCCGACACGATCGCCGAGGCCGCGACCTCCTCGGCCGCCACCTCCTTGCGATACCGGGCATACGGGTTGTTCAGGCCGTGGCGGGCGTTCTTCACCTTGACCGCGGCGAAATCCTCGAGCGTGGCACCGTGCAGCGCCATCCGGCGGCGGGCGTAGAGCGCGAAGTAGATCGGGTTGGTCGCGCCGAGCAGGTGGAAGCGCAGCCAGTCGGGATCATCGCGGCGTTCACCGCCGACCGGCTGGAAGAAGCCCTTCGGGGTGGTGTCGGCGCCGATCACCAGCGCCACATCGGTCAATCCGGCCAGGATCTGCGCACGCGCATTGGCAATGGCCTGCGCACCCGAGGCGCAGGCGGCATAGCTGCTCGAGATCCGCGCACCCGACCAGCCCAGCGCCTGAGCGAAAGTCGCGCCCGCGACGAAGCCGGGGTACCCGTTGCGGATGGTGTCCGCGCCGGCGATGTACCCGACATCGAGATGGTCGACCCCGGCATCGGCCAGCGCCGCACGCGCCGCGACCAGCCCGTACTCGACGAAGTTCCGCCCCCACTTGCCCCACGGGTGCATGCCCGCGCCGAGGACGGCGATGTCCCGATCGTTCGAGTCAGTCATTGACCGGCCTCCACATCCACACCGTGTGCTCTGCCTCGTCGTCCTCGTACAGCGTGCCCACGGCCAATTCCACCGGCATGCCCACGGCCAGATCGTCCACGGTGAACCCGCGCACCACCTGTCCGAGAATCACCATCTGCTCGACCTCGAGCTCCACCGCCGCAACGACGTACGGCTCGAACGGATCGGCCGAGACATAGGGCGCGGGCGGCTTGTACCGGGCGTCCGCGTACGACCAGATCCGGCCACGCGTGGAAAACAGGTATTCGGCCAGCTCGGAGCCGTCCTTCGCACCGGCACAGCGCGGGTTGCGACAGGCCAGCGTGTTCCGCGGGAAATACGGTGTGCCGCAATCCTTGCACCGGCTCCCCTTGAGCCGCACCACACCGTCGTCCGCAGTGAACCAGTCAGCCACAGCGGGGCGTTGTTCTTTCTGCACAACCCCGACGGTATAGGAACACGTTCTACTTTGGGGCCGAATTCCACTCCGCGAATCCGCGCCCGGAGGTACGGTGACTCCGGATGGAGGATGCCCCGACACCCTCGAGTCGATCTGGAGTACCACAACGCGATGGGCACCAAAGCCATTGACCCGCAGTCGATCCGCAACGTCACCCTCCTCGGCGACCCCGCCGACACGGCCCGGCTGGCCCACCACCTGCGCTGCGGTTCCGGCAACCGCACCTCCAGCCCCGCGACCACGCTCCACTGGGCAACAGACGGCGTCGAGCACACGATCCGCCTCGCCGAACTGTCCACCCGAGCCCCCATCGCCGCCCTGCAGCGCTCCATCCGAGTAGCCGACGGCGTGATCGCAGTGGTCGACGCGTCCACAAGCCTCGCCCCCCGCTTCGAAACCATGCTCCGCGTAGCCGACGACCACCAGGTCGCCCGTCTCTGCCTCATCACCGGTCTCGACCACCCCGACGCCGACTTCGACCGCTGCGTCCGCACCATCGCCGACACCCGCGGCGCAGTCCCCCTCCCCCTCCAGATCCCCATCACCCCCGGCCCCGACCTCGAGGGCCTCATCGACCTGATCGCCCTCTGGTCCCTCGAGCCCCTGGCCGCCGAAATCTATGGCAGCCACTGGAAACTCGCCGAACCCTGGCACCGCAATCTCGCGACAACGGTGACAGCCCACCGCCCCAGTTCTGCGACCCCCATCACCCCGCCAGAACTCCCGCGCGACCAGCTACATCACCGAATCCGCCACGCCACCCGCATAGGCGACACAATCCCCACCCTCTGCCACTCCGACGCCCTCACCCCACTCCTGGACGCCATAGTCCGCTACCTCCCATCCCCATTGGACGTCTGCCAACCAGAACACGCCCTCGACTACTGACCGACGCCGCGCCCTCGCCGCGAATCAGCGCAGTTCATGAACAATCTTCACCGCTGCGGACTCCATCGATTCGGTGGGGATGCGGTGCGCTGTCATGCGCCGAACACGCGGCGGTCGAGGGTGGCCACGACCCTCGGATAGAGCTCCGGGAAGAGCCGGACCGCGTAGTCGAGCACCTGTGCGTCGCGGCCCACCCGGATGCGCGGCGAGCCGGCGGCGACGCCGTCGAGGATGATGTTCGCGGCATCGGAAGGCAGCATCCGCAGCAGTCTCCGGTTGTAGAAATCCACCCGCTTACGTTGGGCGGCAGTGAGATCGACCCCGCGGGCCGACGCGTCGGCGAGGTTGCCGGAGGCGATGCCGGTCTTCACGCCGCCCGGGTGAACCGTGGTCACCTTGACCGGGTGGCGGGCGGCGAGGATCTCGGTGCGCAGGGCCTCGGTGAAGCCGCGGACGCCGAACTTGCTGGCGCAGTATGCGGTCAGCGTCGGCTGCGCCAGATAGCCGTTGAGGCTGGAGATATTGATGACGTGCCCGTCGCCGGACGCGATCAGGTAGGGAAGAAATGCCTTGGTGCCGTTGATGACTCCGAAGAGATTGATCGCGATGACCCGGTCGTAGTGGTCCCAGTCGCTGTCGAGCGTGGTGCTTCCGGCGCCGGCGATACCGGCATTGTTGTAAATCTGGTGGACTGCGCCGAAGTGTCCGCTGACGTCGTCGGCGTAGGCGAGCAGCGCGTCGCGGTCGGCCACATCGACTGTCGCGCAGTGCACTTCGGCTCCGAGCGCGGTCACCAGTTCGCGGGTGTGAGCCAGGCCCGGCTCGTTGACGTCCGAGGCGGCGGTCGCGGCGCCGCGGCGCGCGAGCTCGAGCGTCAGGGCGCGGCCGATCCCGGAACCGGCGCCGGTGACGACGGCAACCTTGCCCCTGAACCCGTCACCTGCGGACAGCCCCGCGCTCATGCGGGCACCGACACGGCGGGCTGGGCCGGACGGGTCGCGACCGGGGTTTCGAAGTGCAGCTCGGGATCGAGGATGCTGCCTTTCCGCAGGATGTGCACGTCGTCCTGGTAGTTCATCGACGTCCGCCACGGCATCCGATCGCCCTGGGTGGGCAGCTGGTCGACGACGCGCTGGATGTAGCCCGCGGCGAAGTCGAGGAACGGCCGGGTCGGCATGGTCTTGTCGGCGACCTCGGCGCGCGCGATCCGGTAGCCGTGCTCGTCCATGTGGGCCAGTAGGCGGCAGAAGTGCTCACACAGCAGGCCGATCTTCAATGTCCACGACGAGTTGGTGTAGCCGATGGCGTAGGCCAGATTCGGCACTCCCGACAGCATCAAACCCTTGTACGCCATGGTGTTCGGCAGCTCGATCGAGCGGCCGTCCACGGTCACCGGGATACCGCCGAACGCCTGCACGTTCAGGCCAGTGGCCGTGACGATGATGTCGGCGTCGAGTTCCCGGCCCGAAGTCAGCCGGATACCGGTCTCGGTGAAGGTGTCGATGCGGTCGGTGACCACCGAGGCCTTGCCGTCGCGGATGGCGGCGAACAGGTCACCGTCGGGGACGGTGCACAGGCGCTGCTCCCACGGGTTGTACGGCGGATTGAAATGCTCGTCGACCGGATAGCCTTCCGGCAGCTGTTTGGCATTGGCCCACCGGATGAACCGGCGCATCTGGTCCGGGTACTTCTGCGAGAGACTCCAGATGAGCTTCTGCTGGGCGATGTTCTTGCGGCGGGTCCAGGCATAGCCGCGTTCTTCGCCGAGCAGCCGCTTCATCGCGTTCGCGATCGGATCCTTCTTCGGCACCGGCAGGACGTAGGTGGGGGTGCGTTGCAGCATCGTCACGTGCGCAGCGGAATCCGCCATCGCGGGAATCAGGGTCACCGCGGTCGCGCCGCTGCCGATCACGACGACTCGCTTGCCGTCGTAGTCCAGATCCTCGGGCCAATGCTGGGGGTGCACGACGGTGCCCCGGAACCGGTCGCGGCCGGTGAACTCGGGGGTGAATCCCTCGTCGTAGCGGTAGTAGCCGGCGGCGGAGAAGATCCAGTCCGCGGTCAGCTCCACGAGTTCGCCGGTGTCGGTGCGCTCCACCTGCAGCGTCCAGCACGCCTCCGCCGACGACCAGGAACCCGCGATCACCTTGTGGTGGTAGCGAATTGCGTCGTCGAGGCCGTTCTCGGTGGCGGTCTCGCGCAGGTAGGACAGGATCCGTTCACCATCGGCGATCGACTGCTCGTCGCGCCACGGCTTGAACTCGTAACCGAAGGTGTGCAGGTCCGAGTCCGATCGAATACCCGGGTACCGGAACAGATCCCAGGTGCCGCCCAGGCTGCCACGGGCCTCGAGGATGGCGAAGCTCTTGTGCGGCACCATGGTTCGCAGGTAGCGGCCCGCACCGATGCCGGAGATTCCGGCGCCGACGATCACGACATCGACGTGTTCAGCGGACGACGTCCCGGAGGTCTGAGGGGGTGTCATAGCGGCTCCTTGTTCCGGCTCCGCATGCCACGCGACGGTGCGGAGACTGGATTCCAGGATCGAATACCGCCGGAGAGTTGCGCCACAACATAGTGACGCACGATATTGGAATTGTGGTTCAAAATGACGCACGCGGTGCGCGATGGCCCGAGCCCGGTCCGGAAACCGTCGCCCTCATCCGGCAGGCGGCGGAGATCGCACTGAATCAGCCCGCGGAGTGGCTCGAGGACCTGCACGAGGCTTCCTTGGCGGGCGAGCGTATGCAGCGAATCGCGGACGACCCCGCGCTCGCCGACGCCGTGCGGCGCGCCAACGTCGCGAACATCACGCACTGGGCCTGGTGCAATGTGCAGCATCCCGGCCGCAGGGTCCCGCCGAACCTCGGACCCGAAGCACTCTCTACAGCAAGGGATCTGGCGCGACGTGGACTGGATGAGGCCTCACTCGAGGCCTACCGCACCACCTACAGCGTCATATGGAACCGCTGCATGGAGGTGTGTTTCGCGCTCACCGACGATCCCCGGCAGCTGCGTGAACTGCTGGAGCTCGCCTCACTGTCGATCTCGACCTTCATCGAGGACACCATCGCCGCCGTCACCGACCAGCTGAAAGCCGAGAAGGCCGACCTCACCCGGGGCACCCACGCCGAACGCCGTGCCACCGTGTCACTGCTGCTCGAAGGCGCGCCGATCCGCCTCGCCCAGGCGGAAGCCCAGCTGGGCTATCGGCTGACCGGACCGCACACCGCCGCCACCCTGTGGGCCACGTCCTCCACCGTCAGCGACCAGCTCGAGGCCGCCGCGGAACTACTCGTGCGGATCAGCGGTGCCGGGCACCGGCTCACGATCGTGGCCGGCGCCGCGGCCCTGTGGCTGTGGCTGCCCGTCGACACCGCACCCGAACTGGCCCCGATCATCGAAGGACTCGATGCCGCACCGGACATCCGCATCGCCATCGGCCGGCCCGGCACCGACCTCGACGGGTTCCGCCGCAGTCACCTCGACGCCCTCGAAACGCAGCGCATGCTCGCCCGCCTCACCTCACACCGGAGAGTCGCCCGCCACCAAGACATCCAGCTGGTCGCCGTCCTCACCAACGACCCCATCCGCGCCGACGAATTCATCACGGACACACTGGGCGACCTGGCCGGCGCCGACCCCGAGATAGTCGAAGCGCTCACCACCTACATCGAAGAACAGTGCAGCATCGCCCGCACCGCAGACCGCCTGTACACCCACCGCAGCACCGTGGTCCGCCGCCTGGCGCGAGCCGGGGAACTCCTGCCACGCCCCCTCGGAACCAACACCATCGCCGTCGGCGCAGCCCTCGACGTCCTCCGCTGGACCCGCTGACTGCCTCACAAAGATCGCCTCACGAAAACCGTGGCAGACATGCATATTCAACAGACACCCCAACAGAATTCGGCCCTGATCCCGCCGTCGAGATCGGGATCGCCCACGTAGCCATCGAACGCAAACATATCGCCGACTACCGGGTACAGGTGCTCGACAAATGCCCAATCGGTTGAAACCCGATTTCGCGTAAGCTGAAAGCGGAACGCGCCGCACTGGTCACGCGGCGACCGGAAACTACTCGCATCGAGGTGAAAGAAACATGGCCTCCGATGTTTCGCTACAGCCCAGGTGAACCGGGCCCAGGTAATTCGTTTCGCCAGCAGACGAGAACGCCAGTAGTTTCTGGTTACATCCTGCTCGGGCCGGGCCGCACCCGGAAGTAAGAACAAAGAAGAAAGTACGATCATGCGTAGAGCAACGGCGCTCTTCGCCGCATTACTGTTGGCCATCCTCTTTTCCATCACCTACGCGACGAGCCCGACGGCTCGGGCCGCCGGCTGCGTCGGCGACTGGGCCATCGGAATCGGCGGCTCAGGCGACCCGTCGGTGTTCGCTCCGTACGTCGATCAGTCCGTCGGCTACAACGCCGCCGACCCGATGTCGGCGTTGAACGAAATCGACCGGCTCTTCTGGTCCCACCGCACTGAATGTCCGCGCGATCACATCCGTTTGATCGGGCACAGCGAGGGCGCGGGCATACTCCACGCCTGGGTCACCGCCCACCAAGATGCCGGCAATGCGAACGCCATCCTGCTATCGGATCCCAAACGCGCTCCGGGACCCGGTTCAGGTGGACTGTCCTCGACTCCCGGTAATTGGCTCATCGGTTATCCACTGGCCGGCGTCGACGATTGGTTCGGCAACATCCCGGTACTTACCGTCTGCAACCACGACGACGAAATCTGTGACACATCGGCTGGTTGGTTGGGCTACGTGTTCGCGGGTGCACACGATCGCTACGATTTCAACGTCTGGGACTACGGCGATTGGAATTCCGGCATCTGGTACCGGTAATCGACGATTTGAGGTATCAGAATCGGCAGATGCATCCAGGGGCTTATTTGAAAAGAAATTCGCAATGCAGTAGATCTAATTGATTTCAGCGGCCATCGGACCACGCGGAGAGGAACCCAACCACGCCGGGCCGGGCGGAACGCGGGCGCGAGCGTGGAACGGTAGCTCCGGGCTGTGCTTCAGCAGTACTCATGCCCGGGATAGGGAGTTCGCCAGAGTTTTCGGCGGCGGCGCGAGTCCTAAAGATCAGATGATGGTGGATCAGGTCGAGCGACGTCACCAATGGTTGCGCACAGACGCGGTAACCGACCTTGAACAACTCCGACCACGGCATAGTGTGTGCGGCACAGGAGAACTGCAGTTGATCAGGTACGCACCAATTTGTCTCAATAAATGTAAACCGCAGCATTGCTCGTGTTCGTACACCTGACGAACTCGCCCTCAGGAATGCATGACATCTGGTATGTCAGAAGTGTTTTCGGTGAGTAGACGTCAATTGTGCGCTCCTGCCAACGGGGCCCATCCGCATAAGCTATACGCACCTCCTCCGCAAACTCACAGGAAGTGTGGATACCAGCATAGGCGCTATGAGTGTAGCCATTCTTCTCACCGTATTTCTGTGGGCAGGAATGAGCGCCCGGTGGTAACGCTGGCGGAGCCGAGTCATGGTCGCCTATCAGTTTTGCGAGGTAAAACGCGACAACAATCATGGCGAGTGTGAGGACGATGCCCATACCAATAATCCGAGCATGTCTCCGCCAGACCACTGCAATAAGGCGAGCTAGATCATGGACTCTGGTGTGGTTCGTTTCGCTGGGCTGTAACGGTTTGGGTGTCAGGGTGAAAAGCTGGGTATTGCCACTTCGCAGATACAGCACCGGAGTGACCCATTCCAGGGTGTGGGATGCGCCGCCGAGGATCGCGATGCGGCCGCTGCGGACGGCGTCATCGACGTTGTGACCGTGCGCGATCGCCGTGTAGAACCCTCTCGCGAAGGAGATCGCTGCTGGATCGCTGATGGTGAACTGCATGGCGGCCACCGCGTTGATTCCGTGATGGACCAGGACGGCGGCGGTGCCGGAGAACAAATCCGTGGCGCTTTGCTCACCCGATGCGCAGGAGTTGAGCACCACCAGCCGAGGCATCGGGTTGGCCTGGCGCAGCAGAATCGCCAACTTATCGGCCGCGACCATGTCGGCCCGGCCGCCGGCACCGACCAAGGCGATACTTCCCTGATTATTGGCGACGTCGAAGTCGCCGTGACCGATGAAATGCACCACATGCCATTGATCGGAGAGCAGCTTTTCGTGGACCGCGTCCCAACTCGCCTGCGTCAGCCACTCCAGCTCCAGCCAGCCGCCGGAGGTCAACGCGTTCAAGGCATCCTCCAGGCCTTCTTGTTCAGCAGAGACATCCAGCGGCGGCATCCCCCGAGGGGAGGCCACCAAACCCAGCACACGTAACGGGGAAGTGACCGGCTGCGGTTCGACAATGTACGGGGCCGAGACGTGCCGCACCATCGACTCGGTCAGGCATACATACCCCTCGGTGTCTTTGTCCCACAATGCTTCCCAGGGCAGGGCAGCCAGTCCGGGAGCACTCATACGCAGGTCAACGCGTAAGGACTCTCCTTTGCCCTGCGCGGCCACAATGCTCTGACGGAACGCATCCAGCACCTTGTCAGTGAGCAGTGCATCGAACAGAGCCTTGCCGACCGCCCGCAGCTTCACCTCGTTGAGGTCAGCGATTCCGCGCCCGGTCACTGCTGAGGCCAGGACCGCCATCTCCAGATCGTTTCGCTCGTCTAGAAGCGGGGCCGCATCCAGATGCATGGACGCCGAAAACGCGACACCGACCGGCGAATCCACCACACGAGTGATGAACTCCCCGTCACCCAAACCCGCTTCGATATCCAGCCGAATCGTGCTCACCATCGCTGCCACCCCTCCCTACTGACGCAGAACTTGCTCCAGCCTTCAACGCCTCTTCTCTTCCGGGACGCCGGGATCGCGGGCACCGCCAGCGGACGGATGCCACGTCAAATCCACCTGCAACTGCGCAGTGGCACCTGCCGACGCCACGATCGCACCCGCTTTCGCGTCGAACTCCAAACTGAACTGCACTCGAGCCACTGCGGGTGGCGCAGCCAGCCCCCGCAGCTGTTCGACGACCCGCTCCGCCACCACGTGAATCGCACCCAGTGCCGAATCGAAGGATCGTTCAGCCTTCTCCACAACCTCGTCGGTCAGGGTTGACCCGCCGCGAGTCACCACTGTGCCCAACTGTTCCTCCGGCTGCACCCGCACCAGGACCTCGCCGCCACCCTCGAGCGGAAAACTTACCGTCGGCACCGATCGCTCCCTTCCCTGAGTTCTCTTCCTGCCACTGCCATCAGAGGTATCTAGCAGCCACTTCGACAGCGACGCTTATGCACGGCGCTAGGAGAGCGCTCTCTTTCGACGACGACCGGCGTCATGCCCTCGCGAACCAACCGAAGACTCGGCCCCGCTGTCTCGTTGATATTGCGCGTCACCTGGCGCTCACGATTGAGCTGGATGTCCCGGGCGGCGTCACGACGACTCGTGAATCGCTCCTCGCAGATCGTGAGCCCCGATGTCGTCAGCGAACCAAGCGCGACACGCTACAAAGCCAAAGACAGCTTCTGCAGCCACCATGTGGATCCTCAATTGGTCCAAGCAAGTTCGGTGTTCTGCAGGAGAAGACAAGTGCTTTCCGCCCTGGCCGGCGTATGAGTAGTGGGCTACTCGATGAGGCAGGCGACGTCGGGTCACTGCACAGGTTCAGGTGCGATCCAGGATCAGTGGTGATGCTTGTAGTTTCACAACCCTCGCTGCGCCAGGCGCTTCAGACGAGGTCGAGAGGCTTGGGGCCCAAGTTCGTGGTGTCCTGACCCAACCTGCTGACAGTCCGTCGGCACGAGTCGTCGACGACGTTGATCGGGTCGGCGGTCATGAAGATCTCAAGGGTGCAGTCGCGTTGATTGCCATCTGAATCTCCCTCTAATTGTGAGCAACTCTGTGGTCAGGCCAAAAAGCCATGTCACCATCGTTGTTTTCCACCCACCCACCCCACATCCGTAGCCGACTACTCGACTCTCCGGCCTGAGTTGTGGAGGCGCAGCGGCGGTCTGCAACACGCCCTGTCATGCGAATACCACGCTGACCGAACCCGCAAGCGGCTCGGCACGCATACCGAGCAGTTGTTCGGAGCCTTGTCCATCCCGATGTAGCCGAGCAGCCGGAGACGACCGACGTCGGCTTGGCAAGGTCCGCCCACGATCTTCGCCATATCTACGCGGATCGCCTCGTCCGTGCAGGTGCCGCTACAGCCGGTTCAGAAGCTCCCCGGATATGCGTCCATCCGCACAACACAGCGGTACGCGAGCCTCGCGGACAGCCAGTGGGAAATCGCGGTGCCAGCGATCGGACATGCATGGACTCAAAAACCTATGTCTGGACACTTGTCTGCAACATGTTTTGCTACATCCGGGCTGCCTACTGCTACATGTCGGCTGGCGAGAAGGTGCCACCACAGAGACCGCAGTAGAGTCCAAGCGTGGGATCGCTGCCGCCGGTCGATCCGCACCCCACGGTGAGAACCACGTCAGGTACGTCGGGGTAATGGGATCGGATTGCGGCCCAAGCGTTCTCCAGGGCGGCAGTCGGAGAATCGTCCTTGTGCGCGGAGGGGCGGTGCGGCTATCGTGCCGTGGGCGCCCGGGAATCCCAATACCGTTCGGGCATACAGGACCATGCCTGCCGCCGGAGCTTGGACAGCAGCATCCTATGCCGGGCAGGCCGATGGATTCCGCTAGATTGGCGTCGACGACCGAAATACCTACCGACAGCGGGGTTTCCGCGCGCTCGGACAGAACGTGGATCTTCGAGCCGGATTTGCCACGGTCCAAGGGAGACTATGCCTGGGGCCCGTTTCGAGGCCCACGCCATTGTGGACCGTCCATCGGCGTCGTTGCCGGACGGCGGGGTGTCGAGCACCCACACCTGAAACGGGCAGTCGGGAAGGACTGGATCGGCGTGCAATTCTGATCGGTCCGTCGCTTGCTCGCCGTGGCCGCGGTGGTCCGTGCACCCTGAGGTACTTTCGGTCACTGTCCGGCGAACAATCGTTCACATGGCAGGCGCGGCAGCAGCCGGCGGTCATCTGTGGCATCACACATCAATTCGATTGTGCACCAATGCTGGTGCCTCCAATCGTTGATCAAGTTGCGTACCGCTGCTGCGGTGGCCGTGTAGTCGAAGATCGAACCAGCCAGCCAAATCCGCACGTGGACATCGCTTTTAGGTGGAAACCATCCTTCGGCGGTCATAGCCGATCGCCTTCCTCAGGCATTACCGTGTCCACCTTTCCGGACGAGGCACAGTTCGTTGTGCCAGGCGAACGAGTCCCGGAGCGGGCCGGGCCAAAACGGACTCGGTATCTGCACTGGCGGAATCAGCGGGCGTGCTGACTAGATCCTCAGCGTCGGTTTGCTGAAAGCCCTTGGTTCTTCAGCTGCGCCGCGTCGAACCACATGGTGGTGGTTGGTTGACAGCCCGATGTGCACGCGGCAATGGGAGCAGGGTTTCAAAATCAGGTCCATCGCGACGGTCGACACTGCGGTTGCGGCGGAATGAGTTTGGTCCAGAAGTCATGGCGTACTGCGTCCCATAACTTGTTCATTTCTGGAAGGAGTTCTCGTACTTGTGCGAGATCCGGAAAGTCCTCGGGGCCGAAGGATACGATCGGAGTAGCACCGGACACCTCGTGGACGGCGACGATAGAGATCAGGTGATCCTGAAACAGCCGCCATGTCGCACGTAATCCTTCGACTTCGGTTCGCCGCATATCATCCATGTTTTGCTTCCAACTCGTCGATTTTGTTCCAGAGCGTTTTCGACCATTGCCAATATGAACCTCCTGCTGATTCTGATTTCACGAATACTATCGGCCGGGTCGAGTCCCGGCATAAACGAGAAAAAGGCAAACATGCCCCTATATTCGCAACTCATAGGCATACCGGGATCGAGCGAAGTCTGCGATTGGAACTACCTGATGGCGCTCGCCACCGCTGGCGCCACCGTGCTGCGGGCCGGAACGGCGGCCGTTGATCGTCTGGAGTAATTCCGCACCGCTCGACCACACTCCGATCACCTGCGGTATGTGTGGGCAACCAACGCCGAACGCAGGTGCCACAGCCCGCCCGCCTGGGTGGGATCGAACCCTGTGAGCTGACCGATCCGCTTGAGCCGGTAGTCCACGGTGTTGGCGTGTACGTGCAGTAGCCGCGCGGTGCGCTGGCGGTTCAGGTCGTGCGCGATATGGACCTGCAGGGTCTCCAGCAGTTCCGGATACTCGTCCAGTGGATCGAGCAGCGACCCGAGATGTTCGCGGGCGGGGCCGGGGCGGGTGAGCTGGTATTCCAGCGCTAGATCGTCGAAGTGATACAGGCCCGGCGCCGACCCCAGCCGGGTGACCATGTCCAGCAGTTCGTGGGCTTGATCTGCCGCGGTGGGCACAGCGTCGGTAGAGGCGGTGATCTCGGTGGCGGTGATGTGCACGCGGGCCGCCCGCGACAGCTGCCCGATCAGTTCCTTCAGAGTGCCCTTGGTGATGTGATCGGCGGGTAAGAGCAACGTGCCGCCGTCGATCGACAGCAGCGACAGCACGGTGTCGTCGCAGCGCGTGGCCAGTTCCGCCTGCACACGCCGGAGTTTGCGGCGGGCAACGACTTTCGCGTCCAGCATCGGGTTGGACTCGTCCGGGTGAGCTGGAATGGCCAGGGCTATCACGCGATAGCGGTCGGAGATGTCGATGCCACACTCGCGGGCCATAGTAGAGGTGGGGTGCCCCCCGAGCAGCGCCGAGGTGAGCGTGTGCACCGCGGTGTGGTGCTCCGACACGACTGCGCGCAGTTCGCGCACATAGGCCGCCGAGACCGCCGTGGTCATGGTGTCGAGCATTTCGACGACAAGTTTGGCGCCGTCGAGGATGCTTTGGTAGTCGGCCGTGCTGAGGGTGAGCATCGGCTCGGTGTCAGCTGAGCCGGAGGCACGCTGCTCGGCCAATGCGGTGGATACCACCAGGTCGAAGCCGATCTTGAAGCCCTCGTGGATAGCGTGGTGAATGGTGCCGATGGGCACGCCTTCGCGAGCCCATTGTGCCGCAGCGTTCTGGAGCTGCCCGGTCTTCTCCGGAATGTTGCTACCGTCCAGCATGCTGACTGCCAGTTCCAAGCACACGCGGGTGATGACGGTGATGTCGCCATGGATCGCGTCACCAGGCAGGGTGCCGCAGGGGGCGACGGTTTCGACGAAATGCCCGACCATCTGCCGCGACAAGGCCCGCACGTCCTTCAATGGCAACGACATGGGCCGGCCGGATACAGTGAGTCCTTGCCGTCGGGCGAAGGTGACAGACATGGTCGAACTTCCTTCCATCCCCCGTTAACTGCACTATTGCACCAGCGTAACCAGCACAGGATTCGAGAGAACGGTTTACTCCGGGTAACGTGATATTTCGGTAAGAGCGGTTAGCAAGGGATAGTGATAGTTCACAATCGTTCGGCTGAACCGCGACCGAATGGCAACCGGCGACATCGACGGCATGGATCCACATCTCTCACGTACGCATCCACTTCGTCTCGGCAGCAGGTACGGTGTGACCTGCACCGTGCGGAGCTGGTCGACCAAACGATCAATGTAAGGTTTGTTTCCCTAATCAACGTCCAGCTGGTCTGCCGCTTTGCATCTCGCTATCGATAGGTCGATTGAGGCAGCCCGAATGTCATGCGTCAGTCCATCAAGGAATGGCGCCCGCATGGCGGGCTGAAGCCTCCGGAAGCGCTGCCCAAGAAACGGGGGGCGCTCAATCCCGTTTAAAACAAATATATTTCACATATCTTCGGCCCGTGAACACCGAGAACCCCACGGTCCGGCCCGGACTGACAGCCCGCGCACCATTCATGAACGTCAAGGCGCTGTCCCGCAAAGGACTCAGCACTACCGCCGTAGCGGCCGCCGCAGCAGCCGCGCTCATTACGGGAGCAGCCCCCGCATCGGCCGACATCGTCTCCGTCCAGGCGTTTACCCGCACCGACAGCGGGTTCCAGGGGGCATACATCGGTGTGGAAGCGACGACCTCGACTCCGGTGACGATTGTGGTCAACGGAGTCACGCTGGGGGCAGCCCATTTGCGCTGAAACCAACCAACGGCGCCAATGGCGTCAATTACGTCGTCACCGTCGAACTCAGCCTGGCAGCCGGCGACCAGCACATCGTCGCCTCGCAGAAGAATGCCGATGGCACGACCAGCCAGCAGTCCACCGACTTCAGGTCCAACGGCACCACCGGAAGCTCCGTCATCCCGAACCCGATCGAAACGATCCTGAACGGCTTTCAGACCGGCAGCACCGGCGGCCACGTCGTGGTGTTCGGCATGCAGTAGCTAGGTGATGGACTCGCGAACGACGAACCCCGGCCATCCCGCAACCCCCGCGCCGAAGACGAGTACGAGCTGTAAGAACCGTACTGCCGAGGAGTTCGGGACACGCCGACGATCCGCAGTCCCGTTCAGCCCCAACGGGATCCGCACGTCAGCACTGACCACGACTCCGAACAACGACACCGGTGTGACGCCATGCCGTCCGAGATTGCTGGAGCGGCTGCGTTTGGCGTCGAAACCTCTACGGCGGCGATATCGTTTGCAAACGCACTGTCATGGCGCCCCTTTGGTCAAGACGTCGATGTGGGTGCGGAGCTAGGTTGTTTGGTAGGTCCGGGATGTGGCTTGTCCGAAGGATCGGTGTGCGGGTTCGAGCCGGTCGCGCTGGAGTCAGTAGTTGTTCCCAATTGCCCTCCCGGGCCTGCTGATTCGCTTCTGTCTTGGTCAGCGACCGTGCAGGCGAAGACGGCGTTCGACAACCGCCGCTTCAACGCCCGCAATGCTTCCATCGAGGTCTTGCCGGCCAGGCGTTTGCGGTCCTGGTGAGCATGCCCGGCATCGGGGTGCCGGGTCGCCTCGTCCGCGCAGGGGTGCCGCTGCAGCAGGTTCAGAAGCTCCTCGAGCATGCGTCAATCCGCACAACACAGCGGTACGCGAGCCTCGCGGACAGCCAGTGGGAAAACGCCCGGGGCATCCTCGGCTGAGCCGAGAGCCCCACGATTACCCCACGCATTCGATCATGGAGGGCAGCCAGCAGGTCGATTGACCTGCACAAACAGAGTGGGCGCAGAGGGGATCGAACCCCCGACCGCTGGTGTGTAAAACCAGTGCTCTACCGCTGAGCTATACGCCCCAACTGCCCGGGCGGGGCCCGGGGTCGGATCGGTGCGCCGGATGTGGATGTCCGGGCAACGGGTTATGAATCTAGTGTGGCGAGGGCTTTTTCCCAAGCGTGCTGGTCACGGGGCTCGCCGGGGCCGTTCATCTCGGCGAAGCGGACGATGCCGTCCTTGTCGACGACGAAGGTGCCGCGGTTGGGGTAGCCGGATTTTTCGTTGAAGACGCCGTAGGTCTGGGCTACGGCGCCGTGCGGCCAGAAGTCGGAGAGGAGGGGGAAGGTGTAGCCCTGTTCGGCTGCCCAGATCTTGTGGGTGGGCGGGGGGCCCACGGAGATGGCGAGGATCTCGGCGTTGTCGTTCTGGAACTTGGGGAGTTCGTCCCGGACCTTGCAGAGTTCGCCCTGGCAGATACCGGTGAAGGCCAGGGGGTAGAAGACGATCAGGACGTTCTTCTCGCCGCGGAAGCTCGACAGCGTGACTTCCTGATTGTTCTGGTCCTTCAGCGTGAAGTCCGGTGCGACCGAACCGACCTCGAGCGGCATACCTTCCCCTCCATCCTCATGTCCTGAGCGCAGCACCGAGCGACGCGGCGTGGAGACACGCGGAATCCACCGTTGTCACTCGGCTTACCTGAAACCTTAGTGGAGGCCTCAGCGCTGCTTGGAAGGTGTCTTGGGCTGGGTGAGTTTGGTGCCCGTCCAGGTGCCCAGGGAGACCGGGGTGGTCGCGGTGAGGCCGGCGGGGGTCGCCGACTCGCCGATTTCGCTCGGATCGACATGGCCGGGTTGACCGGTCTTGGGGGTGAGCACCCAGACGACGCCGTCGTCGGCGAGCGGGGTGATCACGTTGAGCAGCTCGTCCACCAGGTCACCGTCACCCTCACGCCACCACAGCAGCACGACGTCGACCACCTCGTCGGTGTCTTCGTCGAGCAGCTCGGAACCGGTGGCTTCCTCGATCTCGGCGCGAAGCGCGTCGTCGGTATCTTCGTCCCAGCCCAGTTCCTGAACCACCATGTCGTGTGAAATGCCAAGCTTCTGAGCGTAGTTCTGCGCGTCCGCCGCGGCGACCACGGTGGTGTCCTCCTCAACTCCCGACAATAGGTAGTTGCAAGCGAACATGGTAAAAGCCCCCAGCGCAAGCCGATCGGCCGAAATCGCACCCTAAATGTCGTATGTGAGACCGTTGAGATCCATTGGACAGCCCGGTTTCACACCGTGTGAACGGTCCGATTCACTTGGCCGGGCAGGCGTTCCGGACCGCGGTCAGAGCATCGTTGACCTTGCGACTCGCGTCGTTGAGCGGCGCCACCGACGAGCTGGTCGTCATCTTCCGCACCTCCGCGGCCAGCGACCGCGCCGCGCTCACATAGTCGGTGAACTTCTGCCCCAGATCCGCCTGCAGGTCGGCGCCCGACGCACCCACCTGAGTCTCGACCGTCTTCGCGGCGTCCTCGAGCGCGGACGCCGCCGTGTCGCGTTTGGCGATCTGGTCGGCCGCGCTCCCGTCGTGCGCGTCGACGAATTCGTTGTAGCGATCGACAGCGGTCCCGGTGATCTTGCGGAACGGATCGCAGTTGTCGGCGGTCGCCTTGGCGGTCGCCGCGGCCGCCTTCGAGGAGGCGGCGGCCGCCGAGGACGACGCGGCCGCGGCCTTGTACGACGTCACCTCAACCTGATTCGCCGTCGGAGTACCCTCGACCGTGTTCGCGCACCCGGCCAGTACCAATCCCCCCGCCACCGCCGCGGACGCGCACACCAGTCCGAACCCCCGAGGGTTCAGCAGCTTCACTTGGTTCCTCCCCGATCCAGCCCGGCGGTGTTGGATGGCGTCGCGAGCGGCGCGATTCCCTGCGCAACCGTACTGGATTTCCGGCTGACATGATGACCTGGGCCGCATCATCGGCAAGGATGTGAGATGCGCCCCAGACCAATCGTTACGGGTATGCCGCCCACCAGCGGATATCCGGGGTATTGACGCCACACCAGATGTCCCACCCCATGTGTACGAGGAGCAAACGTCTTGACCGACTTGATGCACCCGACTTCGTCGAATTCCACCAATGGATCGACACGCAAATCCCCGGCGGGAGGCCGGGTTCGAGTGATTCGCGAGGGGGTGGCGTCATACCTGCCGGACATCGACCCGGAGGAGACCAGTGAATGGCTCGACTCCTTCGACGAAATGCTCACCCGCGAGGGCCCCGGCCGCGCCCGCTACCTCATGCTGCGCCTGCTCGAACGCGCCGGTGAGCGCCATGTCGCCATCCCCGCACTGACCTCCACCGACTACGTCAACACCATCCCCACCGAGAACGAGCCGTGGTTCCCCGGCGACGAGGAGGTGGAGCGCCGCTTCCGCGCCTACATCCGCTGGAACGCCGCGGTCATGGTGCACCGCGCCCAGCGGCCGGGAATCGGTGTGGGCGGCCACATTTCGACCTACGCGTCCTCGGCGGCGCTCTACGAGGTCGGTTTCAACCACTTCTTCCGCGGCAAGGACCACGCGGGCGGCGGCGACCAGGTGTTCATCCAGGGCCACGCCTCCCCCGGCATCTATGCCCGCGCCTTCCTCGAGGGCCGCCTCACCACGGACCAGATGGACGGCTTCCGCCAGGAGTACAGCCACGGCGGTCCGGGCCACGGCCTGTCGTCCTATCCGCACCCGCGCCTGATGCCGGACTTCTGGGAATTCCCCACGGTGTCAATGGGTCTGGGCCCGATGAACGCCATCTACCAGGCCCGCTTCAACCACTACCTGCACGACCGCGGCCTCAAGGACACCTCGGATCAGCACGTCTGGGCGTTCCTCGGCGACGGCGAGATGGACGAGCCGGAGTCGCGCGGCCTGATCCAGGTGGCGGCCAACGAGGGCCTGGACAACCTGACCTTCGTCATCAACTGCAACCTGCAGCGCCTCGACGGCCCGGTTCGCGGTAACGGCAAGATCATTCAGGAGCTGGAGTCGTTCTTCCGCGGCGCCGGCTGGAACGTCATCAAGGTGGTCTGGGGCCGGGAGTGGGACGCCCTGCTGCAGGCCGACCGCGACGGCGCGCTCGTGAACCTGATGAACAGCACGCCCGACGGCGACTACCAGACCTACAAGGCCAATGACGGCGCCTACGTGCGCGAGCACTTCTTCGGCCGCGACCCGCGCACCAAGGAACTGGTCAAGGGCCTGTCGGACGCCGAGGTCTGGAACCTCAAGCGCGGAGGCCACGACTACCGCAAGATCTACGCCGCCTACGCCGCGGCCATGGCGCACAAGGGTCAGCCGACGGTCATCCTGGCCAAGACCATCAAGGGCTACGGCCTGGGCAAGCACTTCGAGGCCCGCAATGCCACGCACCAGATGAAGAAGATGACCCTCGACGATCTGAAGGCGTTCCGCGACGTGCAGCGCATTCCGATCACCGACGCCGAGCTCGAGGCCAACCCGTACCTGCCGCCGTACTACCACCCCGGCCAGGACGCGCCCGAGATCCAGTACATGATGGATCGCCGCAAGCAGCTGGGCGGCTTCGTCCCCGAGCGCCGCACGCTGGCAAAGCCGCTGCAACTGCCCGGAGACGAGGCCTACCGTTCGGTCCGCAAGGGTTCGGGCAAGCAGTCGGTGGCCACCACCATGGCCTTCGTGCGCCTGATGAAAGAGCTGTTGCGCGACAAGGAGATCGGCAAGCGCATCGTCCCGATCATCCCCGACGAGGCCCGCACCTTCGGTATGGACTCGTGGTTCCCCTCGTTGAAGATCTACAACCGCAACGGCCAGTTGTACACATCGGTCGACGCGGATTTGATGCTTGCCTACAAAGAGTCGAGCATCGGCCAAATCCTGCACGAGGGCATCAACGAGGCCGGTTCCACCGCGAGCTTCACCGCGGTCGGCACCTCCTACGCCACCCACGGCGAGCCGATGATCCCGCTCTACATCTTCTATTCGATGTTCGGCTTCCAGCGCACCGGTGACGGCCTGTGGGCGGCGGCGGATCAGATGGCGCGCGGTTTCGTGCTCGGAGCTACCGCCGGGCGAACCACGCTCACCGGTGAGGGCCTGCAGCACAACGACGGTCACTCGCTGTTGCTGGCGTCCACCAATCCGGCCTGTGTCGCCTACGATCCGGCCTTCTCCTTCGAGATCGCCCACATCGTGCGCGACGGCATGCGCCGCATGTACGGCGGCGGCGCGGTCGAGGGCTATCAGGAGGCGCTGCCCGGCACCGACCCCGAATCGCGTTCGGTGCACCACGAATTCGGCGGCGAGGACATCTTCTACTACATCACCCTCTACAACGAGCCCTACGTCCAGCCGGCCGAGCCGGAGAACCTGGACGTGGCGGGCCTGCTCAAGGGCATCTACCTGTACCGGCCCGGCGGTGCCGGCGACCTGCGCGCCAACATCCTGGTCGCGGGCGTCACCATGCCCGACGGCATGCGCGCACAGGAGATGCTGGCCCAGGAGTGGGGTGTGCGGGCCGATGTCTACTCGGTGACCTCGTGGGGTGAGCTGCGCAAGGAGGCCCTCGCGAAGGAGATCGCCAAACTCCGTCACCCCGACCAGGATCCGGGCCTGCCCTACATCACCGAGGTGCTGTCCAAGGCGCAGGGCCCGGTCGTCGCCGCCTCCGACTGGATGCGCGCGGTGCCCGACCAGATCCGCCAGTGGGTGCCGACCGAATACATCACCCTCGGTACGGATGGTTTCGGTTTCTCCGACACCCGCCCGGCCGCGCGCCGCGTCTTCAACGTGGATGCCGCGTCCATCGTGGTCGCCGCGCTGCAGGGTCTCGCAGCTCAGGGCCGGATTTCACCCGCCACGGTGGCCGAGGCGGCACGCCGCTACGCCATCGACGACGTGAACGCCGCGCCCAAGGCGGCACCCGGTACCGAAGGCGGCGACGCATAGCCGAACATAAATACCGTGGAACGTAAACCGCCGAGGCCGCGCCGGATCAACGAAGAGGGCACCTCCTCCCACGAGGTCTATCTCCCGACCGGCGCGCTCTCCCCGAATCGGCAGACGCGCGACCCGCTTCCGGACACCCTCCTGAAACGGGTCAAGCAGTTCTCCGGTCGCCTGTCCACCGAGGCCGTGGCCTCGATGCAGGATCGGTTGCCGTTCTTCGCCAATCTGGACGCCGCCCAGCGGGCCGGCGTCCAGATGCTGGTGCAGACGGCGGTGGTGAACTTCCTGGAGTGGCTGCAGGACCCGGAGTCGGATATCCGCTTCAGTCTCGATGCCTTCCAAGTGATTCCGGACGATCTGGCGCGGCGGCTGACGCTGCGCCAGACCGTCGACATGGTCCGGGTGGCCATGGAGTTCTTCGAGCAGTGGCTGCCGGCCCTGGCGCGCAACGACCGTCAGCTGGTGGCGCTCACCGAGGCGGTGCTGCGGTACGGGCGGGAGCTCGGCTTCGCCGCCGCCTCGGTGTACGCCTCGGCCGCGGAGTCGCGCGGCGCGTGGGACACCCGATTGGAGGCCCTGGTCGTCGATGCCGTGGTGCGCGGCGACACCGGCCCCGAGATGCTCTCCCGTGCGGCCACTCTCAATTGGGACGCGACCGCCCCGGCGACGGTTCTTGTGGGCACCCCGCCCAAGGATCAGGTCGCTGTTGTCAGTTCCGTACATAGTGTGGCCGGCCGGCACGGCCGCAACGCGCTCGCCGTGGTGCAGGGTTCGCGGCTGGTGATGGTAGTCAGTGGACATCTTGGCGACCCGATGTATCCGTCGCAGTTCCTGGCGGATCTGCTCGCCGAGGCCTTCTCCGAGGGCCCGGTGGTGATCGGCCCGACCATGCGGGCACTGTCCGCCGCGCACGTCAGCTCGGTGGAGGCGATGGCCGGCATGGAGGCCGTGGTGGGCTGGCGGGGTGCGCCACGCCCGGTGCACGCCTCCGAACTCCTGCCCGAACGCGCCCTGCTCGGCGACCGCGCGGCCATAGACGCCCTGAACGAGCACCTCGTGCTACCGTTGGCCGCCGCCAGCGCCGATCTATCGGACACGCTGGACGCCTATCTGGATTGCGGTGGAGCCGTCGAGACCTGCGCCCGCCAGCTGTTCGTTCATCCAAATACGGTGCGCTATCGACTCAAGCGAATCGCCGACATCACGGGCCGGGATCCGATGAACCCGCGTGATGCCTATGTGTTACGTATCGCGGCCACAGTAGGTCGGCTGACACGAACCCGTAACGAATCACCCACTCCTGCCACCGATATGACTCCCGTCACAGATCCTAAGGATGGGGTGTAACGAGATTCAGGCATCGCGCGATCCGGACAGCCCACGTGGTCTTTTGTGGACTCCTCACAAAACTGCCAAGCAAGCTTCATTCGCGCCGACATCTCGTGAGAGCGGCCTCACAGTGTTTTCTTGAGTCGTGATCGCATTGCTCGCCCCTGGACAGGGCTCTCAGACTCCCGGCATGCTCACCCCTTGGCTCGAACTTCCCGGCGCTGCGGACCGCATCGCGCTGTGGTCGAAGGCCTCGGGGCTGGACCTGCTGCGGCTGGGCACGACTGCGACCGCCGATGAAATCGTCGACACGGCCGTCACCCAGCCGCTCGTCGTCGCGGCTGCCCTCATGGCTTTCGCGGAAATCCCGCAGGATTCGCTTCCCGCGGATACAGTCGTCGCCGGACACTCGGTCGGCGAATTCGCCGCCGCTGCCGTCGCCGGAGTCATCTCCGCCGATGACGCGGTGGTCCTGGCCGCCATCCGCGGAGCGGAAATGGCCAAAGCTTGCGCACTCGAGCCGACCGGTATGTCCGCGGTGCTCGGTGGTGACGAAGCGGAGGTACTCGCTCGTCTCGATGATCTCGGTCTGATTCCGGCCAATCGCAATGCGGTGGGTCAGATCGTGGCCGCGGGTAAGCTCGAGGCGCTCGAAGCCCTTGCCGCGAACCCGCCCGAAAAGGCCCGCGTCCGTGCACTTCCGGTCGCCGGCGCCTTCCACACCGCGTTCATGGCTCCCGCCCAGGACGCGGTCGCGGAGGCCATCGCCAAGATCGCGCCCAGCGCGCCGGTCCGGACCCTGCTGTCGAACTTCGACGGGCAGCCGGTCAGCTCCGGCCAGGACGCGGTCGACAAGCTCGCTGCCCAGGTCACGCGCCCCGTGCGCTGGGATCTGTGCACTGAAACGATCCGTGCGGCAGGGGTTTCCGCGGTGGCAGAGTTGCCGCCGGCGGGCACCCTGGTCGGCATCGCCAAGCGGGAGCTCAAGGGCACCCCGAATCTGGCGCTGAAGACACCCGCGGACCTCCCCGCGCTCGCCGAACTCACCGCGGCAAGCTAGCTTGGCTCGCGGCCCGCTCCTATCAACGGCGATGGAGCAACCGGGTCGCAAACAATTGAAGAATCCACCCTCTACAGGAAATAAGAAGGGAGCCACCACAGTGGCCGCTCTGACCCAGGAACAGATCGTCGAAGAGCTCGGGAAGATCATCGAAGAGGTGACCGGTATCGAGCCCTCCGAGGTGACCATCGAGAAGTCCTTCGTCGACGACCTGGACATCGACTCGCTGTCGATGGTCGAGATCGCCGTCCAGACCGAGGACAAGTACGGCGTCAAGATCCCCGACGAGGACCTGGCGAGCCTGAAGACCGTTGGCGACGCGGTGGCGTACATCCAGAAGCTCGAGGCCGAGAACTCCGACGCGGCCGCTGAGCTGAAGGCCAAGTTCGGCGCCGAGGGCGAGTAGGAACCGACACCGTGACCACTCCTTCCACCTTGAACGGGAACTTTCCCAACGTCGTCGTAACGAGCATGGCGGCGACCACGTCGATCGCCGGTGACGTCGATGCGACGTGGAAGGGCCTCCTCAATGGCGAGAGCGGCATCGACACTCTCGAGGACGACTTCATTGCGGAGTACGACCTTCCAGTTCGAATCGGCGGCCACCTGAAGGTGTCGCCGGACACGCTGCTCGATCGGGTCGAGATCCGTCGCATGGCGTACGTCGAGCGACTGGCGACCGTGCTCGGTCGCGAGGTGTGGAAGAACGCCGGCTCTCCCGAGGTCGACCCGCTGCGGCTCGCCGTGGCCATCGGCACCGGTCTCGGCGGCGGCGACGCGCTGATCGATTCGGTGGACAAGCTGAAGAACGGCGGCTATCGCAAGATCTCGCCGCTCGCTGTTCAGATGGTCATGCCGAACGGCCCGTCCGCCGTGGTCGGACTCGAGCTCAAGGCCCGGGCGGGAGTGGTCACTCCGGTCTCGGCATGCTCGTCGGGTTCGGAGGCCATCGCCAACGCATGGCGAATGATCGTCATGGGCGACGCCGACATGGTCGTCACCGGCGGCGTCGAGGGCTTCATCGACTCGGTGCCGATCGCCGCGTTCTCCATGATGCGGGCCATGTCGACCCGCAACGACGATCCGAAGGCGGCCTCGCGCCCCTTCGACAAGGATCGCGACGGCTTCGTCTTCGGCGAAGCGGGCGCGCTCATGGTCATCGAGACCGAGGAGCACGCCAAGGCTCGTGGCGCCACCATCCACGCCCGGCTCATGGGCGCGGGTATCACCTCCGACGGGTTCCACCTGGTGGCCCCCGATCCGGAGGGCAGTGGTGCGGCTCGCGCCATGCAGCGCGCGATGCAGACCGCCGGGTTGTCCCCCCAGGACATCACCCACATCAACGCCCACGCGACTGCCACCCCCGTCGGTGACACCGCGGAGGCCAACGCGATTCACAAGGCCGGCGTCAAGCATGCCTCGGTCTACGCACCCAAGTCGGCCCTGGGCCACTCGATCGGTGCCGTCGGCGCCCTCGAGTCGGTACTCACGGTGCTCAGCATCCGGGACGGCATCGTCCCCCCGACGCTGAACCTCGAGAACCAGGATCCGGCGATCGACCTGGATGTCGTGCATGGCGCGGCGCGCCAGCAGGACATCCAGTACGCGATCAACAACTCCTTCGGTTTCGGTGGGCACAATGTCGCGCTCGCCTTCGGCCGGTACTGACACGGATTCATCCCGGTAAACCGGAAATCCGGCTCAGCTTTACCGGTCAGTAAGACAAGCGGTCCCGGCGGGGGTTTTCGGATGGACGATCCCGCACCCGAAAATCCCCCCGGGACTTAGACATTCGCAGCCGCTCTCAGCGACCGCCTTTCCCCCATGAGGAGAGTTTGCGATGACCATAATGGCCCCCGCTCACGCCGACACCGCTACCGATCCCCGTGACCCGCTGGGTCGGTTGCAGCGCTTCTTCGATCCCGGAACCGTTCTCCCGCTCCACCCGCGCGACAAGTCCGGTGTGCTCGCCGCCATCGGTGAGGTCGACGGCGTCCGCACCGTCGCCTACTGCTCCGACGCCACCGTGATGGGCGGCGCCATGGGCGTGGAGGGGTGCAAGCACATCGTCGACGCGATCGACACCGCCATCGATTCCAAGGTTCCCGTTGTGGGCCTGTGGCATTCGGGTGGCGCCCGGCTGGCAGAGGGCGTCGAGGCCCTGCACGCCGTCGGTCTGGTCTTCGAGGCCATGGTCCGCGCGTCCGGCCAGGTCCCCCAGATTTCCGTGGTGCTCGGCTTCGCCGCCGGCGGCGCCGCCTACGGCCCCGCGCTGACCGACATCGTCATCATGGCTCCGGAAGGCCGCGTCTTCGTGACCGGCCCGGACATCGTGAAGACGGTGACCGGTGAGAGCGTGGACATGGCGACCCTCGGTGGCCCGATCACCCACGGCAAGAAGTCCGGCGTCTGCCACATCGTCGCCGACGACGAGTCCGATGCCATGCACCGCGCCCGCCGCCTGGTCTCGATGTTCGCCGAGCAGGGCGAGTTCGATCTGGCCGCGGCCGCACACGGCGACGTCGACCTCAAGGCCATGATGCCGGAGTCGGCCAAGCGCGCCTACGACGTCAAGCCGATCATCCACGAGCTGCTCGACAACGTCGACGGCGAGAGCACCTTCGAGGAGCTGCAGGGCGGCTACGCCCGCTCCATGGTGGTCGGTCTGGGCCGGCTCGGCGGCCGCACCGTCGGTGTGCTGGCCAACAACCCGATCCGCCTGGGTGGCTGCCTCAACTCCGAAAGTGCCGAGAAGGCTTCGCGTTTCGTGCGCCTGTGCAACGCCTTCGGTATCCCGCTGATCGTCGTCACCGACGTGCCGGGCTACCTGCCGGGCGTCTCGCAGGAGTTCGACGGCGTGGTGCGCCGTGGCGCCAAGCTGCTGCACGCCTTCGCCGAGGCCCGTGTCCCCCGCGTCACCCTGGTCACCCGCAAGATCTACGGCGGCGCCTACATCGCGATGAACGCCCGCTCGCTGGGCGCCACCGCCGTGTACGCCTGGCCGGGTTCCGAGGTCGCCGTCATGGGCGCCAAGGCCGCGGTCGGCATCCTGCACAAGAAGGCTCTCGCGGCCGCCCCGGAGGACGAGCGCGAGGCCCTGCTGGAGCGCCTGACCGAGGAGCACGAGCGCATCGCCGGTGGCGTCCAGCGCGCCATCTCGATCGGTGTCGTGGACGAGGTCATCGAGCCCGCCAAGACCCGCTCCACCATCGCCGCCGCCCTGGCCGCCGCCCCGGCGCGGCCGCAGCACAACAAGAACATTCCGCTGTAATCGGTTACACGGCAACGCGATAGCGGGCGGTCTCCTCGGAGACCGCCCGCTTTTCGTTGGCCGGGAACAGGTTTCGCTGTCAGGCGGGGGGAATGTTGGCGTTGTGGTGGAAGACGTTGTCGGGGTCCCAGGCGGACTTGAGGGCGACCAGGCGGGAGTACTTGTCGCCGTAGGATTCCCGGATACGGTGCTCGTCGTGGTCGACGAGGAAGTTGACGTATCCGGCGTCGGAGCGCGCGTGGGGGCGCAGGGCGGCCCAGAAGTCACGGGCCCACTCACGTTCGGCCGGGAAGTCGTCGAGCTCGGTGCTGAGGGCGTTGATGTTGATCGCCCAGCACGGTTGGCGGGAACCGCCGAATGCGGTGTTGGCGTTGGGGATTCCGCAGTAGGCACCGCGGAGCGGGAAGATCGGGACCAGGGAGTCGACGAGGCTGCGGCGCGGGAAGTGGTCGACGAGGGTGGCGAGCACCTCGTCGGTGAGCTCGTCCACGTAGAGCGACTTCTCGTAGGCGAACAGGCCCGGCGGGGAGGATTCGTCGAACATCTGCTGCAGGGCGGTGTACGGGATCGGTGTGACGAGTTCCCAGGCCGGAGTGGGAGCCACGGCTCGCAGGGGTGCGACAACCGCCTCCAATTCCTGTGGCTCCCCGAATCCGATCACGACCACCACGAATCCGGGGCGGCCCTGGTGCTCTTCGGGCACGAAGGGCTCGGGCGGGCCGCTGACCGCCAGGATCGCGGCGCAGTAGCCGGTGGGGAGGGACGCGATCAGATCGCGTCCGGTGGCGAGCCCGGCGACGGCGTCGGCGGGCGTCCAGCAGAGCATGGCCAGTTGCCCGATCGGCGGCAGGTCGTGCAGTGCGAAGGTGAAGGCGGTGACGATGCCGAAGTTTCCGCCGCCGCCGCGCAGCGCCCAGTACAGATCGGGATTCTCGTCCGGAGCGGCGGTCACGACACAGCCGTCGGCGGTGACCACCTCGGCGGAAGCCACACTGTCGCAGGTCAATCCGGCGCGCATGGTGAGCCAGCCCATGCCACCGCCGAGGGTCAGCCCGCCGATGCCGGTGCTGCTGATGAACCCGCCCGTGACCGCGAGCGCGTGCTCGGTGGTGGCGGCGTCGACCTGCGCCCAGGTGCAGCCGCCGCCGCAGCGGGCGAGCTTGGTGACCGGGTCCACCGCGACCGAATCCAGTGCGCGCAGGTCGATCATCATGGCGCCGTCGGCCACCGCGTGCCCCGCGTAATTGTGGCCGCCGCCGCGCACCGTCAGATCCAGGTTGCCCGTGCGTGCTGCCAGCACCGCGGCCGCCACTCCGGCCGGACTGGCCGGCCGGACGATCACCGCCGGCCTGCGATCGAAGCATCCGTTCCAAACCTGCCGCGCCACATCGTATTCCGGCTCTCCAGGGGCGATGACCTCGCCGTCTACGCTCGTCCGCAAGCCTTCTATATCGATCCCGACAATGGTCATGGTCCCGCTCCTCCGATGGTTTCCGCCGCCACGGCGAACCTTGGGCCATGTCCCGTGACGGCACCGGACCATCGGCGCCGCACCGTATCGACAGCCATCGGTGTCCTGCCGCTACCCCGGCGTTACGCACGGGAGACGCCGGGGGTTCATCGCGGATCCCGCGTCAGGACTGGAGGCGGACCTTCTCGGCGGACTCGTTCTGGCTGGCGCATTCCTGATAGGGATTGGGGTTGGCGGGGCGTTCGCCGCAGACCCAGCGGACGGTGCCCACGGTGACGGCGATGTCGCCGGTGGATTGTTTCGCGCGCTGATCGGCGTAGGCGGTGACGACGGAGAGCGCGGTGGGGCAGAAGCCGGCGCCCTTGGCGGTGGAGACCACGACCGCCAGGCCCCAGGGGCCGGCGCCGCACTGCACGGCCTCGTGGCCCGCGGCCGGGAAGGCGGCGGCGGAGCTGGCGGGCTGGGACGAGGGGCCGGAGGCGACGGTGGGGCTGTCGTTGCAGGCGGTGAGGGCGAAGGCCGCCGCCATGGCCAGGGCAGTACCCGCGATCGCTGTGGTCCGCACGAATCCTCCTCGTATCAGCCGACGTCGCGGCGCAGCCAGGTGACTTCCGCGCCCTCGCCGCCGAGGCGGTAGGGCTCGAGGATATCGTCCCAGGCGGTGCCGAGGGCGCGGTCGATCTCCGCGGCGATCTCGGCGGCGGAGCCGCGGCCGTGGGCGCGGACCTCGGCGACGATGGCGCGCAGGCGCATCTCACCGACCATGACGTCGCCGCAGGCGCCGGTGGCGCCGCTCCAGAGGCCGAGGCCGGGGACGAAGCTGAAGCGGGCGCCGTCGACGCCCTCGCTGGGATCCTCGGTGACTTCGAAATACAGCACGGGCCAATCCCGCAACGCTCTGGCTAATTTCGCTCCGGTACCAACCGGGCCGCACCAATCGGTGGTGGCGCGCAGCTGTCCGGGATCGGCCGGCTGCGCGGTCCAGCGCAGTTTCGCGGGGGCCTTGAGAGTGGAGGTGAGAGCCCATTCGACATGCGGGCACAGCGCCGCCGGCGACGAATGGATATAGACGACTCCAGACGTCGCCTCCGCGAACTGACTAGACGCGTGCACCACTGACACCTCCGGCTCGACGAGGGACGTCTTCCCCAACGGCCCCTTCTGAGCTCGGCGTTGCCCGAGTTTACTGGAGTGCCCGGTGTTGCGTGTGTTACTTGATGCCTGTGTCGGCCGCTACGCGAACTCCGCGATGACGGCGTCGCTGAGAGGCGGCCACGCCGCTCGGGCCCAGTCCCCGAAATTTTCGTCCGCCAGCGCGAGACACGCTATGCCGACTTCCGGATCCACCCAGAGAAATGTGCCGGACTGCCCGAAGTGCCCGAAGGTCCGCGGCGAGTTCGCACCACCGGTCCAGTGCGGCGATTTGTGGTCGCGGATTTCGAAACCCAATCCCCAGTCGTTGGGGCGCTGCGACCCGTAACCGGGAAGGACACCATTGCATCCCGGGAATTGCACTGTGCTTGCTTCGGAAACCAATTCGGCACTCACGACAGCAGGTTCCAGCAATTCCTCGGCGAATCGCAAGAGATCTGCGACCGAGGAGCGGCCGGCATGTCCGGCCGAACCGACCAGCGCCGAGGAGTTCATGCCCAGCGGCTCGAAGACGGCCTCGCGCAGGTACTGGTCGAACGGGATACCGGTCTGCGCCGCAACGAAATCCGCGAGCACCTCGAACCCGGCGCTGGAGTAGATCCGCTTCACGCCGGGCCGGGCCAGCACCACGGTGGTGTCGAAGGCCAGGCCGGAGGTATGGGCGAGCAGGTGCCGCACCGTCGATCCCGGCGGCCCGGCGGGCTGGTCCAGCTCGATCGCACCCTCCTCGACGGCCACCAGAACCCCGTATGCCACAAGCGGTTTGGTCACCGAGGCGAGCGGGAAGACGTGCGCGGTGTCACCCTCGGCGTCCACCACACCCTTGCCGCGGACGACGACGCCCGCCGCCGCGTTCCGGACCGGCCACTGTCGAATCTGCTCCAGCGCTCGCACACATCGAGGGTACGAGCCCGTGCCGGACGCGTCCGATCGGGGCTACATCACCAACCGGTTGGTTCGAAAAATGGCTAGGGCGAGACGGTTTCGACCGCCGCCGCCCGGCTCAACGCCGAACGCCGCCGCCCGTAGCCGAAGTACACCACCAGCCCGACCGCCGACCACAGTGTGAACGCCAGCCAGGTCACTCCCGGCAGGTGGATCAGCAGCCATACGCACATGGCCACGCCGATGACCGGTACCAGCGGCACCAGGGTCCGGAACGACCGCGGCAGCTCGGGTTTGGTGCGGCGCAGCACCAGCACGCCGATGTTCACCAGCCCGAAGGACACCAGCGTGCCGATATTGGTGGCGTTCACCAGTTCGCCCAGCGGCACCAGCGCCGACAGCACCGCCACCACGCCGCCCACGATGAGCGTGTTGACCGTCGGCACGCGCTTCTCCCCGACCCGCGACAGCACGGCGGGCATGAGCCCGTCACGGGACATGGAGACCAGGATGCGGGTCTGCCCGTAGAGCACGGTCAGCACCACCGAGGCGATGGCGATGACCGCGCCGCCCGCGAGGATGGTGGCGGGCCAGCCGCGCCCGGTGACCTGTTCCAGCACGGTGGCCAGCGACGCGCCCGAGCTGCTGACGGCGTCCACGCCGACCGCGCCGACGGCGGTCAGCGCCACCAGCACGTAGACCAGCGTCACGATGCCGAGCGAAATGATGATGGCGCGCGGCAGATCTCGCTGCGGATTCTTGGCCTCCTCGCCGGCGGTGGAGGCGGCGTCGAAGCCGATGAAGGAGAAGAACACCATCGAGGCCGCCGCCCCGATGCCAGAGACGCCGGCCGGCGCGAAGGGGTGCAGGTTCGAGGAGTGGAAGGCGGTGACCGCCACGGCCACGAAGAACACCAGCACCGCGATCTTGATCATGGTGGTGACGGTGGTGACCCGCGCGCTTTCCCGGATGCCGCCGAGCAGCACCACGGTGGCCAGCACCACCACGATGGCGGCGGGCAGGTTGATCACCCCGCCGTCGCCCGGCGGCTGTGCCAGTGCGTCCGGAATCCGCCAGCCGATGGTCGATCCCAGGAACTCGTTGAGGTACGCGCCCCAGCCGACCGCGACCGCCGCCACCGACACGCCGTACTCCAGCAGCAGGCACCACCCGCAGATCCAGGCGATGATCTCGCCCAGCGTCGCATAGGTGTACGAGTAGGCCGATCCGGACACCGGCACCGCGCCGGCCAGTTCCGCGTAGGACAGGGCCGAGAACAGCGCGGCCAGCGCGGCGATGACGAAGGAGACGACGACGGCGGGCCCGGCCAGCGGCGCGGCCTCGCCCAGCACCACGAAGATGCCGGTGCCGAGGGTGGCGCCGACCGACAGGGCGATCAGCGAGATCAGGCCCATGCTGCGCCGCAGCGTGGTGTGTTCTCCATCGGAGGTGAGCTGTTCGACGGGCTTGGTCCGCAGCAATGATGCGGTAATCCGAGGGAGTCCGGGCATGTGCGGCCACGCTACCGGGTCGGACCGGTCGAAATGGCATCAGGGTGGCGCGCCCGCCGGGGATCCGCACTGCTCACAGCTATGTACTGGCGTCGCAGTGGTGTTCACCATCGTCACTGCGACCCCGCACAGACCGTATGCCCGGTTACGATCGGACCCATCATGAGTGAGCAGGTCACGATCCATGGCGAGGTGGACGCGGGTTTCGGCCCGGTCGCCGACGCGTTCCGCCGCAACTTCGACCGGCACGGGGAGATCGGTGCGGCGGTGGCGGTCTACGACGGGGATCGGCCGGTGGTGGATCTGTGGGCGGGGCATCGCGATCGCAAGCGCCGGGTGATGTGGGAGCGCGACACCATGGCCCCGGTGTGGTCCTCGACCAAGGGCATGACCGCGTTCGCGGTGGCGTCGGTGGTGTCGCGGGGACTGCTGGACTACGAGGATCCGGTGGCGCTGCACTGGCCGGAGTTCGCCGCGCACGGCAAGGAGTCCATCACCGTGCGGCAGCTGCTGGACCATCAGGCCGGGCTGGCGGCGCTGGATCGGCCCTTCCGGCTCGCGGATATGGCCGATCTGGATCGGATGGCGGTGGTGCTGGCCGAGCAGAAGCCATTGTGGCGGCCGGGAACCCGGCACGGCTATCACCCGATCACGGCCGGGCTGTATCAGGGCGAGCTGCTGCGGCGGGTCGATCCGGAGCATCGCACGCTGGGCCGCATCTTCGCCGAGGACATTGCCGGACCGCTGGGCGCGGAGTTCTATATCGGCCTGCCGGACGAGGTTTCGCTGGATCGGGTGGCCGCGCTGTCGGCGACCGCGGGCCTCGACATTCTGCGCTATGAGCGAGATCTGCCGGTGCGCATCGGCATTCAGCTCTACAGCAAGCGCGGCCTGTCCTTCCGCGCGCTGAACAGCCCGCAGGTCGGTGCGCCCGCCCGGGCCGCCCGGCGCGAATTCCTCGCGGTGGAGAGCCCGGCCGCCGGTGGTGTCGGCACCGCGCGGGCACTCGCGCGGGTGTACGGCGCGGCGGCGGGGCGGACCGGTGAGCTGCCCATCGAGCCGAGCCTGCTGGACCGCCTGGGCTCCCCCGACACCGCCGACGATGTCCCGGCCGAGGACCTGGTGCTGCTCACGCCGAGCCGCTACCACCTGGGCTTCCGCCGGTCGCGCGGCGGTTTCCGGTTCGGCTCCGACAAGCGCGCCTACGGCACCACCGGCTATGGCGGCTCGTTCGGATTCGCCGATCCGGCAACGGGTCTGGGGTTCGGCTATGTGATGAACCGCCTGGGTATGGCGGTGCTCGACGATGTCCGTTCGCGCAATCTCCGTGAGGCCCTGCTCCGCTGTCGCTGACAAAAACAGGTCCGAGTTCGCGGCCGGTTACATGAACTTCTCTGTCTGCAACGGCGCGGTCGTGGCCCCCGAGTTCGGGGATCCGGAGGCCGACGCCTTCGCCGAAGCCACGCTGGCGCGGCTGTTTCCGGGCCGCCGGGTGGTGCAGATCGATATCGACGCGGGCTGTGGCGGCATCCACTGCACGACCCAGCAGGAGCCGGCGTAGACCTCAGCCGTGTTCCACGTCGTGCACGTGGTGCACGAGGTCGTGCAGGAAGTACCGCGCCATGGAGTCGATGGTGAACGCGGAACCGTTGCTGCGCAGTGCGGCCCGGTCGAGTTCGGTGACCGGCACGGCTTCGAAGGCGCGGGCGGCGGTCTCGGCGGCGGCCGTGAGTTCGACTGCGACGGTGGCCGTTTCGGCGGCGGTGTAGTCCGCGGCGATGGCGGTGGCATCCTGGTCCCAGTTGGCGAACATGGGAATGCCGTTGTCCCCCACGGTGACCGCGGTGTCGTAGGCGGGGATCACCGGGCCGGTGCGGGGCCCGCCGGTGCGGGCGATGTCGAGGCGGTGGGTGAAGATGAGGCACACGTCGCGGACGTGGGCCGCGTACTCGAGCGGCGACCAGGTCGATTCATCGGGCCGATGCCGGGCGCCGGGTCGCTCCAGCGCGGCGGCGAGGCGGGCGGCACTGGCGCGGGCCGACCCCGGCACCGCCGCGAAGGCGGTGGCGGCGGGGTCGAATCCGCACTCGGCGCAGGCGCGTTCGAGCACCCACGTCCAGTCCTTGGCATCGGGAACGATCGGCATGACGACCAACTTACGGTGCCGTCACTCCATCAGCTGGTGTGCCTTCTCGAGCAGTTCGAGGGTGATGGCGTGCAGGAAGTCGCCGACCTGCTTGGGGGCCTTGCCGGCACAGGCCCGGGCGTGCGTGCCCTCGAGCACGATGCCGAGCTTGAAGCAGGCCAGCACCGTGTACCAGGTGACATGGGTCAGGTCGCGGTCGGAGAACTTCGCGTAGTGGGCGATCATCTCCTCGGGTGTGGGCAGGCCGCCGACCGCGCCGAGGGAGCCGACCAGCGCCGCGCCGGTGGTGCCGGGGACCGGGCGGGTGGCGATCTGCCAGCCCAGGTCCAGCAGCGGGTCACCGATGGTGGACATCTCCCAGTCGACCATGGCCACCACCTCGGGGCCGTCGTAGGAGAACATCATGTTGGCGAGGTGGCAGTCGCCGTGCAGGATGCCGGCTTTCGGCTGGGCGGGGCGGTTGCGGTCGAGCCAGTCGCCGACCTGGGCGACGCCGGGGATCTCCGGGCCGGGGTAGCCGTCGTTGACGCTGTAGGAGTCGAGTTCCTTGAGCCAGCGCGGCACCTGGCGCTCCAGGAAGCCCTCCGGCTTGCCGTAGTCGGCGAGGCCGAGCGCCTCGTGGTCGAGCGAGCCGAGGCGGGCGATGGCCTCGACCGCGGACAGGCCCATCTGCCGGCGCACCTCGGGGTCGGAGGCGTGCGGTTCGGGCAGTTCGTTCTGCGGGTTGAAGCCGACGATCGGTTCCATCAGGTAGAAGGACGCGCCGAGCACGGATTCGTCGGGGCAGGCGGCGATCACCTTGGGGGCGCGGATCTCGGTGTCGCCGAGGGCGCCGAGGATGCGGGATTCGCGCTGGATGACGGTATTGCTGGCGGACCGCAGATGCTTGGGCCCGCGGCGCAGCACGTACTCGCGGCCGCCGCGGCGGAAGCGGAGCATGATGTTCTGAGTGCCGCCGCCGAGCGGCTTCACCTCCTCGAACTCCCCGCCGGGCAGGCCCTGCTCTTCCATCCACTTTCCGACGATGGCGAAATCGACGACGTCACGATCCACTTCGACCGGCTGCGCAACAGACATGCCGCCTATTCTGCCGTAGCGGTCCACACGAACTGAAGGCAGTCGCCAGCAGTAACCGTGATGGGCGGAGCGTAATGTGCGTGGTCAAATGCGCACCCTGTTGATCGATAACTACGACTCGTTCACCTACAACCTGTATCAGCTGATCAGCGAGGTGAACGGGGTCGAACCCGTGGTCGTGCGCAATGACGAGGCGGCCCCGATCGAGGAGCTCGGGCTCGGGGAGTTCGACAACATCGTCATCTCCCCCGGGCCCGGACGGCCGGATGTCCCGCGCGATTTCGGCATTTCGGCGGCCCTGATCGCCGGAGCCGAGCTGCCGGTGCTGGGAGTGTGCCTGGGGCATCAGGGCATCGTGATCGCGGCGGGTGGGCAGGTGGTCACGGCGCCGCAGGCCCGGCACGGGTACCCGGATCTGATCAGCCATGACGGGCGGGACCTGTTCGCCGGTGTGCCGCAGGGCTTCTCGGCGGTGCGCTATCACTCGCTGTGTGCGGCTCGACCATTGCCGGAGGACCTCGAGGTCACGGCGACCACGCCGGACGGGGTGATCATGGGCGTGCGGCACCGCACCCGGCCGCAGTGGGGCGTGCAGTTCCATCCCGAGTCGATCTCCAGCGAGCACGGGGAACTGCTGCTGCGCAATTTCGCGGCGTTGACCGCCGACTATCAACGGCGGCAGGGCATTTCCCGAAAGACCACACGAACGACGCCGGCGCGCACCCGGATCGGAGCCGAGATTTCGACACCGCCCGCCGTCGGCGCGCCCGTCCGCTATCGGGTCGAGCAGACGGTCGTGGAGCGGGCCGTCGATGCCGAGGCGGCCTTCGACGCGCTGTATGCCGGTTCCCCGCATGCCTTCTGGCTCGACAGCGAGCATGTGGAGCCGGGGCTGGATCGCTTCTCGTTCCTGGGTGACGCGTCCGGGCCGCTGGCGGAGGTGGTGCGGTATCGGGTCGGCAGCGGCCGGGTCGAGATCGAGTCGGCGGCCGGGCCGCGTACGGTGCCGGGCGGGGTGCTCGACTATCTATCCGCCGAGCTACGCCGCCGGGCGATCGAATTCCCGGATGTGCCTTTCGATTTCGCCGGTGGCTATGTCGGCTATCTCGGCTATGAGATGAAGGCCGACTGCGGTGCCGAGGCCGTGCATCGCGCGGCCACGCCCGACGCCCAGTGGATCTTCGCGGACCGGCTGATCGTGGTCGATCACGAGGCGGGCCGCACCCATCTGCTGGCGCTGGCCGAGCCGGATGCCGCTGCCGCCGCACAGGATTGGCTGGCCGCCACCCGGGCCGTGGTGGAAACCCTTCCGACCTGGGAGAATCCGCCGGACCTCGAGCTGCGCGCCGACGAGGGCACGGTCGCGCCGTTCCTCACGCGCGGCCGGGAGCGCTATCTCGCCGATGTGGCGGCCTGCCGGGAGCAGCTGCTCGCCGGCGAGTCGTACGAAATCTGCATCACCGACAGCGCCCATCCCCCGGGCGGCGCCGACGGCCTCTCCGTGTATCGCACGCTGCGCCGGTGCAATCCGGCCCCCTATGCGGCCTTCCTGCGTTTCGCCGGGCTGGAGGTGGCGTGTTCCTCGCCGGAGCGCTTCCTCAAGGTGGATCGCTCCCGCACGGTGGAGAGCAAGCCGATCAAGGGCACCGCCCTCCGCGGTGGCACCGCCGCCGAGGATGAAGAGCTGAGAGCCGAGCTGGCCCGCAGCCCCAAGACCCGCGCCGAGAACCTCATGATCGTGGATCTGCTCCGCAACGACCTGGGCCGGGTCTGCGAGATCGGCTCGGTGCACGTCCCCAAGCTCATGGCCGTCGAGACCTACACGACCCTGCACCAGCTGGTCTCCACCGTGCGCGGCACCCTCCGCGCCGACCTGGACGTCATCGACTGTCTCCGAGCCTGTTTCCCCGGCGGTTCCATGACCGGCGCCCCCAAACTCCGCACCCTCGAAATCATCGACTCCCTCGAAACCGAGGCCCGGGGCATCTATTCCGGCACCATCGGCTTCCTCGGCCTCGGCGGCACCGCCGACCTGAACATCGTCATCCGCACCGCCGTCCGCCACGACAATCGCTGGCGAGTCGGCGCGGGCGGCGCGGTCGTCCTCGACTCCGACCCGGCCGACGAGTATCTCGAAATGGTCTGGAAGGCCGCCGCCGCGCTGCGCGCTCTCCCCGGATTGGGCGTCCCGCCCCGCGCCCGCATTCCCTCGGCCAGATAGATCCGGCGCGATGGCGTCCTGCGGTGTCACTTGCGGCGGGAGCGGCGGGACTTGTCTTCGGGCGGTTCGGGTTCCGGGTTCTCGCGGGTTCCGGTGAGACGGCCGAGCAGGGAGACGCCGGGGAGCCTGTCGAGGCGGGTGAAGACCTCCTCGCCGAGGGCGGTGACCGCCTCGAGCCGGGTGAGGATCTTGTCGTAGGCGACGAAGGCGGGCTCGGCCAGGGCGAGGGTGCGATCGAGGCGGTCGATGGTGGAGTTGAGGCGTTCGACGGCGATGGTGAGGCTCTGGATCAGGTCGGGCAGCTGGGCGGCGAGCTGAATGGAGGCGGGCGGGAGGCGGACAGCGGTGTCGAAGGCGGTCGACGCGGTCACCTGGGCGGAATCCAGGGCCTGACCGGCCGCGCTCTGGGCGGCTTCGACCGCGGCCTGGGCCGCCGCCAGGATGTCCCCGGCGGTGGGGACACGCGAGGTCGAGGGTTTGGCGGGCTGACGGTCGCTCCCCTTGGGGTTGGTCATACCTCTACTGTGCCGCACGATTTTCAGATTCGCCGGGAGGGCCGGGCATGCGGTTTTGTCGGAGGGTCGTGGCATAGTTCGACGACGATGAAACTGACCATGGGTGGCCATACGACGGTCCCGACATCGCTTCTGACGCTTGTGCTTTCGTGGCGGTCGGAGCATGCGGTGCGGGCGCAGGCCGTGCTGGTGGCCGAGCACGGGCGGGCCCGGTCGGATCGGGACTTCGTCTGGTTCGACGCGCCCCGGCACGTCTCGCAGGCGGTGACGCTGGATCGGGAGCCCGCGCCGGGGACGGCACGGCTGTCGGTCTCGCTCCCGCGCACCGGGCCGGAGGTGGCGGGGATCGTGGTCATCGGTTCGGTGCCAGGCGGTTTCGCCGATGTCGCGGGCCTGCGGCTGACCGTGTTCGACCACGACCATCCGGTCGCTTGGTACGACATCGACACACCGGACCCGGCACCGGCCCTGGTGCTGGGCGAGTTCACGCGCGCCGAGGAGGGCTGGGAGTTCCGGGCGCTGGCCGACGCCGGCGTCAGCCTGGCCGGGCTGGTGCGCGAGTTCGGGGTGCGGATCGATCCCGCGCACGGCTTCGAGCCCGAGCCGCGTCGCACGCCGCCGCCCCCGGATCCCGAACGGGCGGAATGGCATCCGGATCCCCGCGATCCGGCCCGCCTGCGCTGGTGGGACGGCACGACCTGGACGGCGTCGGCCCGCCCCGCGCCGCCGCAGGATGCCCGCCACTGCCCGCGCTGCGGGGCGCCGCGCCGCCGCCTGTTCGGCGCGGCGCTGTTCGGCGCCACGCCGCTGTGCCGCGAATGCGCCACCGAGACAGCCGAATACCTGCGCACCTGGCGGCCCCGCGCCGAGCGCACCCTGCGTGGCCTTTCCCCGCACGACGACTGGGAGACGCTCTGGGCCGCGCTGCGCTTCCAGCGCGTCGACCGCGCCGCCGCCCTGGATCTGCTGCGCCCGCTCGCCCTCGATCAGCTGGAACGCCTCGTCGCCTTCACCTTCGCCGACGGCGTGGTGGACGAGTCCGACGTGGACGACTTCGAGGACACCGTCGCGGAGCTGTCCCTGTCGGGCCCGGTCATCGAGGACCTGCGCCGCCGCCTGCACCGCGGCCGCCTGCTCACCCGGCTGCGGTCCGGCGAGCTGCCGCAGCAGTCTGCCACGGGCCTGCACCTGGATCCCGGCGAGCGGGTCCACCTGAACCTCCCCGCCGTGCACATCCGGGAGCTGGCCCGCGGCCCCAAGCGCACCGAGGGCCGGCTGATCGTCAGCAACCGCAAGCTGCGCTTCACGGGCGCGGGCACCGGCACCGAAATGCCTTGGGCCCGCGTGGTTTCGGTGACCGCCGCCGATGGCCTGGTCGAGGTTTCGGCCACCTCCTCGCGCGGCGGCGCGATCCTCGAGGTCGCCGATCCCGACTTCGTGGCCGCCGCCATGGAGGGCGCACTGCGCATCGCCAAGCGCCTGGCCCTCACCCCGGGCCGCCGCGACACCCGTTCCATCCCACCGGATGTCAAGGCCGTGGTGTGGCAGCGCGACGGCGGCAAATGCGTCGAATGCGGCGACAGCCACTACCTGGAGTTCGACCACATCATCCCGATCAGCCGCGGCGGCGCGACCAGCCCCGCCAACCTGCAGATCCTCTGCCGCGCCTGCAACCGCACCAAGGGCGCGCACATCTGACCGGAGCCGTCGGTCGGACCGTCCGGATTCCGGCCCGTGACAGACTCGTTCGACCTCGGTGACGTGAACCCACCCGGCCACGCGGCCGGCCGCATCAACACGCGGCGCAGGGGCGAATGTGGGCAATCCGACGCCGTGCGATGAATCATGTTGAGCGGCACACGGTGTGGCTCTAGCGTCCGAGGAAGGCCGGTCGAGGAAAGGGATCCGACATGCAGGTGGCGGTTGTGGGCGGTACCGGGACGCTGGGTGCGCCGGTGGTGCGGGATCTGGTGGCGCGCGGGCATACGGTGCGGGTGCTGAGCCGGTCCGCGCCCGCCGAGCCGGTGCCGGGGACCACGCATCACGCGGTGGATCTGGTCACCGGTGCGGGGATGGACGCGGCGCTGGAGGGTGTGTACGCGGTGGTGGACGCGGCCTCCCATCGCGGCCTGCGCAGCGCGCGGGTGATGGTCGACGGTGTGCGCACCCTGCTGGCCGCCGAGCAGCGCGCCCGGGTCGGCCACCATGTGGAGATCTCGATCGTCGGCTGCGAGCGGGTGCCGTTCAGCTATTACCGCACCAAGGTCGCGCAGGAACGGGTGGTCACCCAGGGCCCGGTGCCGTGGACCCTGTTGCGCGCCACGCAGTTCCACGAACTCGTCGACGAAATGCTCGGCGGGGCCTCGAAGTTCCGCATCGCGCCGCGCACCGGCATGCGGTTCCAACCGGTCGACGTGGTCGCGGTGGCGGGCCGGCTGGCCGACGCGGTCGAGGCGGGCCCGTCGGGCAGGGTCCGCGATCTGGGCGGTCCGGTCGTGCAGACCCTCGGCGAGCTGGCCGAGCTCCGCCGCCACGCCCTCGGTCAGGCGCTGCTGCCGCTGCCGGTGCCGCCGGTCGGCCGGATCGTGCGACGGTTGCGCGACGCGGCACTGTGTCTCGACGCCGATGGCGAGACCGTGTCGTACGACTACGCCGAGTGGCTGCGCCGCCGGTATTCGAAACCGGTGAGCTGACCTGCTTAGCGCCTCACCCGCAGCACAGTCGGTTCGGCGCAGAACTGCCCGGTGGCCTGATCCAGGGTGAGACCGATACGGTTCAGCCCGCCGCTGTCGATCACCGTGCACTCGCTGCCGCCGACGCGCCCGGTCCCGTCGTCGAGGAGCCGGACCTCGGCGGTGACCAGAGGTTGCAGCTTCTCGGCATCGAAGGTCCAGAATTCGATGTTCCAGAGTTCGTAGCTGTCGCGCGCGGTCACGACGGTGTAGCCGGCCGCGGAGGTGTCGATGCCGATGCCCGCGAGTTCGCCCGCGCGCTGCAGCTGCCCCTCGCCGGCCGCGTGGTAGATGACGTAGCGAGTGTTGGCGCTGGCCAGCATGATCGGGATGATCAGCTCGTCGCGGCCGTCGTTGTCGAGGTCGCGCAGTCGTGGCTCGGTGGTGCCGACGGCCTGTTCGGTGAGGGTCTGCAGCTGTGCGCCGACGGGGTCCAGCACGGTGATGGCGACCGACCCCTGCTGTCCCGTACCGCGGTGCCGCACTTCGAAGGTCAGCCCGGCGGCATCGTGGGATTGCAGGTAGCAGTCGGGAGGCGTGGCGGCCGAGGCGATATCGCCGCAGGGCGGGAGGGCGGAGACGGGGGTGACCGGACCGGGGACGACGTGATCGCCGGTGTGCGGGGAGAGGTTGCCGGCCATGGGTGCGGTGGCGGGGTGTTGTGCGCACGCGGCCAGCGTGAGCGTGGCGGCAGCCAGCACGGCGGCCACGAGATTCCTCCCCATGGAAGCGAGGATAGCGACGATTGCGCGGCAAGCGGGCCGAGCGAGGCCGACCGCACACATATCCGACATCATGTGCACAACTGCGCACATATAGGCTTATAGTGGCAGTGTGCTCACCGTGCTCCGTGATCCCCGGTTCCGCAAGCTGTTCACCGCCCAGGTGGTCGCCCTGATCGGCACCGGACTGCTCACCGTGGCCCTGGGCCTGCTCGCCTACGAGGTGGCCGGGGGCCAGGCGGGTGCGGTGCTGGGCACCGCCCTGGCCATCAAGATGGTGGCGTATGTGGCTGTCGCGCCGGTGATCTCGGCGCTCACCCTGCGGCTGCCCCGGAAGCTGGTACTGGTGTCGGCGGACGCGGTGCGCGCGGGGATCGCGCTCATGCTGCCGTTCGTCACGCACACCTGGCAGATCTATGTGCTGATCGCGCTGCTGCAGTCGGCCTCGGCCACCTTCACGCCGGCGTTCCAGTCGCTGATCCCCTCGATCCTGGTCGACGAGGAGGACTACACCCGCGGCCTGTCGCTGTCGCGGCTGGCCTACGACATGGAGTCGCTGCTGAGCCCGGTGCTGGCGGCCGCGCTGCTGACGATCATCAGCTATCACTGGCTGTTCGTGGGCACCGCGGCCGGTTTCGTGGCCTCGGCGCTGCTGGTGGTGACCACCCGGCTGCCCCGGCTCGCCGCGCCGGAGCGGTCCGCCCCGCTGCTGCGGCGCATCACCGAGGGCGCCCGGATCATGATGAACCGGCCGGTGCTGCGCGGGCTGCTGGCCATGAACATGGCGGTGGCCGCGGCCACCGCGCTGGTGATCGTGAATACCGTTGTATACGTGCGGGATCAGCTGGGCGGCTCCAATACCGCGGTGGCACTGGCGCTGGGTTGCTTCGGATTCGGCTCCATGGCGGTCGCGCTGTCGACCCCGCGATTGCTGGCGCGGGTGCCGGACCGCAGTTTCATGATGACCGGCTGCGTACTGCTGCCACTGGGCCTGATCGCGGCGTCGCTGCCGACCCTGCTCCCCCGCGGGGCCGGCGCGCTCGTGCTGGCGGTGACCTGGGTGCTGCTGGGCGCGGGCACCTCGATGATCAACACTCCGTCCGCCCGCCTGCTGCGCGCCCAGTCCGAACCCGACACCCGCACAGCCGTTTTCACCGCGCAGTTCTCCCTCTCGCACGCATGCTTCCTGGTGACCTACCCGGTCGCGGGCAAGCTGGGCGCACTGGCGGGCCTGCCGACCACGGCGATCGTGCTGGCCGCCGTCGCTACACTGGCAGCTACGACGGCGGCCCGCGCCTGGCCCGCACACGTGCCCACGGGCCCCGAGGCGGTGACGGCGGCGGCAGGAAGGTGAACTGGTGAGCGAGGAGACCGAACCGGCGCCTGCCGCACCCAGCCTCATCCACCCGGTCCGTCCGGATCAGCCCCATCTCGACGTGGCCACCGCCACCTTCCGCATGCTGTCGGATCCGACCCGGCTGCACATCCTCTGGATCCTCGCCTCCGACGAGGCCGATGTCACCGCCCTCACCGAGGCCTGCGGCGCCTCCCGCACCGCGGTCAGCCAGCATCTGGCCAAACTCCGCTTCAGCGGCCTGGTCGACACCCGCCGCGAGGGCCGCCGCATCATCTACCGCATCCGCGACGGCCACCTGGCCCGCCTGGTCCGCGAGGGCTTGAACCACGCCGATCACATCGTGACCGGCGAACCATCGCACGAATAGCGAACATTTCCCGGGACTCGGCTCCTGGTCAGTGGGACGTGGTATCGCCGAGTGCCCGCATGCGCCGTGACGATATGCCTATTCGAAATATCTCGAGACGAATAGTGAGAGGTCGCGCATGCATCCCGAGCAGGGCAGCCCATTCGATGTGATCATCATCGGTGCCGGATTCGCCGGACTCTATGGCGTCCACCAGGCGGCGAAGGCCGGATTGAACGTGCTCGGCCTGGAGGCGGGCGAGGGTGTCGGCGGCACCTGGTTCTGGAACCGCTACCCGGGTGCGCGCTGCGACGTGGAGAGCGTCGACTACTCCTATTCGTTCGACGAGGACCTGGAGCAGAGCTGGACCTGGACCGAGCGTTTCGCCGCCCAGCCGGAGATCCTCGCCTACATCAACCATGTGGCGGACCGCTTCGAGCTGAAGCAGCGCTACCGGTTCGGTCAGCGCGTCGTCGGCGCCCGCTTCGACGACGAGGCGGCCGTCTGGACGCTGCGCACCGAGGCCGGCGACGAATTCCGCTCGCAGTTCGTGGTTTTCGCCACCGGCTGCCTGTCCGCGCCGATCAAGCCGAACATCCCCGGCATCGAAACCTTCGCGGGCGAGGAGCTTTTCACCGCGCAGTGGCCCGAGCAGGGCGTGTCCTTCGAGGGCAAGCGGGTCGGCGTCATCGGCACCGGCTCCTCGGGCATCCAGGTCGCGCCGATCATCGCGCGGGAGGCCGAGGCGCTCACCGTCTTCCAGCGCTCGGCCAACTTCAGCGTCCCGGTGCCCAACCGGCCGTGGACCGACGAGGAGCAGGACGAGATCCGCGCCACCTACCGGCAGCGGCGCGAGAACTCCTACTACGCACCGGCCGCCACCCCGCACCGCTCGCTGGAGGCCAAGGCCCTGGACCTGACCGCCGCGGAGCGCGAGCAGGCCATGCAGGACCGCTGGGACGGCGGCGGCGTGCTGTTCAACAAGGTCTTCCCCGACCAGAACAGCGATCTGGCCGCCAATGAGCTGGTGCGCGAGTTCGCGGTCGCCAAGATCCGCGCCAAGGTGGACGACCAGGCGGTGGCCGACGACCTCATCCCCTCCGACCACCCCATCGGCACCAAGCGCATCTGCACCGACTCCGGCTACTACGAGATGTTCAACCGGCCGAACGTGTCGCTGGTGAACCTGCGCCGCGAGGCCATCGAGGAGGTCACCCCGACCGGCATCCGGACCGCCGACAAGTTCATCGAACTCGACGCCCTGGTCTACGCAACGGGTTTCGACGCCATGACCGGTGCGCTGCTGCGCATCGACATGCACGGTGCGCGGGATGCCCGCCTCGGGGAGCTGTGGGCCGACGGGCCGGTCACCTACCTGGGCTTCGGCATCCCCGGCTTCCCGAACATGTTCAGCATCAACAGTGTCGGCACCCCGTCGGTGATGGCGAACATGGTGCTGCACTCCGAGCAGCAGCTGGACTGGGTGCTGGCGCTGGTGGAGCACTGCCGCGCCAACGGGATCCGCAAGGCCGAGGCCCGCGCGGAGGCGGCGGTCAAATGGACCGATCACCTGCTCGAGGTCGCCGAGGGCACGCTGTTCGTGAAGGCCAATTCCTGGTACATGGGCGCGAACATCGAGGGCAAGAAGCGCGTATTCATGCCCTACATCGGCGGTTTCGGCAACTACCGCCGCTACTGCGACGACGAGCGCGACAACGGGTACCCGAACTTCGAGCTCACCGCGTAGTCAGCCTGGACCCGGCGAAACCGGTTCGCTTCCTCTTGGCGGCGAGCCGGTTTCGTCGTCCGCGGTCAGGCGGGCAGGCCCAGACCGGCAGCCAGGACGGGCCACGACCGCTTCAACGCGTCCTCCCAATAGCCCCACGAGTGGGTGCCGGTCGGCGTGAAGTCATAGGTGGCCGCGATGCCGAGGCCGTCGAGCTTGGCCTTCAGATTGTGGCTGCAGAAGTCGGTGGCGGCCTCGATCCCGCCACCGATGGTCAACTGCTGGAGCCAGCCGTCCGTGCCCGGCAGGGTGTGCGGGCCGCCGGGGGCGTCCCACCGGCCCGGCAGCCCGGAACCACTGGAGATGAACAGATTCAGGCCGCGCAGCTGGTCGGCGTGCACATAGGGATCGTTGCCGGCCCACTCGGGATCACCCTCGGGGCCATACATGTTCGCGCTGTCGCCGCCGCCCTTCGTGACCACGTCATTGGCGAAGTGGTGCCCGATGGGGTCACTGATCTGGGCACAGCCGCTGTAGACCGCAACCGACCGATACAACCCGGGCGCGGCGATGGCCAGCTGCAGCGCCGAGGTACCCGCCATCGACAGACCCGCGATCGCGTTGCGCCCGTTGGCATTCAGCGCCCCGTCGATGAGCGGTGGCAATTCCTCGGTCAGGAAGGTCTTCCACTTGTTCACGCCCAGAGCCGGATCCGGGGCGCGCCAATCGGTGTAGTAGGTGAAATCCCCGCCGATCGGCTGCACCACATCGACGTTCTTCTCGGCCAGAAAGTCCAGCACATCGGTCTGCGTCTGCCAGGTCACGGCGTCGGCGGCGCCCGCGCCACCGAGCAGGTACAGCACCGGGGCGGGCTGGGAGGTGCCGGCCGGACGGTGCACATCGACCTGAATGCTCTTGTCCATGGCGGCCGAATAGACCCGCAGAGTCACGAGACGGGTGTCGGTGGTCGTACTGGAGACGATGCGCGAGCCGTCGGCGGAAGTGCCGGTGTAGGTCACCGGGGTGTCCGGTTGGGCGGAGACCGTGCCCGCGGCCATCGACACCAGAATGGTTGCGGTCAAGGCCGATACCGCGCTGCCCAAGGTCGTTGTGGAACGCACGCTGTCTCCTCCGGCAGGTTCCCGGTTGTCACGAGTCAGCACTTCAGCGTTGCCGAGCGGCTTCGGAAAATGCTGGCCCGGAACTGAACTGACTCCGAGAGTACGTTTCCGGCCGTAGGGTCAGGGCGCGATTCCCGCCCTCGTTACCACACGTGTACACAAGACGAAACCGGCTCGCTTCCCCTGAAGGCGTGCCGGTTTCGTCGATGTACCGGTCAGGCCGGCAGGCCCAGACCGGTAGCCAGGACGGGCCACGACTTCTTCAGCGCGTCCTGCCAGTACCCCCACGAGTGGGTGCCGGTGGGCGTGAGGTCGTAGGTGGCCGGAATGCCGAGGCCGTCGAGCTTGGCCTTCAGGTTGTGGGTGCAGTAGTTGGTGGCGGCCTCGAGCGTGCCGCCCAGGGCCACCTGGTTCGCCCAGCCACCCGCGCCGGGCAGGGTGTGCGTGCCGCCGAGGGTGTCCCACTCGCCCGGCAGGCCGGAACCGCTGGAAATGAACATGTTCAGGCCGCGCAGCTGGTCGGCGTGCACGTAGGGATCGTTGGCGGCCCACATGGGATCGGCGTGCGGGCCGTACATGTTCGCGCTGTCGCCGCCGCCCGCGGCGACCACGGTATTGACCATGCTGTAGCCGAGCAGATCGCTGATCTGGGCGCAGCCGCTGTAGGCGGCCACCGCCTGGTAGAGGCCGGGCGCGGCGATGGGCAGCTGCAGCACCGAGGTGCCCGCCATGGAAAGACCGGCAATGGCATTGCGGCCGTTGGTGTTCAGCGCCCGGTCGATGAGCGGCGGCAGTTCCTCGGTGAGGAAGGTCTTCCACTTGTTCACGCCCAGTGTGGGATCCGGCTCGCGCCAGTCGGTGTAGTAGCTGAAGCCGCCGCCGATCGGCTGCACCACGTTGACGTTCTTGTCGGACAGGAAGTTCAGGACGTCGGTCTGCTTCTGCCAGGTCGCGGAGTCGGTGCCGCCACCCGCGCCGTTGAGCAGGTACAGCACCGGGGTGGGCGCCGAGGTATCGGCGGCGCGCTGCACATCGACCTCGATGTTCTTGTCCATCGCGGCCGAATAGACCTGCAGGTTCAGGGTGCGTGCGTCGGTGGCCTTGCTGGAGGCGATGCGAGAGCCGTCGGCGGAGGTGCCCGCGGAGTTCAGCGAGGCTCCCGGGTCGGCGGAGGCTGAACTCGCGGCCACCGGTAGCAGAACGGTTGCGGTCAAGGCCAATACCGCGCTGCCCCAGGTCTTCGTTGAACGCACGCTTTCTCCTTCGGCAGTTTTCTCTGGCGTGACGAGTCGTTTGTGCAGGTGTCACGAATCAGGCCCCCACGCTGCCCACAGCCTCTTAGCAATTGCTGACTCGAAGCTGAGCTGCGCCTGAGAGGGTGGCGAGACCCCGGTCGGAGCCGGAAATCGGCGCGGGTGACTTCACTCACATCCACCGCTGACCGGGATCCACGCCACTGACGGGCGGCGGTCAGCGCACTGTCGGTGGGCTGTCAGCGCAGGTCGGCATCGTCATGGACACACCGGAGGCACCGGCCGGAACACCCGAGCCGGGCACGAACAGCCATCACCGAAAGGCAACGCCATGTCCGAGAACGCGCACACCGATTCCGCCCTGACCGATTTCGTCGCGGCCACCGCCGCCGAGTACGGGATGCCCGGCATCGCCGTCGGCGTCCGGGTCGACGGGCGGGAGATCCACGCCAATGTCGGTGTGACCAGCACCGAGAACCCGGTGCCGATCACCGAGCACACGATCTTCGCGATCGGCTCGACCAGCAAGACCTTCACCGCCACCGCCCTGATGCGGCTGGTCGCGGCGGGCCGGGTGGATCTGGACGCGCCGGTGCGCACCTATGTGCCGGAGCTGGAACTGATCGACGAGAAGTCCGCGGCGACGATCACCGTGCGGCAGCTGCTCAACCACACCGCCGGGCTGGAGTGGAACATCATCAACGACACCGGCGACGGTGCGGACGGGCTGACCGCCTTCGTGGCCACGCTGGCCGAGCTGCCGCTGATCGGCGCGCCCGGCGAGCGGGCGTCCTACAGCCAGGCGGGGTTCAACCTGCTGGGCCGCGTCATCGAGAAGGTGACCGGGGAGTCGTTCGAAAAGGTCGTCGCCGACACGGTGCTGGAGCCGGTGGGGCTGGCCGAGAGCTTCTACTTCGAGGGCGATGTCATGACCCGCCGCTTCGCCGCCGGGCACGAGCGGCAGCAGCACGGCGAGCTCGAGGTGTCGCGGGCCTGGAAGGGCAGCCGTGCCAACAACCCCGGTGGCGGGCTCGGGTCCACGGTGTCGGATCTGTTGCGCTGGGGCCGATTCCACCTCGGTGACGGCCGCACCGACAGCGGCGCGCCGGTGCTGCCGGCCGAGCTGATGCTCCGGATGCAGCAGCCGACCGTCGAGCTGCGGGCCAGCACCCTCGCCGACGCCTTCGGCCTGTGCTGGATGCTGCGCGATGTGGACGGGGTCCGCACGGTCGGCCACGACGGTTCCGGCTTCGGCCAGTTCGCCAATTTCCAGCTGGTGCCCGAACGCGATTTCGCGGTGGTCGTGCTCTCGAACGCCAGCCCCGACGGCATCCCCGCCAACCAGGCCATCATCCGCTGGGCCCTGGAGCACTACCTGGGCGTCGTCGACCAGGACCCCGAGCCGGCCCCCTTCGACGCCGCGCGCGCCCCGGAACTGTTCGGCGTCTACGACATCGACGCCATGACCATGACCTGCTACGCCGACGGCGACCAGCTCTACCTCGACTGCAGGGTCAAGCCCGAAATCCGCGCCGCCGCCGGCGCCGAGATCCCCCAGGACCACCCACCCTTCCCCTTCGGCCTCCTCGCCGGCAGCGACGAGTACGTCATCACCGACGGCTCTTTCAAGGGTCAGCGCGGCTACTTCACCCGCAACCCCAACGGCGACATCACCGCCATCGACCTCGCGGGCCGCGTCTTCACCCGGGTCTTCTGACACCTCCGCACGAGAGGGCGCCCCCGATACCGGGCAGGCGTCCTCTCATTGGCGTGTCGAGAGCCGGCGGACGCTGCCGGTCGCCGAGTGCGTCCCTGCTCAAATCCGGGCGGGGCGGGCGCCGCGGCGGCGTGGCCGCATCTGATGCAGGCGATACCAGGCCAGCGCGAGGAAGATCGCCGCCAGGCCGGCGACGACTCCCATATCGAGCAGCCACGTGCCGATGGTGTGTTTCCACAGCGGGTCGGGCCCGCCATTGTGCGGCGAGAGGGTGTCGAGGTCGATGCTGGCCGCCGCAGCGCCGTAGCCCCAACGGGACGGCGACAGGAAGGACAGCTGTTGCAGGACGGGTGTGCCGGGCAGCCGCACCAGCCCGCCGGTGAGCACCAGTTGCGCCATCGACAGCACGATCAGCAGCGGCAGTGTCTTTTCCGAGGTGTCCACCGCGGCCGACACCAGCAAGCCCAACGTCAGCGACGCGATGCCCAGCATCGCCATCGCCATGATCAACTCCAGCTGGACCGAGGTGAATATCCCCGTCGGCGGGAAAGTCTCACCGATGGTGCCGATCAGGAACAGCACCGCCGTCTGCAGGACGGTGATCACGCCCAAGACCAGCAGTTTCGACATCAAATAGACCCCGGCCGACAGTCCTGCCGCGCGTTCTCTGCGATAGATCGTCTGTTCCTTGACGATCTCGCGAATCGCGTTGCCGGTACCGATGAAGCAGGCACCGAATATCAAGATCATGAGCTTGGTCGAGGCATCGGTGTTGGTTCCCGGCGCCCCGGTGAAACCGGCGCCCGACGGCACCGCGGCGATCAGGCCGCCCAGCAGCAGCGGCATCGCGCAGAGCAACGCCAGATAACTGCGGTCCGAGGCGATCACCGCCAGATACCGCCGGCACAGCGTGCTGAGCTGGCTGAGCTTGGACTGCGGCGCGGGCGGCGGCGCCGGTGTGTGCACCTCCGCCGGTCCGATGTCGTCGGTCTCGCCGACAGCGACGTAGTTCTCGAAGCGCGGGGAGTTCCGGAACTCACCGGCCCAGTCGCGGTCCTCCTCCCGGTCGAATGCCTGGAACACCTCGGCCCAGGTGCGCTGCCCGAACTCCTGCAAGCCCTCTGCGGGCGGCCCGTAATAAGCAAGCTTGCCGCCGGGCACCAGCACCAGCAGGCGGTCACAGGAATCGAGATTCGCCACGCTGTGGGTGACGACGATGACGGTCCGCCCGTCGTGGGCGAGTTCGGACAGCATCTCCATGACCGTCTTGTCCAGGCCGGGATCCAGGCCGGAGGTCGGTTCGTCGAGGAACAACAGCGACGGTTTGGTCAGCAGTTCCAATGCGACGCTCACCCGTTTGCGTTGCCCGCCGGAGAGCCGATCGATGCGGGTGTCGGCGTGCCGCGACAAGCCGAGTTCGTCGAGGACTTCGTCGACTCGCTGCTCGCGCTCCTCGCTCTGCGTGTCACCGGGGAAGCGCAGCTCGGCCGCGTAGAGCAGGGCGCGTCGCGTCGCGAGCTCTTTGTGCAGGATGTCCTCCTGCGGAACCAACCCGATCCGGTGTCTCAGCTCGTCGTAATCGGTGTACAGGTCCCGTCCGTCGTAGCGGACGGTCCCCTCGGTCGCCGGCCGCAGCCCGGTGACCGCGCCCAACAGCGTCGACTTGCCCGCTCCGCTGGGTCCGATGACCCCGACGAGGGAGCGCTGCCCGATGGGGAAGGTCACGTCGTCGAGCAGCACTTTGCCTTCCGGTGTCCGCACGATGAGGTTCTGGACACAGACCGAGATGTCACCGGTGTCGACGGACTCGCGCAGTTCATCGCCGACGAGCCGGTAGGTGGTGTGCCCCATGCCGATCAGGTCGGATTCGGACAGATCCGCGGTCTCGATCCGGTGGCCGTTGACGTAGGTGCCGTTGTGGCTGTCGAGGTCGACGACTCGATATTTGCCTTCGGCGATCACCTGTAGTTCGGCGTGGTGGCGAGAGACCATGAGGTCGGGCACGACGATGTCGTTGTCGGCGGCGCGCCCGATGCGGAGCGTGCCCGAGACGATCCGTACCACCGCGGTGGGCTGGGTAGCCCGAGGCGACGACCGTGACACTCGCCGGGGCAGGCCCGGCTCGAACTTGGTGACCGTGGTTTCATCGTCCAGGTCATAGCCAGGATTCGGGACGACCATCGTGTCCCCACCGAAATCGTCATCCGGCTCGGGCTCTGGCTCGGGTGATGCTTCCAGCGAGCAGGACAGCCGCGCACCATCTTTGGCATGCCCCAGCTTGAAGGTCTCGTCGTGGTCTATCAGCATCCGCTCGACGCGCTGACCGTCGAAGAAGGTGCCGTTCAGGCTGTGCGCATCCTCGATTTCCCAACCGTCCGATCCGCGCTCCAGCACAGCATGCAGGGCCGAAACACGCGGATCGGTGACGACAATATCGGCGGTCGGATCACGGCCGATGTTGTATGCACCCCCGGCGCGTAGCCGATAGACGTGTTCTCGCGTCTGCACCACGAGAACGGACGACTCGGGGAATTCCGTGGAGGACCGCTCATCCGCCATAACGGGAGTATACGACCATGCCGAACTGTCGCGGTGAATGCTGATGGGTTTCGAGATACTAATCCGACAGAACCTGACACAAGATCGAAGCCGAATATTTCTCAATTTGTTTCATGTACTGAATTTTGTTACATCCCAGATGCGAGTTCACCGGCGCTTTTCGGCGCTCACATAGTGCGCCTGCTGCAAGAGGTCGAGCAATTCGGCGGGCATGTCGGTGATCGGGTGGCCGTATTCGGCGGCGAGGTCGACAGGGGCGGTGCTCTGGACCGACCAGCCGTGCCGTGCCAGCCAGTCGCCGGGAACAGCGCGGGCGTCGTCGTACCAGAGGTCGCTCACGTCCAGGTTCCCGAAGGGGTTGCTGCCGAAGAACTTCTCCTCCGTGTCTTCGAAGCGTTGCGGGTCCAAGCCGCGGCCGAAGTCGTCGGTGGCCACGCTGCTGCCGGGCGCGGACAGGGCGTCGATGCGTTCGAACAGGGCGTCGTGTGCCGAACCCGGCAGGAACGGCAACAGCCCCTCGGCCGACCATGCCGTCGGCCGCTCCGGATCGAATCCCGCGGCGGTGAGCGCAGCGGGCCAGTCGTCGCGCAGATCGACCGCCACCACGCGCCGATCGGCCTTGGCCACGGCACCGTGGTCGGCGAGAACCTGGTCCTTGAACTCCAGCACCCGGGGCTGATCGATCTCGAAGACGACCGTGCCCGCGGGCCAATCCAGCCGGTACGCACGCACATCCAGACCCGATGCCAGGATCACCGCCTGCCGCACACCCTGCTGCCACGCCGTGGCGAAGAACTCGTCGAAGAACCTCGTCCGGACACCCATGAACCGCCCGAACCGCGTCATGTTGCCCACGGACGCCGGGTCCTCCAGCATCTGGGTGAAGTGCGGTTCACCCGCCGCCTCGACGAACCACGCCGCGTAGTCGTCGCGGATCATCGGCTCGGGATCGATCGTCTCGAGTGCGCGAAACGTGGCGACGCCCAAGGCGGTCAGGCCCACGCTCGTCACGATGTCCCAGCTATCCCCGTCCATTCGCATCAAGGTCACCTCGTGGTGTCATCGATCGCCTGAACTATCTCGACACTATCTCGACCGGAGCCGACGCCCCGCTTCCACCCGCTCGATTCTGCTCCCATACAGAACCTTTCGGCAACTAACTGGTTATCACGCTCTGGCCGAGTCGGTCGGGATGACCCGGGCATCAGCCGACGTCCTGAAGCAGCAGGTGCCGGGCGTTGAGCGGACCGTCCAGCTGCATCAGCTGTCCGCCCGCACGTAGACCACCGAGGTCCAGCCCGGCGAATCCGAACTCGTCCAGCAATCCGGCCACGGCGGCTTTCGCATCGGCATCGTCGCCCGCGTAGAAGATCACCTGCCGGCCTTCGGCATGCTGCGGGTCCGCGGCGATGAATGCGGCGAACAGGGTGTTGAACGCCTTCACGATCCGCGCGCCGGGAAGGCGCTCGGCGACCCACTCGCTGCCCGTGAGGTCACCGACGTCGTAGCGACCCCGCCAGGGGTTCGCCGCGGCGAACTGATTCGTGGTGTCGACGACGATCTTCCCGGACCAGTCGGTGAGCCCGGTCAGATCCGGCACGGCGAAGAACGGCACCGCGAGGAACACGAGTTCCGGCTGTGCCGCCTCCGCGGCTGTCACCGCGTGGGCCTTCGGCCCCAACTGCTCCACGACGGCCCGGAGCGTCTCCGGGCCCCGGCTGTTGCCGATGAGTACCTCATGGCCATGACGGACGGCCTTGTCGGCGACCGCCTGGCCGATATTTCCTGCTCCGATAATGCCGATGGTGCTGTATGTGGTCATGGCGCTCATCCTCGATTGATGGTCAGCATCCTGCCTGGTCGAGGCTGATGGACCGGTCGACGGCAGTCAGCTTCGCGGCTTCGGCCAGGACCGGTTCGGACCAGAAAGAGGTGCCGAGGGGAAGCAGGACCGTGTCGCCCGGATGGATGTGCGTGACGTCCGGTCCGACGGCCAGGACCGTGCCGGCTCCCCGAATTGGGTGAGTTGAACAGCGAGCATGGAAGTCAACTCCTCTGTCGTACGCGATGAAGAATGAGCTTGACTTTTGTAATGGCCGGAGAATCGCTCCAGGGCCCCGGCGTCAATTGATCGGCGCCACCCGGATGGAGATTATCAGTTACGTCTCTACCAATTTCCTGATGCCGCAAGACGTAATTCATCGAGGGGCGGCGAGCTCTGGTGATCAGAATACAGCGTCCAGCGTTTGGAGAGTCGCGGGCCGACTTCTTGGTTTCGGTTACGGAGCAGGGGCGGCCTCTGTCGCGAGGCGGGCCAGGGCCTCTGGTCGAGGGAGGTCTGCGCCGAGGTGGTAGGCGCGGTGGTATTCGGTGTCGCCCAGCCGGTTTGTGAGGGTGGCGGTCAGGGCGGTGAGTTCGGGCTCGCCGTGGTCTGCGGTGCCGCGGATGACTTGGCTGAGGCCGAGGGCGGTGGCGGCGGCGGACGGGTTGTCTTCCAGGAGAAGGAGTTTCGCGAGGAGTTCGGCGGCGTGGGCTTGGGCCTGCGCGGTGGCGGCGGAATCGCCGTAGGTGAAGGCGCCTTCGATGGCGTGGGGTAGCAGGGCGCGGGCTGCGAAGGGCGATCCCTCGGTGAGGCGGTTGCGGAGGCGGGCGACCGTTATGTGGTTGGCGGCCATGGCTTCCGGATAGGGCAGGTGGCGGAAGCGATGCTCGAGTTGGTCGAGTTCTCGGTCGGAGCGGGTGATATCGCCGGTGCGGCGGTGTAATTCGGCGCTGGTGAGAAGGATGACGGCGGCGAGGCGGGGGAAGCCCTGGTCGGCGGCGAGGCGCTGGGCGGCGTCGATGTCGTGGGCGGCTTCGGCGAGTTCGCCGGCGCGCATGCGTTCGTCGGCGAGGGCGGTGCGGGCGGCGACGATGTCGTCCTCGGTGCCGAGTTCGGAGGCGAGGGTGACGGCGCGGGCGTAGGCGGCGCGGGCCTGGTCGTGGTCGCCCCGCAGCGAATGGGCGCGGCCGACCGCGAGCAGCGCCATGCCCAGACCCCAGCGGTCGCCGACGATTTCGAAGCCGCGCAAGGCTTCCCGTCGCGCGACGGCCCCCTCGTGCAGGCGCCCCTGCCCTGTCAGGGCGATGTCGCGGGCGAGCTGCGCGCTGGCCCGCACCCACGGGTCAGGCCAGGTCAGCGCCTGTTCGAGCTGCCGCTCGGCCAGCTTCTCGTCGTCGGCGCGCGCGGCCAGGAGCGCCGTCCACAGTGGTACGGCCGCATGGAATTCCAGCCCGCCGGCCTGCACGCAGTCGTCGATGAGCGCGGTCAGCGAGCTCCCGGCGGGCGGCGAACCGGCCATCAGCGCGATCACTCGGAAGGCGGCCCGCGCGGCCGCCGGGAGCTCGTCCCCGAACCGCAGCACCGCATCGAGCGAGCTCTCGAACTGGCTGCTCATTCCCCGGATTCCCCAGTACCAGAACATCGCCCGCACGAGCCGCATCGCCGTCTCCGGGTCGGGGCTGGTACCGAGGGCGGTACGAAGTGCCGCAGCGAGGTTGGCGTGTTCGGCGTCGAAAAGGGCGATGGCGGTGAGCTGTTCGGTGCCGCGAAGGTGGGGTTCGGCGTGTTCGGCGAGGGCGAGGTAGTAGTCGGTGAAGGGCGGGATCAGGTCGTCGGGTGAGCGGGTGAGCTGGTCGGCGGCGTAGGCGCGGATGGTTTCGAGCATGCGGTAGCGCGGCGGGTCGTCGGGGGTGACGGTGACCAGGGATTTCTCGACCAGGGCGTCGAGGAGGTAGACGACGTCCTCGATGGGGAGGTCGCCGTCGGCGCAGATGGCTTCGATTGCCTCGGTGGTGGCACCGCCGGGGAAGGCGGAAAGCCTTCGGGCCAGGATCTTTTCGGGCTCGTCGAGGAGGTCCCAGCTCCATTCGACCAGGGCGAGCAGGGTGCGCTGCCGGGGCAGGGCGGTGCGGCTGCCGGAGGTGAGCAGCCGGAAGCGGTCGCCGAGCCGCCGGGCGACCTGGTCGACACTCATGGCGCGCAGTTTGGCGGCGGCGAGTTCCAGCGCCAGTGGGAGACCGTCGAGTCGGCGGCAGATCTCCACCACGGGGGCGACGGTGGCGTCGTCGAGGGTGAAGCCGGGGCGGATGGCGGCAGCGCGGTCCGTGAACAGCCGCACGGCCGGTGCACTCCGGGCCACAACGGGATCCGCTGTCTCGGCCGGAACGCCGAGCGGTCCCAGGTGGCACAGCGCCTCGCCGGTGATGGCCAGGGGTTCCCGGCTGGTGGCCAGCACGCACAGCTGCGGCAGCCGATCCAGCAGCTGTTCGGCGAGGGCCGCGGCGGCCGCGATGACGTGCTCGCAGTTGTCGAGCACCAGCACCGCGGGCCCGACGTCCAGTAGTTCGGTCAGCCGGGCGGCCTTGTCCGGCCGCTCGGCGGAGCCGCTGTCGAGCGCCCCGGCCACCGCGTCCGCGAGCTGGTCGGGCGCGCCCAGTTCGGCCAGCGGTACGAAGAACACCGCCCCGGTGACCCGCCGGTCCATGGCTTCCAGCGCGAGCCGGGTCTTGCCCGCTCCGCCGGGTCCGACAATGGTGACCAGCCGCGAATCCGCCAGCAGCCCGGCCAGTTCCGTGAGTTCCGCCTCGCGGCCGATGAATCCGGTCAGCCGTACCGGCAGCGTCCGCGTCACGGGTTCCCAACGCGGAGCGGGGATTTCGAGTTCGCCCCGGAGCAGCGCGAGGTGCGTGTCCCGCAGGGTGGCCCCCGGGTCGATGCCGAGTTCCTCGTCCAGCCGCTCCCGCATCTCCTCGTATACGGCCAGTGCGTCCGACTGCCGCCCCGCCGCCGCCAGCGCCCGCATGCGCAGCGCGGCCAGCCGCTCGCTGAGCGGATTGTCCTCTCCGGCGATCTCGAGATCGGTGAGCACATCGGCGTACCGGCCCAGCCGCAGCTCGGCCTCGAACCGGTCTTCGGCCGCCGCGGCCCGCAGATCATCCAGCCTGGTCGCGGCGGCTTGGGCGAACGGTGCGTCCTGCACATCGCCGAGCGCGGGTCCGCGCCACAGTGCGAGGGCCTCGCCCAGCCGGCGGGTGGCGGCCTCCGCCCGCCCGGCGGCCAGGTCCTGACGGCCCTGCCGCACCAGGTCCTCGAACCGATCGGCGTCCAGCGTCACCCTGGGCAGCCGGTAGCCGCCGGTCCCGAATTCGACCGTGCCCACGCCGCGCAATGCCTTCCGCAGCCGGGACACCGCGGCCTGCAGCGCTCCGGCCGCCTCGGCGGGCGGCTCCTCACCCCAGAGTCCGTCGATGAGCGCGGTCACCGGCACGTCCCGCCCCGATTCCAGCGCCAGCCGCGCCAGCAGCATCCGCACCCGCACGCCGGGGATCTCCACCGGCGTCCCATCCTCCGCATGGACCCGAACGGGCCCGAGCACACCAACCTCCACTCCTCCACCTCTCCGCGCCTTCAGCGGACAGCTGAGAGCCGCTATCTGTCGCGCACCCGTGCCGGCGGTTCGGCGCCGAACCACTTCTGGACGTACCTGGTGAGTTACCCCGACCGGCACGAAATCAGCGGTCACGCCGGCATACGCAAATCCGATTACCCGTAAGGTAATCGACTCACGGCTCATCGTCGGGCACAGTCGATCTCATGACCGACACCGAGATCACCACCGCTCCGACGGGCGCCCAGCTGTTCGCCACCATGCCGTTCACCGAGGGTCTGGGCGTCCAGGTCCTCGAATGCGGCCCGGAGCTGGTGCGCAGCCGCCTGGAGTGGCGCGAGAACCTGTGCACCCTGGGCGGATCGATGCACGGCGGCGCGCTCATGTCGCTCGCCGACGCCACCGCCGCGGTGTGCGCTTTCCTGAATCTGCCGGCGGGCAAGCAGGGCACGACCACGGTGGAGTCGAAGACGAACTTCCTGCGGGCCCTGCGCTCCGGTCACGCCACCGCCACGGCCCGTCCGCTGCACGCCGGGCGCAGCTTCATCGTGGTGGAGACCGAAATCCGGGACGACGCGGGCAAACTCGTCGCCAAGGTGACCCAGACCCAGGCGGTGCTGTAGTCGGGCATCCGCCTACCCGACGAGGATCGGCACCAGATACGTGCGCGCGAATTCCCCCAGCTCGTCCGGGGTTTCGAGGGTGGCCGCGCCGCCGCCCACGAGAATCAGCGAATGCACTATGCGGCAGCCGATTTCGGTGCGCGCGGCCAGATCGTCCGGGGCCTCGAACAGGCCCTGGGCGGCGGCCCGCTCCAGGATCTGGATGGTGGCCGCGACCGACATGGCGAAGGTGGTCGCGCCTTCGACGGTGAGTTTCACCAGGATTCGGTCCGGCTCTACCGCGAGCAGCCGCTCCACCAGCGGATGGGCCCGCCAGCGGGTGATGACGGTGACGAAGATGTCGGCAACCAGTCCGGGTAGGTCGTCGTGCCGGTCCGGCATGCTCGACAGTTCGGCCAGCAGGTTGCCGACCTCGCGGCTGACGACGGCCTGCACCAGATCGTCGCGGGAGCCGAGCCGGCGGTAGACGGTCACCCGGTCGACGCCGGCCTGCTTGGCGACGTCCTCGATCGTCGTCTTCTTGACCCCGACCTTCTGGAACTGCACGAGTGCCGCGTCGAGAATGCGCGTCTCGATGTCATCGGCGGCATCCGTGCGGGTCAGCGGGTTTTTCGACGCGGTCGTCACCGGATCCACGCTAGCAGGCGCCACCCCCGATGCAACAATCTCAGATAATTTGTAGCTGCAACATTGCAATAGAATTTGTTGCGCTGTACGGTTCGATCATGGCTGACAAGGCTGGCGCGGCGCAGCGCCACTACCGCGACGAGGCGCACGCCATCTCCGCCCGCGATGTGCGGTTCGATTTCGATTCCGTTCCGCTGCACTACATTCCGGGCGAAGTCCTGGCAACCCACATTGTCGATGTCATGCACCTGGTGCTGCCGGAGGGCGAACGGGCCATGGCGCAGACGCTGGCGGAGGCCCTCCCCCACATCCACGACGAGCGGCTGCGGGAGGAGGTGACCGGGTTCATCGGGCAGGAGTCCATGCACGCCAGCAGTCACGAGGCGGCGCGCCGGCACCTGCAGTCCCTCGGGCTGGACGTCGACTCCTATGTCGATGCCATCGCCTGGCTCGTCGATCGGATTCTCGGCGATCACGGACTGAGCGGCCGGGCGCGGGAGGAATGGCTCAAGGAGCGGCTGGGCCTGTTCGCCGGGATGGAGCACTACACGGCCGTCATCGGCGAATGGCTGCTCAATGCCGACATTCTGGAGGCCGAGGGCATGCATCCGGCCATGCTGGACCTGGTGCGCTGGCACGGAGCCGAGGAGGTCGAGCACCGCAGCGTGGTCTACGACGCGTACATGTACCTCGACGGCGGGTATCTGCGGAAGGCGCGCACCGCGGTACTGGCCAGCGCGACGCTGCTGCCGTTGTTCATCATTTCGGCCGGGTATCTGTACCGGAAGGATCCGTCGCCGCGGAAGGGTCGCTTCTGGGCGCGGCAGTTCCTGAGCGCGACGCGGCGCGGCGTGATTCCCAGCTGGACGGTGTTCTTCACCGAGATTCCGCGGTATCTGCGGCCGGGTTTCCACCCCTCGCAGCTGGGTCCGATGGATGTGGCGTTGCGCTATCTCGCGCACTCTCCAGCGGCGCGGGCGGCTGCCGAGTGAGCCCGGAGGACAGCGTGAGCACGCGAATCCAATTGGGCGCCAGGAGCCGAACGGCCGCCCCGGCACGGGTCGGCACGGCGCACCGGTCCGGCAGCCCGGACCAGGCGAGCGCGACCGGTCGGGCGCATGCGGTCGACCCGGTGGATGCGGGGACGATGCCCGCGAGCCTGCGGATGCTCGGCGGGATGATGGACGCCTACAAGCAGCTGTTCGTGAGCGGCCGCGCGGCACGGCTGCTGTCGCCGTCGAATCCGGTGCGCCGCAGCGGTTTCGAGTTGGCCACGGCCGTGGAGCGGCTGGAGCGGCCCGCGCCCGATGTGCTCGCGGTGGCGCTGCGGGCCCCGGACGGGCGGGACCTGCCGAGCTGGCGGCCCGGGGCGCACGTGGACGTGTTCCTGCCGTCGGGGCGGCAACGGCAGTACTCGCTGTGCGGAGATCCACGGGATCGGACGCGGTACCGGATCGCGGTGCGGCTGATCCCGGACGGCGAGGGCGGGTCGCGCGAGCTGCACGAGTCGCTCCGGGTCGGGGACCGCATGCGAATTCGCGGGCCGCGCAATGCTTTCACGCTGGTGGACGCGCCGTCGTATCTGTTCCTGGCGGGCGGGATCGGCATCACCCCGATCCTGCCGATGGTGCGGGCCGCCGGGTCGCGCGGGCGACTGGTGTACGCGGGGCGGTCGCGGGCGACGATGCCGTTCCTGGACGAGCTGCCCGACGCGGAGATACGGCCCGACGACGAACTCGGACCACCCGACGTCGCCGCGATCATCGCGAGCGCGGCACCCGGTGCGGCCGTGTACGTGTGCGGTCCGCCCGCCATGCTGGCGGCGGCGCAGCGCTGCCGGTTCACGCTGGATCCGACGGGATCGCTGCACACGGAACGCTTTTCGGCGCCGCCCGTGGTCGACGGTCGAGCCTTCGACCTCACCCTGGCGCGCAGCGGCCGGACGGTCCGGGTCGGCGCGGAGGAGACGGCGCTCACGGCGGTGCGGCGGGTGCTGCCCGATGTGAACTACTCCTGCCGTCAGGGCTTCTGCGGCACCTGCAAGGTCGGGGTCCGCGCGGGCGACGTGGACCACCGCGACCGGCTGCTCACCGCGGCCGAGCGGGAGAACCGGATGTTGCTCTGCGTGTCCCGCGCCTGCGGTGACGCGCTCGTGCTCGATCTCTGAACGCGGGAACACTCATGTCGATTGATACGGAAACAGCTGTGGCCGAACCAGATTCGGCACCGTCCGAGCATGTCGGGATCGCTGTCGTCGGGGCGGGATTCGGGGGCATCGGCCTGGCGATCAAACTGCGCGAGGCCGGTTTCGAGGACTTGGTGATCCTCGAGCGCGCCGAGGATCTGGGCGGGACCTGGCGGGCCAACACCTATCCCGGCTGCGCCTGCGATGTCCCCTCACAGCTCTACAGCTATTCGTTCGCCCCGAATCCGGACTGGTCGCGAACCTATGGGCGGCAGGCCGAGATCCTGGAGTATCTGCGCCGGGTCGCCGCGGACCACGATGTGGTGCGGCACATCCGATTCGGTGCCGAGCTGCTGGACGCCCGCTGGGACGAGGCGCACTCGCGGTGGCGGGTGGAGACCAGCCGGGGTGCGCTCACCGCCGATGTCCTGATCTCCGCGGCGGGCATCTTCGCGGAGGCCAAGTATCCCGAGCTGCCGGGGCTGGATCGGTTCGCGGGCAAGGCCTTCCACTCGCTGCACTGGGATCACGACCATGACCTGACCGGCGAGCGCGTGGCCGTGATCGGCACGGGCGCGTCGGCGGTGCAGTTCGTGCCGGAGATCCAGCCGGTGGTCGACCGGCTGCTGCTGTTCCAGCGCTCCGCGCCGTGGATCGTGCCGCGAATGGACCGGCGCACGCTGGGGTTGGAACGAACACTGCTGCGGCGGATTCCTCTCGCCCAGAGGGCGATCCGTGGTGGCTGGTACGCCGCCATCGAGGGATTCGGCCTGATCTCGCTGGTGGACAGGCGGTTCCGGCATCCATACGAGGCGCTGGGCCGGTTGCAGCTGCTACGGCAGGTGCGCGATCCCGCGCTGCGCAAGACCCTGACCCCGGACTATGTCATCGGATGCAAACGCGCCATCTTCTCCGATGCCTATCTGCCCGCGCTGGATCAGCCGAATGTCGAGGTCGTCACCGACGGCATCGCCGAGGTGCGCCCGCATTCGATCGTGCTGCGCGACGGCACCGAGCACACGGTCGACACCATCATCTTCGGCACCGGCTTCACCTCGATTCCGTCGGCGTATCACCGCTATATCGGACGGCACGGGCAGTCCATCGCGGACCTGTATCACCATGAGCCGCAGAGCTATCTGGGCGCGGCCGTCGCAGGATTCCCCAACTTCTTCTGCACGCTGGGCCCGTTCGGCGCGGCCGGGAACCAATCGGCCGTCTACATGATCGAATCCCAGATCGCCTACATCGTGGATGCGGTGAAGACCATGCGCGACAGGGGAATCGACCGGATCGAGCTGCGTCCCGAGGTGCAGGACGACTTCCTCGACGAGATGGACCGCCGCAGCGCCGACACCGTGTGGCTGACCGGCGGCTGCCAGAGCTACTACACCACCGCCGATGGCCGCAATGCCGGCCTGTACCCCAACTGGAGCTTCGAATACCGCCGGCGCACCCGGCGTTTCGACTCCGACTCCTACGAAATGAGCCGCTGATGTCCACTCCGCGCTGTCTCCCCGGCCCCGGCCCCTTCCGTCCCGAAGGGCGGGTCGCCCTCATCACCGGGGCCGGTCAGGGTATCGGCCGCGAACTCGCCGGGGTGCTGTACCGGCGGGGCGCGTCGGTGGCCATCGTCGATGTCGATGCCAGGGCGGCCACCTCGCTGGCCGCCGCCCTGGGTGATCGGGCTCTGCCGGTGATCGCGGATGTCTCCGACCGGGCCGCCATGGCCGAGGCGATTCCGCAGGTGGTCGCCTACTTCGGGCATCTCGACATCGTGGTGGCGAACGCGGGCGTGGTGCCGCCGCCGGCGACGCTGCGGACCATGGAGCCCGCCGAGTTCGACCGGGTCATCGGCATCAACCTCACCGGTGTGTTCAACACCGTGCACCCGGCGCTGGGCCACATCATCGCCGCAGGCGGGCATGTCGAGGTCGTATCCTCGTGCGCCGCTTTCGCTCCGGGGATGGGCGGCGCCCCGTACATGATCAGCAAGGCGGCGGTGGAGCAGCTCGGCCGGGCGCTGCGGGTCGAGCTGGCGCCGCACGGGGCGTCCGCGGGCGTCGCCTATTTCGGGATCGTCGACACCGAGATGACCCACTCGACGCTCGACCGGGACGAACTCGGCCGCCGCATCGAGGCGCTGCTGCCGTGGCCGCTGAGCACCCGCATCACCGCCGAGCACGCCGCGCGCACCATCGCCGACGCCATCGAGCACCGCGCACCGCAGGCCATTTCACCGCTGGCCTGGATGCCCTACTCGCTGCTGCGCGGCGTGATCAATACCGTGCTCGATTCCCGCCTCGCCCGTGACCCGCGGGTGCACGCGCTGCTGCGGGAGGTCGAGCGCCGCGGTATCGAGAACCGGCTGACATCGCCGAGTTCAATTCCATTGCAGGTCCGGCGAATACAGGTCCAGCCAGGTGCCGGCCGCCCGCTTCGAATGAGTAGGCGCGGTGAGTAGTTCGGCGGACGTCCGGAACCGGCAGCTGTCCATACGCTTCCCGGCAGCACCCGCAGTTGGGTGTCCCGCCAGAGGAGGAAACAGTGTCCCGCTCGAACACCGCGCGTCTCGCGCCCCTCGCCGCCGTCGCCTTGACATTCGGCGCGCTCACCGCCACATCCCTGGTCGCCGCCACCCCCGCGCACGCCTACGCCTACGACTGCCCCGGTGGCCGGTTCTGCGGATGGGAGGGTCGCGACGGCACCGGAAACCTCGTTGTCCAGGCCAACTCCGACTGCTTCCTCCACGACATCGGGAATGCCGGCAAGGGCGATCTGCTCACCTCGTACTGGAACCGGACCGGCCAGCAGGTCACCCTCCTCAACTGGATGGGCGACCACTGGGAAACCCTCGCGGTCATTCAGGACAACGAGCGTGGCACTCTCTCGCGCTATGCCGACAAGAAGACCGACGCGGTTCAGCTCTGCGACTGACCAGGAGCTTCGCGCAGCCGGACGGCTGCCGGTCCGGCTGCCGCGAATCGGGCTCGATCAATTTTGAAGCATGTTAATTTCACTATCTCGGCGTGGTCGCGGACCGCGTCGGATGTTCGTGACCGCGCGGACATCTCGTAGTGAAAGGGACGTCATGACAACACCCTGGGTGCGCCACGCGAAACTCGCCGTGACGGCGGTCGCGGGCACGGGCGCGCTGCTGCTGGCCGCGGCTCCGGACGCCGCGGCCGCCGGCATGGGCGAGGTGACACTGAAGGGCTCGAACCCGCAGACCGGGTGCAGCTACACGCTGACCAGCGGCGACCTGGTCGGCGGCGGCAGCAGCGCGTTCAACGAGATGCCCGTCACCTTCTACGACAACGGAGCCACCATCGGCACCGGCAAGGTCGGCACCAGCCTGCTCGGCAACCCGGCCGAAGTCTCGTGGACACCGGCCACCCCGGGCCAGCACGTCCTCACCGCCACAGCCGGTTTCAGCTTCAACAGCCCCATGCCCCTGACGCCGTTGACCGTTCAGGTCGGCGCAGCCAGCTCCACCGGCAGTTTCGGCTGCCCGCTCCCCAGCATCTCCGGCTAGCCGAAGGTTCGGCCGACCCGGAACCCTAGGTCCGGCAAGAAGAATCGTCAGACGCCCGCTCCCTGGTTTCCGACGGGGAGCGGGCCGAGCCTTCGAACGCGCCTCGGACCATCAACGAATCCAGCTCCGCCACGCCATGATCCACACCATCGACATCACGCACGGCCACGGACCACATCGGTGTCGCCGCGGTGCGGAGCCTCGGAAGTTGCGCGTCAGGCCGAAACCCGATGATCTACTTGACCTGTCACCGCAGCATCAGGGCGATCCAGGTCAGGCCGGATGACCGAGCTTCCCGCCGACCACACCGGACGTGAAGGCATCCCACTCCCCCGGCCCGAAGACCAGAGCCGGACCGGTCGGATTCTTGGAGTCCCGGACACCGACCATGCCGCCGTCCAGATGCGCGACCTCGACGCAATCACCTTGACTGCCGCTGTAGCTGCTTTTGAACCACTCGGGCTCGGAGGGATCAATGCTGCTCACGCTCATACTCCTTGGTCACCTGGCATACCAACTCCCGGGTGGTTCCATCGTCCAGTGCCGAGCTTCGAATCGCTGACGCAAGCTCACTATAGAGTCGCACTTCGTCGGGTTTTTCCAGATACACGTCCTGGGTCGGCCCGCCCTCGATATACACGATGGGCGGTTCCACTGGTTCATGCCTGGCGCCGGCGTCGAACTCCAAGACTGTGAACGATCCTCGTGGCATTCCCCAGGTCATCCCGGCCGCGAACGGGTGAATGCGCACCATGAGGTTGTCCAGCTTCGATACTTCGGCCAGGTGGCGCAACTGGGCGGCCATGGTCTGCCGGTTGCCGATCATCCGGTGCAATGCCGACTCGTGCAGCAACACCTCCAGGACAACAGGATTGGTCTTGCGAGTAACGATCGCCTGTCGCCTCAGCCGATGTTCGACTCGGCGGTCGACGTCGGTGGAATCGGCGAATCCCGGATACGCGCCGATGATGGCGCGGGCGTAGTCAGCCGTCTGCAGCAGTCCGGGAATGTGCTCGTGGTAGGTGGTCAATCGCCGCGCAGCTGCTTCGAGCCCCACATACATGTTGAACGCGTCCGAATACAGTCCGCCATACGCGTGATACCAGCCTTGCATTCTGGCCACGGCCGCCAAATCGGCTGCGGCAGCGGCATCACCGGAGCCGACCCCGTAGATCTCACACAGTGCACGCACGTCTTGCTTGCGCACCTTCTGGGTCTGGCCCGCCTCGATACGCTGCAGAGCCGACGCGGACAAATCGACCAGTTTCGCGGCGCTCGCGATGGTAAAGCCATTGGCTTCGCGCCATTCGCGTAGGAACCGACCTAATTGCCGCCTCGGCCGAGTCGAACTCGGAGTGTTCTCGGTGTCGTCGTCGTACGCATTGGTCATGTCGACGTCCCATCACTACGTGAAATCGGGTCGATCGGAGCACGAAATCGGGTGCGGTCCACAGGATTTACGGGTCGGCTCATGGAGCTTTGGACGACTTCGGGCCGGGTACCCAATATCACTGTATCCCCTGCATCGCTGGTGGTGTGCTGGAACCACAACGACAGCAGGGAGGCAGCGAGATGTCGAGCGACAACCAATGGTCGGTGCAGGCCATCATCGACCGCATCGAAGGCGAGCGGAAGGTTGCCGGGTCCAACCGTATGAATGCCGAGCGCATTCGCGGCGGGTATGCGATCCGTGGGTTGTGGTCGTGTTATTCGGACCCCGGTGAACTCACTGCCGCGCAAGCGCATGCGGCTATGCAGCTGCATCTCGGGTGCGGGGTGGATACCTGCCGGGTGCGGCGGCGGGCACGGACCGAGCTGGTCGCGGCCGGACGGATGGTGCTGGACGACCCGCGTGCTACGCGAACCCGAGCAGCCCGGAGACCGCCGTTCGCCGTGCTACGCGACGCGCTCTCCGGTTGGGGTGCAGTGTTTCTCGGCGGTCGCCATGCCCTGCGATGACTGCGACCGGGATGACTACGACCGAGTCGAGATTCAGGTGATCACGGATGTTCTCGATATCGTCGAGGTCCGCTTGCGCGAGCGTGAGAGGTGCGGGTGGCGACTGACCGTGCCCCGCTCCCAGATCTATGCAACGGTGTTGCACGCGGTCATTGTCAGCGCGCGTGAATCACACCGAGTCCCGGCGACTCTCGACCGGGCCGCCATTCTCGACTCCATTCTCGACGGCGCCGATCCCCCGGATTCCGGCCCGGCTCGTCACCCGGTCGACGACGTCATCCGGCACCACATCGCGAACATGAATTGACCCCGCAAAACCATCGAGTACTCGACCGCGACTCTTGCGTGGTCAGTTCTCGGTGTCCTGCTGGCAGGCTGGGCACAGTCCGTGCAAGGTGAGTCCGCCGGTGTCGGGCAGGGCGAAGCGGCTGCCGTTGCGTGCTTCGGCCAGGGCCACGGTGAGATGTGCCGAGGGGACCTCGTCGAGCGCGCCACACCGGGTGCACACCGCGTGATGGTGCGGGATGTCGGTGAGTCCGTAACTGGTGATCCGTTCGTCGATGACCAAGGCGTGCAGCACTTCCGCGTCGACCAGGGTCGCGACGGTCCGGTAGACGGTGGTGAGGTCGACCTCGTGGCCGGCCGAGGCGAGGCCCTGCTGGATCTGGGCCACGGTCAGGTGTCCCTGCTCGCGCGAGCCGTCCAGGATCGACAGCACAGCCAGTCGCGGTGCGGTGCATCGCAGTCCGTGGTTGCGCAGCAGATGGCGAGCGTTGTGCTCACCGGTCGGCGCCGGGGCGTGAGTGAGGTGCGAAACGCGCGCCATGGCCCCCAGTCTGCCGTTTCGACCCGCTCAGCCGCCAACCCCCGTCTTGCCAATCAGTTGCAACAAGCCGGGATGCGTTCTACCTTCGATGAATTCGACTCGTGCGGAGAGGGCATATCGTGATGTCTGCAATCCTGAGACCCTTTCGCGCGGTCACCGATCGGCTGGCGTTGACCCGCCCGGAATGGCTGCGGCTGGCCGCGATGGCCGGGGTCATCATCGGCTTGCATGTGCTGGGCTGGTTCACCCTGGTCGCGTTCGTCGCTCCGCAACATTTCAGTCTGGGCGACCGGACCCTGGGTGTCGGCGTCGGCTTGACCGCCTACACGCTGGGCATGCGGCATGCCTTCGACGCCGACCACATCGCCGCGATCGACAACACCACCCGCAAACTCATGCACGATGGGCAACGACCGCTGTCGGTCGGATTCTTCTTCTCCCTCGGCCACTCCAGCGTCGTTTTCGGTCTGGCCCTGCTGCTCTCGATCGGCGTGCAGGCCATCGTCGGGCCGGTCGAGGACGACTCCTCGGCGCTGCACCACTACACCGGACTGATCGGAACGACCATCTCGGGGACGTTCCTCTACATCATCGCGATCATCAATATCGCTGTGCTGGTGGGCATCCTGCGTGTGTTCCGGCGCATGCGCGGCGGCGAGTTCGACGAGGCCGAGCTGGAAAACCAACTCGCACAACGTGGTTTGGTGAACCGACTGCTGGGTCCGGTGATGAAGTCGGTGACCAAGCCCTGGCAGATGTACCCGATCGGGCTGCTGTTCGGCCTCGGGTTCGACACCGCCACCGAAGTCGCGCTGCTGGTCCTGGCCGGCACCAGCGCGGCGGCGGGCCTGCCCTGGTACGCGATCCTGTGCCTGCCGATCCTGTTCGCCGCCGGCATGAGCCTGTTCGACACCATCGACGGCAGCTTCATGAACTTCGCCTACGGCTGGGCCTTCGCCAAACCGGTACGCAAGGTCTACTACAACATCACCATCACCGCGCTCTCGGTCGCGGTCGCCCTCATCATCGGCACCATCGAACTTCTCGGCCTGCTCGCCGACCAATTCGGCTGGACCGGGGGCTTCTTCGACTGGATCAGCGCCCTGGACCTCAACCTGATCGGCTATCTCATCGTCGGGCTGTTCGTCGCGACCTGGGCCATCGCCATCCTCGCCTGGCGCTATGGACGCATCGAAGAGAAATGGACTGCCGGACTCCAGCCCGGAACCGACCACCACGACTGACCGGCTGACGCTCGGCCACACCGCAGCGGTGTTCCCGTGCGGTTCGGCTCAGTCGTGGGTGTGCGAGTGATCGTCGAGTAGATCGCTTTGATGTACATGGCGATGCGAATGCACGGTCCCGTCCTCGTGTGTATGGGTGTGTTCGTGTTCGCTGTGGTCATGCTCGTGCGTGCTGTGTGCATGAGTATGGGTCTGGGCGCCGTGACTGTGTGGGTGGGTATGGGGCTCGACGTGGGAGTGTTCGTCGGTCATATCCCGGTTCCTTTTCTGTATCGGGTGAGTTTTACGGCACTGCATGCATACCAGCACGCCGCGGTGATATTCGGGATGCCCGGACCATCGGCGGGTGCGCACGAGTTGTGCCCTCATTTGCGGCTCTGTCCGTAAGCGGCCGCAGATGTCTTTTCGCCCCGAACCGGACGAATTGGTCTTGTATTGGGTTCGACACACTTATGCTGGAGCGTCGAAGCGCGTCGACCGGGAAGGCCGCGGTTGTCGCAGAATGCGCGAAATACCTTACCTGCGAGGAGGATTCGTGTGACGCCCAGCAAACTCGATATGTCGCGAGCACGGTACTGGGTTGGCCGATGGGATCGTCAGCAGGAGCACTACATGCCCGATCACGAACAGCGGTTCGAGGTGATCGGTGACGTCCGCGAGGCGGGCTTCGCCGAATCCGGAATCGTGTGGCAGTACGGCGACGACCGCGTGATCGTCGGGATCCGATAACCCGCGCGATCGACCGCCGCTGGAGGTCCGCTCGCCGGCGACGATCAAACGACGAGGTCGTGGGCGGTGGTCCGCAGGGTCCAGGCGGGGGCGCGATGGTGGAGCGTGGTGGCCGTCAGCGGCGGGATGTCGATGCGCCAGAAGGACTCCGCGGGGGCGTGCAAGGTGAGCAGCACCGCGGCTCGGACCACGGCGGGGTGGGTGATCGCGACGATGCGATCACCGCGGCCGGCCAGCGAGGTCAGCCAGGAGCCGACGCGGTCGAGGAGTCCGATGATGGATTCGCCGCCGTGGGCGCGGTAGGCGGGATCGGTGAGCCAGGCCATCAGCTGGTCGGGCGGGAGTGCGTCCATCGACCGGCCGCTCCAGGTGCCGTGGTCGATATCCCGGAGGGCCGGCTCAGGAGTTCCGGTCAAGCTCAGACCGTGAGTGGTTTGGGCCGTACGGATTTCCGGAGCGTGGTAGACGACGGCGGGTTCGGGGCCGGGGAGGCCGCCCGCTTTCCCGGCCGACCGCGACCCGAGCGGGTTGAGCGGTTCGTCGGCCGGGAAGCGGGCGGCCTGCACGGCGTCGGTGATCGCGTGCGTCACCAGGGTGAGGCGGGTGACCGCGCTCATGCGGCCAGTTCGGTGGTGGTCGAGCGGTCGCCGAGCAGACGCGGGGCGAGCCAGGCGAAGCCGACGCCGATGACCGCCCACAGGATCAACTGGGCGGCGAAGGAATACAGCCGGAAGTGATAGAGATCGTCGGCGGGGAAGCCGGGGTACACGATCGTTCCGGACGGATCCTTCAGCGGCTGCGGGGTTTCGGTGGCGAAGTCGCCGTACTCCTCATTGGCCGAAAGCTTCCCGAGGGAGGGGAGCAATGCCATGACCGCACCCATGACCACCACGAAGGCGGCGGAAGCCGCGATGGCGGCGGTCCAGTTGCCCAGCCGTGCCGCCAGTTTGCGGCCCAGCCAGATGGCGGCGAACAGGACGACCGCACTGATCACGATCATGCCCACGAACAGCGCCGTTCGTTCCTTGATGGTCTCCGGATGCCCGATCGAGGGCGGGTTGGCCGGGTATTTCAGGAACGGCACCGCGTACAGCACCAGGAACATGCCGCCCGACACCAGCAGCGCAAGAGTGCGGGGGGCGATCTTGCCGGCCTTGCGCAGCGCCAGGAAGTAGACGACCGCGAACAGCGCACCCAGCGCCGCGCCGAACACGATCACGCCGAAGCCCAGCCCGATGTTCTCCTGTTGGGAGCGGGTGAAGAGTTCGGCGCCCATGTCGCCCATGGGTTTTCCGGCGGCCTTGTCGAGGGCCATCTGCGCGTCGTCGCGGCCGGATTCGTAGTCGATGGCCCGGTTGATGATGGGCTCGGCCAGGATCCGGGCGAAGACGAACGCCAGCAATCCGCCGAGTGCGCCCAGCAGGACTCCTCGGCCGATGATTCGCTTTTCCATTGTGGTGACTCGATTCCCGCGACTAGTGGCAGGGGAACCCGAGGAAATGCCGTCCGTCGTGCACGAACTCGTGGACGTGCATGTCACTGCCGAAGATCGACACCGCACCCTGGTCGATGCCGATGAAGTAGATCGCCAGCAGCGCGAGAAGGGTGGTGCCGACCAGCCACAGGGCGGTGGTGGGGAGGGCGAGAGCGCCGGTGCCGAGACCGGAACGAGGAGCGTAGGACGTAGCCACGGTGACCCCTTTGAGTCAGGGGGATTTCGCGTCCCCACAGTCGATCGAATTCACGATGCGAGGGTCTGACTCACACCCCTACCGGGATGCTCACAGTGGCGCGACCGCTCCGGAATTGCACCGGATTCCTCGAGACATCGTCGAACAACCATACGAGGGCACATCCACGCTGGTCAATCCGGGTCTGCGTAACCGTCCAGCTGATGGGATCGCACCGGCCGCGCAACGGGGTCGTGAGAACCTTCGCTATATTCGCCATCGCAGCTGGTTCGCCGGAGGTGGAGTCGAGGAGCCCCTGATCCATCCGATGGCGTCGAAGCCCGGCGGCGCATTCACGTGCCGAGCGGGTGAGAGGGAACCCGGTGAGAATCCGGGACTGTCCCGCAGCGGTGAGTGGGAACGACAGCCGTCATTCGCACTGGGCGCGAGAAATGATGCCTGGGAAGCGACGGCCAGTAGGACCAGCTCCGGCCTCGAGCGCCGGGGCCGACCCTTCCGGGTCGATGCCCACGAGTCCGAAGACCTGCCCGTTGTGCCGGATACGCCGTATCCGGCGGTCATCGCCTCGTGGATTGGGCGCTACGCCGAGTGGGACCTGGGCACGGGATCGATGCTTTGCGGGCTCCGTCAGCGTGCGTTCTTTGAGGGCGGCGGCCATCGGCTACTGACCAAGGAGTTCATCAATGCTGAACCCTGACAACACTTTCACCGCCACGGTGCTCGGATTGCCGCGCATCGGGCCCAACCGCGAGCTCAAGCGCGCGGTCGAGTCGTACTGGGCGGGGCGGATCGACGCCGCCACGCTGCACGATGTCGCGGCGGGGCTGCGCGCCGCACAGCTGCTGCGGATCCGCGACACCGGTCTGGATTCGGTTCCGGTGGGGACGTTCTCGTACTACGACCATGTGCTCGACACCGCGGTGCTGCTGGGCGCGCTGCCCGGCCGGGTGCGCGGCATCGAGGACGAGCTGGACCGGTACTTCGCCGCCGCGCGCGGCACCGCCGAGGTCGCGCCCTTGGAGATGACCAAGTGGTTCGACACCAACTACCACTACCTGGTGCCGGAGCTCTCGGCCGCGACGGAGTTCTCGCTGCATCCGGCCAAGCCGCTGGCCGAGCTGAAAGAGGCTCTGGCACTGGGTGTCCCGGCCCGTCCCGTGATCGTCGGACCGATCACGTTCCTGAAACTGGCGAAGTCGGTGGACGGCAGCGACCTACTGGACCGGCTGCCGGATCTGCTGCCGCTGTACGAGCGGCTGCTGGGCCTGCTGGCGGAGGCGGGCGCGCGGTGGGTGCAGCTCGACGAACCGGTGCTGGTCACCGACCTGAGCGAGACCGAGCTGGCGCTGGTGCACACCGTCTATCGCAGGCTGGCCGAGGTATCCGCGCGGCCCGCGCTGCTGGTGGCCTCGTATTTCGGCCGTTTGGGTGCGGCACTGCCGGTGCTGGCGGCGACCGGTGTCGAGGGCATCGCCGTCGACCTGGTCGCAGGCGACGACGCCGATGTGGCTGCGGCGCAGTCACTTCGGGACACGCTCGTCGTGGCCGGCATCGTCGACGGCTACAACGTGTGGCGCGTCGATCCCGATCGTGCCCTGCCCCGGCTGGCCGCCCTGCGCGAGGGCGGCGCCCAGGTCGCCGTGTCGAGCTCCTGCTCGCTGCTGCATGTTCCGTACAGCCTGGACACCGAGACCGCACTGGAGCCGCGGCTGCGCTCGTGGCTGGCCTTCGGCGCGGAGAAGATCGCGGAGATCCGGATGCTCGCGAGCGCCCTGCATGAGGGGCAGGACGCGGTCGGCGAGCAGTTGGAGATCGCACGAACAGCCGTGCGGGACAGGCGATCCGACACCCGGTTGCACAACGCGACCGTGCGGGCCCGCCTGGCCGGGGCGACCGATGCCCGGCGCGCCCCGGCTGAAGAGCGCCGGACGCTCCAGCGGCAACGACTGAACCTGCCGCTGCTGCCGACCACGACGATCGGCTCGTTCCCGCAGACCGGCCGGATCCGGGTAGCGCGCGCGGAGCTCTCCCGCGGGGAGATCGAGCAGGCCGAGTACGACGCGCGGATGCGAGCAGAGATCGCCGAAGTCGTTGCGCTGCAGGAAGAAATCGGCCTGGACGTGCTGGTGCACGGCGAGCCGGAGCGCAATGACATGGTGCAGTACTTCGCCGAGCAGCTCGACGGATTCGCCGCCACCGCGAACGGCTGGGTCCAGTCCTACGGCACCCGATGCGTGCGGCCCCCGATCCTGTTCGGCGACGTGGTGCGCCCGGCGGCGATGACGGTCGGCTGGAGCACCTACGCCCAGTCGCTGACCGCCAAGCCGGTCAAGGGCATGCTCACCGGGCCGGTCACCATCCTGGCGTGGTCCTACATCCGCGACGATCAGCCGCTCGCGGACACCGCACGCCAGATAGCGCTGGCGATCCGGGACGAGACGGTGGATCTCGAGGCCGCGGGTATCGGCATCATCCAGGTGGACGAGCCCGCGCTGCGGGAACTGCTGCCGCTGCGCCGCGCCGACCAGCCCGCCTACCTCGATTGGGCGGTGGACGCGTTCCGGCTGGCGACCTCCGGCGTCGCGGACGCCACGCAGATCCACACGCACCTGTGCTACTCGGAGTTCGGCGAGATCATCGGCGCCATTGCGGAATTGGACGCCGACGTCACCTCGATCGAAGCCGCCCGCTCCCATATGGAGGTGCTCGACGACCTCACGGCCGCAGGCTTCGACCTGGGTGTGGGACCGGGCGTGTACGACATCCACTCACCGCGCGTGCCGGGCCCGGACGAGATCGAGCAGTCGCTGAGCCTGGCACTGAAAGCCGTTCCGGCCGAACGGCTCTGGGTCAACCCCGACTGCGGTCTGAAGACGCGTCACACCGATGAGGTGACCGCCTCGCTACGCAACCTGGTCGCGGCGGCACAGGCGCTGCGCTGACCGCGCGCCGGGGCGCTCCGTGCCACGGGGGCGCCCCGGCGGCGTTTTCACGGCCCAGCTGAAGACACGGCCGACACACGGTGTCCCCGCAAATTTCACAGATTCGCAGGGTCGGGTCCGCAAAAGTAGGCAATTGCGAGGTATTCAAGCCGAATACAGCGCTCGGTAGCGTCCGGAATGTACAGGTGAAATCGACGTCTGGGAGGACCCGCCCGTGCAGCACCATCTCGTCCGCACTCACCGCTCCGCCGAGCCCTTCCCTCGAGAGGAACACCTCGCCTGGCGGATCGCCGAGGTTGCCGCGGATGCCGTGGAGGTCGCTCCGGAGGTGGAGGCGATGATCGTCAACCGGATCATCGACAATGCGGCGGTCGCGGCGGCCTCGATCGCCCGCCGCCCGGTCGCCAATGCCCGTGCGCAGGCGCTGGCCCACCCCTACCGGCCGGGCGCCACCGTGTTCGGGGTCGAGGGCTCGTACTCCCCGGAGTGGGCGGCGTGGGCCAATGGGGTCGCGGTGCGCGAACTCGACTTCCACGACACCTTCCTGGCCGCCGAGTACTCGCACCCGGGCGACAACATCCCGCCGATCCTGGCCGTCGCGCAGCACACCGGACGCACCGGCCGCGACCTGATCCGCGGTTTCGCAACGGGTTACGAGATCCAGGTCGACCTGGTGCGCGCGATCTGCCTGCACGAGCACAAGATCGACCATGTCGCCCACCTCGGACCGTCGGCGGCCGCCGGCATCGGCACGCTCCTCGGCCTGGACACCGAGACCATCTACCAGGCCGTCGGTCAGGCGCTGCACACCACCACCGCGACCCGTCAGTCCCGCAAGGGTGAGATCTCGAGCTGGAAGGCCTACGCACCGGCCTTCGCCGGGAAGATGGCCGTGGAGGCCGTGGATCGCGCCATGCGCGGCGAGGGCGCGCCCGCACCGATCTGGGAGGGCGAGGACGGTGTGATCGCCTGGCTGCTGGGCGGCCCGAATGCGGAATACTCGGTGCCGCTGCCGGGTCCGGGTGAGCCCAAACGCGGGATTCTCGACACTTACACCAAGGAGCACTCGGCCGAATACCAGAGCCAGGCACCGATCGATCTCGCGCGGCGGATGCGGGGGCGGATCGGTGACCTCGATCAGATCGCGTCGATCATGCTGCACACCAGCCATCACACCCACTCCGTGATCGGCACCGGGTCGAACGATCCGCAGAAGTTCGACCCCAAGGCTTCTCGCGAAACCCTCGACCACTCGGTCATGTACATCTTCGCGGTGGCGCTGCAGGACGGCACCTGGCATCACGAGCGCTCCTACGCGCCGGAGCGCGCGCAACGTCCGGACACGATCGAGCTGTGGAACAAGATCTCCACCACCGAGGATCCGGAGTGGACGCGGCGCTACCACTCGACAGACCCGAACGAGAAGGCGTTCGGCGCCCGCGCCGAGGTCACGCTGAAAAGCGGTGAGGTGATCATCGACGAGTTGGCCGTCGCCGATGCGCATCCGCTCGGCGCGCGTCCCTTCGCCCGGGATCAATACCTCGCCAAGTTCCGCACTCTCGCCGAGGGTGTCATCGCGCCCGGCGAGCAGGATCGCTTCCTCGAGGTGGCCCAGCGCGCGGGCGAGCTGTCCGCGAACGAGCTGTCGGAGCTCACGTTCACCGTCTCGTCGGACGTGCTCGCCCGCGCGCCCCGGTTGCCGAAGGGGCTGTTCTGATGACCGGCCCGCTCGCCGCCGCCACCTCGGCCGCAGACAAGCGCGCAGCGTTCAGAGCGGGGCTGAGCTCGGGCACGATTCAGCGGTTCCCGGGTGCGTTCAATCCGTTGGTGGCCAAGCTGATTCAGGAGATCGGCTTCGAGGGCGTCTATGTCTCCGGCGCGGTGCTCTCCGCTGATCTGGGCTTGCCCGATATCGGGCTCACCACGCTGACCGAGGTGGCCGGGCGCGGTCAGCAGATCGCCCGGGTCACCGACCTGCCCGTGCTCATCGACGCCGACACCGGATTCGGTGAACCCATGAGCGCCGCGCGCACCGTCACGGTCATGGAGGATGCCGGCATCGCCGGACTGCATCTCGAAGACCAGGTCAATCCCAAACGCTGCGGCCACCTCGACGGCAAGGCGGTGGTGCCCACCGCCGACATGGTGCGCCGCCTGCGGGCGGCCGTGGCTGCCCGCCGGGACCCGAACTTCGTGATCTGTGCGCGCACCGACGCCGCGGGCATCGAGGGCATGGACGCGGCCATCGACCGGGCCAAGGCCTACGCCGACGCCGGTGCCGACCTGATCTTCACCGAGGCGCTGCACACCGAGGCCGACTTCGAGAAGTTCCGCGCCGCGATCTCGATTCCCTTGCTGGCCAACATGACCGAGTTCGGCAAGTCCGAACTGATTCCGGCCCGGACGCTCGAATCGATCGGCTACAACGCCGTCATCTACCCGGTGACCACGCTGCGGCTGGCGATGTTCGCCACCGAAACCGGATTGCGGGAGATCGCGGCGACCGGTACCCAGTCCGGGCTGCTGGATCGCATGCAACACCGCAGCCGGCTCTACGAGCTGCTGCAGTACGAGCGCTACAACGAATTCGATTCCGACATCTTCAATTTCACACTTGGAAGGAATCAGTAATGACGGAGACCGCGATACCGACCATTTACAAGGGTCTCGCCGGCGTCGTCGTCGACACCACCGCGATCTCCAAGGTGGTGCCGGAAACCAACTCTCTGACCTACCGCGGCTACGCGGTCCAGGATCTGGCCGCGCACTGCAGCTTCGAACAGGTCGCCTACCTGCTCTGGTACGGAGAACTGCCCGACGACACCCAGTTGACCCAGTTCCTGCAGCAGGAACGTGCCTCGCGGCGCGCGGACCGCTCGCTGCTGTCGCTGGTGGCCAAACTGCCCGACAACTGCCACCCCATGGACGTGGTACGCACCGCCATCAGTTATCTCGGCGCCGAAGATCCCGATGAGGACGACAACTCGACGAAAGCCAACCGCGCCAAGGCACTTCGCATGATGGCCGTGCTGCCGACCATCGTGGCCGCCGATCACCGCCGCCGCCACGGCCTGGATCCCATTGCGCCGCACTCACATCTGGGTTTCGCGGAGAACTTCCTGAACATGTGCTTCGGCAAGATCCCGGCACCCGGACTGGTGAAGGCCTTCGAGGTCTCGCTGATCCTGTACGCGGAGCACAGCTTCAACGCCTCCACCTTCGCCGCCCGCGTGGTCACCTCGACCCTCTCCGATATCTACAGCGCCGTCACCGCCGCCATCGGCGCGCTCAAGGGTCGGCTCCACGGCGGGGCGAACGAGGCGGTCATGCACGACATGCTCGAGATCGGCGATCCGGCGCTGGCCGAGGAGTGGATGCGCACCAAGCTGTCCCGAAACGAAAAGGTCATGGGCTTCGGCCACCGGGTCTACAAGAACGGCGACTCCCGGGTGCCCACCATGCGAAAGGCCTTCCTCGACATCGCCGCCGCCACCGACGGCGGCACCTGGGTGCGGATGTACGACATCCTCGAACGCACGATGAACGAGGCCACCGGCATCAAGCCGAACCTCGACTTCCCCACCGGCCCGGCCTATTACCTACTCGGCTTCGACATCGAAGCCTTCACCCCCATCTTCGTCATGAGCCGCATCACCGGCTGGACCGCCCACATCATCGAACAGAGCGCCTCCAACGCCCTGATCCGCCCCCTGAGCCAATACGTCGGCGTCCCACAACGTTCCGTCGTCGCCTGATACACCCCGCCACGAGGCTCTTCCAGCGGGGCTGTAGCGAGGGCGTAGGGAGAGTGGACCCGGGGTTCGTAGGTTCGGGCTATGACTACTTCGACTCATGGCATCGCAGTGTCGTTCGATGGGGCCGAGCTGGCGTTCGAGGCGATCGGATCGGGGCCACCGTTGGTCGTGGTGCCGGGCGGACCGCGGGATTCGCGGTATCTCGAGGACCTCGGGGGGCTCGCCGCGAGCCGGACCCTGATCCGGTACGACGCACGCGGCACGGGATCCACTGCGGCCCCGGATAATCCGGCCAAGTACGCCTATCCGTCGCTCGCCCGGGACGTGGACGCGCTGCGATCCCATCTCGGGGTGGAGACGATCGATGTGCTCGGCCACTCGTCGGGGGCGGTGGTCGCGGCCGTGTACGCCGGGCATCATCCGGATCGGGTGTCCCGCTTGGTGCTGGTCGTGCCGGGACCGGACTTCTTCGGCGGGGGTGGCGATATCGCGAGCCTGCTGAATGCCCGCGCGGACGAGCCGTGGTTCGACGAGGTGCTTACCGCTGCCGGGGAATTGGCGGCGGCCGGGCCGCAGGATCCGCCCGAGGCCGTGCTCGACCTCCTGGACCGCTACGTCCCGGCCGCGTACGGCGGGTGGGGTGAGAGGCAGCGCGCGCATGCCGCGACACAGCGCGAACAGTTCTCGCTCGAGGCGTGGAAGCACTTCCACGGCAATGGCGATCGCACCGAGCCCGAACGCTTCCTGCCGACGTTCGGGCAGGTCACCGCACCCGTCCTGGTCGTGACGGGTGCCGCGGACGCGCTGACCGGTGTGGAGGCCGGAAACGCCGCCGCCGCCCTGTTCCCGGTCGCGACGCACGTGTCGATCGCGGGAGCGGGCCACTATCCGTGGGTCGACAACGCGCCCGAGTTCAGCTCCGTCGTCGAGACGTTCCTGGCCCGCGGCCGCTAGCCGCATGCACGAGAGCGGGGTGGTCACCGATCGGCGACCACCCCGCTTTCGCATGTCCTAGTCCCGCGTGGCGAATTCGTCGACATCGAACCCACCCGGGTCCGACAGCGGGAAGACCTCGAACTCCAGGTGCGAGGACAGCGGGTTGCCGTACAGCGCGTCGGTGAGTTCCTCGTGGCTGGCCACCTCGTAGACATTCAGCCCGCCGGACTGTCCGGCAATGATCCAGCTGTGCTTGATGATGCCACGCTTCACGAGATCGACGTGGTGTGCGAATCCCTCCGGCAGCCGGTGCCGGAATTCGTCGGCGCTGATGCCGATGGGGTGCTGCTTGGTGAAGACGGCGAAGAGCGCCATGCTCGAAACTCCTTCTGGTGCGGGTGTTTTCTATCGGCCCGGCGCGACGGCCGCGGCCGCGACGCCGGGAGCTGTGCCGTCGAGTGCGACGGGCGTCGAGAAATGCGGCAGCACGTCCTCGGCGAAGAGTTGCACCGAGCGCCGCACGACGGCCTCGGGCGCGGTGCTGGGCGGCGTCTGCAGGCTGATCGTCACGTCGCCGAACGCCTCTCTGATACGAGCGATCTGATCGACGACCTGGGCCGGCGTCCCGACTATGGTCTTGTCGGCGGCGAGCTGGGCGGCGAAGGTCCCGCCCGCGACCCGGTCGACGATCTTCTCGTACCCCTCGTACTGGGTGCTGCGGGCGGTCGACCAGCCGGACACGGCCCGGGCCAGCGCACGGTGGTTGGTGTTCGCGAACTGCTCGCCGAGGCTGCGCGCGTCGCCCGCGTCGTCGGCGAGAAACGAGCTATAGCTCAGATGCACTTCGGCTGTGGCGGGGTCGAATCCGGCGGCTTCCCGGGCCGCCCGATACCGGGCGATGATGTCCTGCACCTTCTCCCGCGGATTGATCGACGGCACCAGCAGCAGCCCGTACCCGGCCGCGCCGGCCCGCTCGGCGGACTCCGGGGTGATCGCCGTGGCCACCAGGATCCGCGGGTGCGGACTCTGAAAAGGACGCGGCTGCAGCGTCACCGGTCCGAACGAGTGGAAGCCGTTGTCGACGGTGACGTCGGATCCCGTCCACAGCTCCACGATCGCCGCCACGGTGGCGTCGAACCGTGGCCGCGAATCATCCAGGGGCAGTTGGAAAGCCGCGAACTCGTCCGGCAGGAATCCCCGTGCGACACCGACATCGAGCCGCCCGTGGCTGATGTTGTCCAGCACCGCCAGCCGCGCTGCGAGTTTGATCGGATGATCGAACGCGGGCACCACAGCGCCGGTGATCAGCCGGATCCGCTCCGTCCGGGCGGCGACTGCGGTCAGGAAGGTGGTGGGATCCGGGCTGTAGCCGCCGTATTCGAAGAAGTAGTGCTCGACGGTCTTGACGTGGTGGTAGCCGAGCTCTTCGGCATAGACGGCGATCGACAGCGCGTGATCGTAGTAGTCGACCGGGGCCTGGTCGTGCGGGCCGACGGTGGGAAAGAGGTTGATGCCGAACTTCATCGCGTCACGTCCTGGAGTGAAGAGGTGGGAGCCGGCAGCGCGAACTCGGCGGCCAGGAGTTCGTAACTGCGCACCCGCGCCTGATGGTCGTGCACCGTGGTGACGACGATGATCTCCTCGACGTCGAGACTCGCGGCGAGCGAACGGATTCGGTCACCGACCCGGTCGGGCGTGCCCCAGAAGTACCGGGGCCATTCGAAGTTCTCGTTTTCGAGGATGTCGCCGTAGCGGGCCAGCTCTGCCAGCGCGGTGTCCGGCTCCGGAATCGGCCGGACATCGTTGCGGAACAACCGATTACGCACCGCGCGCTGGGCCGAGTACAGTCGTGCGGCTTCGGCCTCGGTATCAGCGACCACCGCCGTGATCGCGACGATCGGCGACCGTCCGGGCGCGAGCCGGTGGTATGCCTCGATGGACTCCCGGGTCGCCCCCGGATTGATGAAATGCGCGAACGCGTAGTCGATGTCGGCCCGGCCCGCCGACACGGCGCTCCCGGGGCTGCTGCCCAGCAGCCAGACATCCGGTGCGGGCGCGTCGAGCGGGACCGCGAGTGGGGCGCGGCGCGCCCCGTCGACGGCCGGGGAGCCGGCCAGATGGGCGCGCAGCTGTTCGACCTTCGCGTCGATCGACGGTCCGCGTCCGGCCTCGGGCGACGGGCGCAGTGCGAGGGTCTCGACCTCGTCGGCGCCCGTGGACCGTCCGATGCCGAGGTCGATGCGGCCCGGATGCAGGGCCGTCAGCGTCCGGAACGTCTCGGCGACCTTGAACGGGCTGTAGTGTGTGAGCAGCACCCCGCCCGATCCGACCCGCAGCGTCGAGGTCGCCGAGGCGATCGCGGTCACCAGGATCTCGGGCGCCGAGATGGCGTGCGAGTACATGGCATGGTGTTCGGCGACCCAGTAGCGGGTGTAGCCGAAGCGTTCGGCGTGGCGGGCGAGGTCGAGAGAATTGGCCAGGGCCTGCGACTGGAGCGTGCCCTCGGGGACCGGAGCCTGGTCGAGGATGGACAATCTGATGGTCATAGCGCCTCCAGGGTTTCGTCGAGCAGGGCTACCGCATTGCGGTGCAAGGGAAATGGCGTATCCGAGGGCAGTCCGGTGCGCTCCGCGCGGCGCGTCACCGCCGCGGTGATGAGCGCGAATTTGAATCCGGCCAGCACCTCGTAGAAGGTGAGATTTCGCAGCGTCCGGCCGGACAGCGCGGCGTACGCCTCGACGGTTCGGTCCCGGTCGGGCAGCCCGTACAGTCGCTGTGCGCCGATCCCCCGGCTCAGGTGCCGGTCCAGGTACAGAAACCAGGCGAGATCGCTCTCGGGTTCGCCGTATCCGGTCATCTCCCAGTCGACGAGGGCGGCGACCTCGGTATCGCGGTAGATGATGTTGCCGAGCCTGGCGTCACCCCACAGCAGCACGTACGGCGACCGGGGAACCGGAATATTGCCCGCCAGCCACCGCTGGGCCCGCCGGATCACCGGATCGTCCGCACAGCGGTAGAAGTCCAGCGCGTCGCTCCAATACCGCACCTGCGCAGCGGGACCCGCGGGACCCAGATCGGGCAGATCGGCGGTGTCCGCCGTGATCGAATGCAGTCGTTCGAGCGCGGTCAGGGCCGCCCACCAGACCGCCGTGCGTTCGCTGGGCACCAGGTCGGCGACCCAGCCCGACCGGTGGTAGGACGGAAAGTCCGGCGGGACCCGCCCGTCGACGAACTCCATCAGGAAGAACGGCGCACCCAGCACGGTGGCATCGGGTTCGACGGCCAGCACCTCGGGCACGGGCACATCGCTGTGGCGGCGGACCGCCCGCAGCGCATCGGCCTGCGCCACGATCGATTCGGTGGGATAGATCCTCTCTCCGGTGGCGCCGACCCGGATGATCGAACGGTGGGCGCCGCCCGCGATATCGCGCGCGGTCACCTGAATGGTCTCCGCCGAGAAACCGTTGCGCGGCAGCGAGATATCGACGCTGTCCGGATCGATGTCGTACCCGGTCGAGGTACGGGACAGCCAGCCCAGCACCAGATCCCGGGTGCTATTCGGCGATCGCTGCAGTGGCACCGCCATGATGTGGCCTTTCGCCGGTGATGAGCGTGGATGTCGGACCGAGCGGAACTGCGGCGATATCGACGAATCCCACTGCGCGCAGCCATGTTTCGGCCTCCGCGACGGTGTACTCGCTGCCGCCGGAGGACCACACCAGCATGTTCAGGCTGGCGAGCAAGGCCGGTGGGGTGGGGCTGACCGGATCGAGCACCGGGTCGTAGATGGCGATGGTGCCGCCCTCCGGCAGCGCCGCGTAGGCGGCGGCGATGAGCTGCTGCCGCCGATGGACGGGCCAGTTGTGCAGGACATGCCCGAAAATGAGCACATCGGCGCTGGGCAGCGGATCGGTGAAGAAGTCGCCGGGCCGGAAGGCGATCCGGTCGGTCAACCCCAGTTCGGTGATGTGGGCGTCGAATTCGGGCTCGACCTCGGGTAGGTCGAAGACCCGTGCGGTGAGGTGCGGGTGGGCTCGCACCAGTTCCGCGGCGATATTTCCGCGCGCGCCGCCGATATCGGCGAAGGTGGTGCGCTGCGACCAGTCCAGCCGGGACAGCGCCGCGCCGATGGGGGCGTTGAGCACATCCATCGCCTCGAAGAAGGCGCGACGATCGTCGGCGTCGGTGAACAGGGTGCCGTATGGATCACCGTCCGCCGCATCGGAATTGGCCGGCTTCCCGGATTTCAGGCTGGCGGCGAGCCCGGTCCAGGCCGGATGCAGGGTCTTGTCGAGGAAACGCAGGAATCCGCCGAGATAGTGGGGACGGCCACGCACCAGATAACGGTCCGCATCGGGACTGTTCGCGTAACGACCGTGATCGGTGATGAGCAGTCCGGTGATGGCGACGGCATCGAGGAAATCGCGCGACCATTCGGGTTGAATGCCGGTGATCGTGGTGATTTCGGCTGCCGGAAGCTCCTTGTCGGCCAGTGCGGTGAACAGGTCGAGCTCCACCGCGGCCAGCACCACCTGGGCACGGCGGGCCCCGGAGACCAGGCCGAGAATGTGGGCGGGCGATCCTCCGGAATCGGTGTTGCCGAAAGTGTCACCGGGAGCGGGGATCAGCGGTGTGGAGACGTGACTCATCGAGTCCTCCTGAGGTTTGGCGTCGGAATCGACCGTAGAAAGCGCTGCTGCACGGCTCCTGGAGGATCTCTGGAGCGTGGATCCGGCATTCGGCCGTGCGCCCGAATTGCCGGATACGCTCCCGCCGTCGCAGTGAATCGCGTGGCAAGGGAGATGATTCGAATGATTCTCGTGGTCGGAGCCACCGGTATCGTCGGCACCGCGACGGTGCGGGAGTTGTCGCGGCGGGGTGCGAAGGTCCGCGCCCTGACCAGAAATCCCGGCCGGACCGCCCCGGTGCCGAGTGTGGAATTCGTGGCCGGGGACCTCGATGTTCCCCGCACACTGGATCCGCTACTGGAGGGGGTGGATTCGGTCTTCATCGCGACCTCCGGCCATCTGAAGGCGAGGCAGGACGCCACCGTGGTCGCGGCCGCGGCGGCGGCGGACGTGCGGCGGGTGGTCACGGTCTCGTCGCTGGCAGTGGACGAGAATCCGGACGGCGCGCTCGGCGGCTGGCATGCCGCGGGCGAGCGAGTGGCCGTCGAGTCCGGCATTCCGTCGATCGTGTTGCGGCCGAACGGGTTCTATTCCAATACATTCGCGTGGATCCCTTCGATTCTCGGCACCGGCGTGGTCGAGGTAGCGCTGCCCGATCTGCCCGCGGCCCATCTCGATCCCCGCGATATCGGGCGGGTGGCAGCCCGGGCGCTGTCCGCGGAGACCGACCCCGCCGGCGCACCGGTGCTGCGGCTCAGCGGCCCGCGGGCGGTGAGCCCGCGTGAGCAGGTGGCCGTCCTCGCCGAGGTGCTCGGCCGGCCGATCGCCGTGCGGGAGATCTCGATCGAGCAGGAGCGGGAGCGGCTGGCCCGCCGGGTGCCCGCGACGGTCGCGGACGCGGTCACCGCCGCCCGTGCCGCCGCGGGCCCGGTCCGCGGCCGGATCTTCGATGACGTCGAAATACTCACCGGGACACCGCCGATCAGCTATGAGAAGTTCGTGCGCGACCACCGGGCGAGGTTCCTCGGCGACTCGTGAGGACCCTCGCCCGGCGCCGGTCACGGGCGGGCGGGACTGCTTTCGGTGGTCTCCAGAGCGGCATCGGACTCAGGTGCGTCGATCTCCGGCTCCGCCGGGGTCGCCGCCGTCGGTATGGGCGGCGCGACGGTCCGCAGACCGAAGGTGAAGCCCAGCGCTACCACCGCGAAGACCGCGCCGACACCGAACGCGGCGTGATAGCCGGACAGCAGCTCAGCGTGCGACGGCGGGTGGCCGCCGCTGCCGGAACCGGTCCGGGAGGCAGCGATGGTGGCCAGCACCGCCAATCCGATGGCTCCACCGAATTGCCTGGTGGTGTTGATGATTCCGGAGGCCACGCCGGCCTCGGCGGGCGCCACGCCGCCGGTGGCGGCAATGACCAGCGGCACCATCACCAAACCCGCACCGAGGGTGATCAGGACCTGGGGGATCAGCACATGCAGCGCGAAGGAGCCGTGATCCGGGACGAACGCGAGCCAGAGCAGTCCGAGCGCGCTCAACGCGGGCGCGCCGGTCAGCAGCGGGCGGACGCCCCCGAATCGCTTGACCAGCGGCGGACCCGAGTACGCGCCGATGGTCATCGCCACCGCGCCCGGCAGGAACGCGATGCCGGTGCGGAAGGCGTTGTAGCCCAGGATGTTCTGCATGTACAGCGACAGGAAGTAGAAGTGCGCGATCACCGCCGCGCCGATCCAGAACATGACGATATTGGCGAAGGCGACCGACCGGATCTTCAAGACGTACAACGGAATCAGCGGCGCGACCGCCACCTTCGCCTCGTGCAGGGTGAACCAGACCAGCAGCGCGGCCGCGCCTGCGATCGGCCCCCAGGTCGAGGATGCGGACCAGCCATGGTTCTGGGAGTCCACCGCGCCGAACACCAGCGCCACCAGCGCCGTGGTGACGAGCACGGCACCGACCCCGTCGAGCCGCTTCCCCGCCGCGCCCCGGCTCTCACCGAGCAACGGATAGGTCAGTGCCAGGGCCAGCGCACCGAGCGGGATATTGACGTAGAAGATCCACTGCCAGCTGGCGATATCGGTCAGTACACCGCCGAGCACCGACCCCAGTGCGGCACCGGCCCCCGAGATCGCACCCCAGGCCGCGGTGGCACGGGCCCGCGCCTTGCCCTCGGTGAAGGTGGTCGACAGGATCGCCAGGGTGGCGGGCGAGAGCAGCGCACCGCCGAAACCCTGGATGACGCGGGCGATCACCAGCCATTCCGACGATCTGGCCAGACCACCGGCCAGGCTGGCGAGGGTGAAAATGGTGAGGCCGATGAGGAACACCCGCCGGCGGCCGATCAGATCGGCGACCCGGCCGCCGAGCAACAGGAAGCCGGCGAAGGTGATGGCGTAGCCGTTGACCACCCACTGCAGTCCGGCGTCGGAGAAGTCGAGCGAACCCTGGATGGCGGGCAGCGCGACATTGACGATCGAAAGGTCGAGGACGACGATCAGCTGCCCCAGGCAGAGCAGGCTCAGCACCGCCCAATCCGGCGGACGGGAAATCCGGGACCGTGTGGTGTCGAGCGACGGAGACGGTGTGGACATGGATTGGGCTCCAATTCCCTTGGACACGAAGGTGATTCGAGTCCGATGGACTCATGGGTCCAATATCTGGACTCGTGAGTCCACCGTCAATCCGGCTCCAGCGGGACTCCAGCAAGACTCCAGCGGGACTCCAGTGGCTCTGCAGATCCCGCGCACATGCTGGAGACACGTGTTCGATCGATGAGAAGTGAGGACGATCGGTGTCCGATCCAACGACCGACCCGGTAGCGGCCGGGCAGCAGTCCGAGTACGTCTTCGTGAATGTCTTGCGCCTGGCGGGTCCGGCGGAGCGATTCGAATCGATCTATGCCGATGTCGCGGACTATTTCTCGCGGCAACCCGGCTTCCGGCATTACGAATTGCTCAAATCCGAGAGCGATCCGGACGTCTACATCAATATCGCTCGCTGGTCCGGCCGCGAGGCATTCCTGCGCGCGACCTCGAATCCGGAATTCCGCACCCGCACCCGGGTCGGTGAGGTGGCGGCCGGAGATCCGCAGCTGTGCCGGATCATTCGATCGGCCGGTCGGTCGGGGTGAGTGCACTCGACGAGGTCGCCGACGACGTCTTCGCCTATATCGAGCGCCCCGGCGGCTGGTGCGTGAGCAATGCCGCGCTCGTCCGCGCTGACGGCGAATCCGTTCTGGTGGACACGCTGGGCACCGAAAGCCGAGCCCGCGGTTTGCGTTCCGCGCTGATGCGGATGGGCGCGGGCTCACCGGCGATGGTGATCAACACCCACTGGCACGGGGACCACACGGCGGGGAACGCGCTGTTCGCCCCGGCTCCGGTCGTCGCGCATCGACGGTGCCGGCCGGCGATGGCTCGCAACGGCTGGGCGGTGCGAGCCCTGTGGCCCGAGATCGATTGGGGGGACCTGCCTTTGGTGCTGCCCGGTGTCGGGGTGGGTGATCGGGCCGTCCTGCACGCCGGTGAGCGCGAGATCCACCTGCTCACCGGGGGTATCGGACACACCGACGCCGATCTGGCGGTGTGGGTGCCGCACGCGCGGGTCCTCATCGCGGGTGATCTCGTCATGCCCGGCACGACACCGTTCCTGCTGTCGGGTTCGGTGCACGGCATGCTCGACTGGATCGATCGGCTGCGGGACCTCGCGCCCGAGACCATCATCGGCGGCCACGGTGAGGTCGCCGACCGTCACGTCCTCACCGAGACCCGCGACTATCTCGGCTGGCTGCTCGCGGTGGCCCGGGACGCGATGCCGTCCGGCGCGACGCCACTCGAGGCGGCCCGCCAGGTCGATCCGGCGCGACTGGGCGGCCATCCGTGGTCGTCGTGGAATGAACCGGAGCGTTTGGTGGCTAATCTCCATTGTGCGTACGCCGAGATCGCGGACACCGCCGCGCCGATCCGCTCGGGACCGGTCCTGGCGGATATGGCGGCCTTCCTGGGGCATTCGATCCCGGCCTCCGCCTGACCTCGGCACGCCCACCCGCCGATTGCCGATGTCACCAATTCGACTGTGCCGTAACAGATTATGAAATACTGATGAAGCCTTCCGATCACGGCGAGCGGGACGATTCCGCACCCGGCGGACGCTGGCTAGCCTGTGGAATCGGATCGCATTTCGAATGAAGGAGTGTGCCCATGGTGTCAGCTTCGTCCCGGGCCGCAGTCGCGCTGGAATCACGCGCGGCGAACAAGCGGTCGGTGATCGTGGATGCCGCCACGGACTCGTTCCTCGAATTCGGTTACGAGCGAACCAGTGTCGATGCCATCGCCGAGCAGGCCGGCGTGTCCAAGCAGACGATCTACAACTACTTCGGCGACAAACGGACCCTGTTCCGGGTGGTACTCGCCGGGGTGCGGGCAGCGGCCGATACGGCCGACGAACTCGATCCGCGCCTGCTGCGGAATCCGGACACCGTCTTCGAGGATCTGGTCACCGTGGGGCGTTTGTTCCTCGCGGTGACCCTGTCCGAGCGGGTGTCCGCGGTACGGCGGCTGATCGTCGGTGAGGTGGCGCGGCATCCGGACCTGCATCAGGTCTGTGCCGATCAATCCGTGGCGCAGGGGCCGCGGATCGCCGGATGGCTCGCCCATCGCTTCGAAGTGCTCGCCGCGGCGGGCATTCTGGAGACGACCGAACCGGCGGAGGTGGCGGGCCAGTTCTTCGCGCAGCTGTCCCACGACGGCCAGCAGGCCTCGGCCTTCGGCACCATCGCGCTCACGCCGGACCGGGCCGCGGAGATCTCGGCGCGCGCCGCACGACTGATTCTGCGCGCCTACGCGATCGAACGACCAGCGTGACCGGATTTCCGGCGCGCTGAAATCTTCATACAGCTCGGGAGCTTCACATGATCAAATTCGGGGTATTGGGATCACTGCAGTGCTGCATCGACGGTGTCGGCGCAGTCCCGAGCGCACCGAAGCAGCGCCAACTGCTCGCCCTGCTGTTGATGAACGCGAACCGGGTGATCTCGGCCGACTACTGCATCGAGGAACTGTGGGAGTCCGCGCCGCCGTCCTCGGCGGCCTCCACGCTCCAGACCTATGTCATGCAGTTGCGCAAATGCCTCGGCGAACACAGCTCGAACCTGGATCGGGGCGAGTCCCGGCTGGAGACCCGCGAACGCGGCTACCTCCTGCATGTGGGTCCCGGGGAATTCGATGTCGACGTCTTCGAGGACAAGGTCCGGCTGGCCCGGATGGCACTGGCGGCCGAGGACGACGACAGCGCCGACAGCGCGCTGCGCGCGGCCCTGGCGGTGTGGCGCGGCCCGGTCTTCACCGACATCAAACCCGGTCCGGTGCTGACCATGTGGGCCACCAGCCTGAACGAGGTGCGGCTGTCGATCCTCGAACACCGCATCGAGGTGGATCTGCGGCTGGGCCGTCATCGCGAACTGATCGGTGAACTCAGCGGCATGGTGCAGCGCTCGCCGCTGCTGGAGAGCCTGCACGCGCATCTGATCATCGCGCTCTACCGCTCCGGCAGGCAGGCGCACGCGCTGCAGGTGTACGAGCGGTTGCGGCACCGGCTGGCCGAGGAGCTGGGCCTGGAGCCCACCCCGGCGCTGCAGCAACTGCACCACAAGGTGCTGCGCAGCGCCCCGGAGCTGGCTCCGCCACCGAAAATCGTCGCCGCCTCTCGCTATTCGGCCGAGCTCATCGCGGGTCGACTACGACCGCAGGTGGATTCGCTCTGCGGCTGAAGCCGGACCGCGGCGAGCAGGGCCCCGGTGACATCGTGCTGGGGAGTGTCGAAGACCTGGTCGACACTCCCCTGCTCCACGATTCGGCCCGCGGCCATCACCGCCACGGAGTCGCTGAGGTGCTGCACGACCGCGAGATCGTGCGAAACGAACAGCATCGACAGTCCCCGTTGGGCTTTCAGATCCGCGAGCAGATCCAGGATCTGCGCCTGGATCGTGACGTCCAGGGCGGAGACCGGCTCGTCACAGATCAGGACGGCGGGATCGGAGGCCAGGGCGCGGGCGATGGCCACCCGCTGGCGCTGCCCGCCGGACATCTCGCCGGGCCGCCGCCGTTCGAAAGTCTGTGGCAGACCGACGGAATCGAGCAGGCTCAGGATTCGCTTGCGCCGATCGGCGGCGCTGCGCCCGCGCGTGGGCAGGGCCTCACCGATGATCCGGGTGACGTCCCAGCGGGGATCGAACGAACTCGCCGGGTCCTGCCAGACGACGCCGACCTGCGGACGCCGGGCCCGGCGGGCCCGCTCGGGCAGGGCGCTCCAGGGTTGGCCGCCGAGGGTGACGGTGCCGGCGTCCGGTCGCAGCAGGCCGAGAACCAGTGCGGCGGTGGTGCTCTTGCCGGAGCCGGATTCGCCGACCAGGCCCAGCGTGGTGCCGACCGGCAGCTCGAAGCCGACCTCGGTGACGGCCGCCACCGACCGGCCGCGGGCCACGCGGAACGACTTGCACAACCCCGTCACGGACAGGGCGGGCGGGGCGGATTCGATCCCGGCGGCGGGGCGGGCCGCCGGTTCCGATCGCGCGGCGGCCCGGCCGTCCCCCGACAGCGGCCTGCCTCGTTTCTCGGGAGTCGGGACCGCCGCCAGCAGGCGGCGGGTGTAGGGGTGCTCGGGTGCGCCGAGAACCCGGGCGGCCGGGCCCTGTTCGACAATGCGGCCCTCGTGCATGACCGCGACCCGGTCGGCGATTCCGGCGACCACCGACAGGTCGTGACTGACCAGCAGCAGGGCGGTGCCGTCATCGCGCAGGGCGGCCAGCAGTTTCAGTATCCGGGCCTGCACGGTGGCGTCGAGGGCCGTCGTCGGCTCGTCGGCGATGATCACCTTCGGCCGCCCCGCGAGGGCGGACGCGATCAATACCCGCTGCCGCTGTCCGCCCGAAAGCTGGTGGGGGCGCAGGGTCCTGCGTAGTTCCGGATCGTCGATACCGACCGATCGCAGCAACTCGTCGACCCGGCGGGCGCGGTCGGCCGCGGAGCGCGCGAGCCGGTGCGCGCGGAGCGTGTCGCCCACCTCGGCCGCGACCGGCCGCAGCGGGTCGAGCGAGATCAGCGCGTCCTGCAAAATCAGCGCGATCTCCCGACCGCGCACGGAACGCCACTCGCGCGCGGACAATCGATCCAGATCGATATCGCCCAGGCGCAGGGACCGCGCGGCGACCGTCGAACCCGGTCCGGTCAGGCCCAGCAGCGCGCGGGCGGTGACGCTCTTGCCGGACCCGGATTCCCCCACGATCGCCAGGCATTCACCGGCCGCGAGCTCGAACCCGATGCCGCGCACCGCCGCTACCCGGTCACCGCCCCGGCCGAAGGAGACGTGCAGATCATCGACGTGCAGAACGGGCAAGGCCGCCCTCCCAACGTTGTTGCAGTGCCCGGCCGAGCACGGTGACGGTGACGACGGTGAGGGTGATGGCGGCTCCGGGCGGAACGGCCACCCACCACGACTTGGACAACAGTTCACGGCCCGCCGCGAGCATCGAACCCCATTCGGGAGTGGGCTCTTTCGGGCCGAGCCCCAGGAAACTCAGGGCCGAGCCGATCAAGATCGAGCTGCCGACGCCGAGGGTCGCCAGCACGACGGTCGGGCGCAGCGAGTTCGGGACGATGTGGCGCACGATCCGATATCCGGGCGAGCGGCCCAGCGCGATCGATGCCCGGACGTAGTCGGCGTTCCGCACCACCAGGGCCTGCGACCTGACCAGCCTGGCGTACGAGGCGGATTCGGCGATGGCGATCGCCGCGATCAGGCTGCCCGCCCCCTGCCCGAGCATCGCGATCACCAACAGCGTCAGCAGGACGCCCGGAAACGCCAGCACGATGTCCAGCCCCCGCGCGATGACGGTGTCGATGAGCCGGCCGCCGAGCGCCGCGCACAGCCCGATCAGCGTGCCGCCGAGGACGGCCAGCAGGGTCGCGGTGAGACCGACGAGGATCGAATAGCGGGCGCCGAAGACAATGCGCGCGAAGATGTCTCGTCCGAGCTGATCGGTGCCGAGGAAGTGGTGGCGGCCGGGCGTCGCCAGCGCCTCACCCAGATCGACTTCGATGGGCGATCGCGTCGCGATCCAGCCGGGCACGAGGACACAGGCCGCCAGCACGACGGCGACGAGGCCGGGCAGGAGCAGCCGCGCATTCGGCGTCGCGGTCACCGGGCCACCTCCGAGGGCGTCGCCGAGCGCGGATCGATGACCCGGTAGGCCAGGTCCACCACGGAATTGACGGCGATGAACAGTAGCGAGCCGGACATGACCAGTGCGATGACCACCGGAAAATCGTGAGTAGTGACCGCCGACAACAAGACTCGCCCCAGACCGGGGCGCGCGAACACCGTCTCGACCAGCACCGCGCCGCTGAGCAGACCGCCGACCAGCCAACCGCTGACCGTGACGGCGGACAGCAGCGTGTGCCGCAGCGCGTGATGGATTCGGATGTCCAGCTCACCCAGCCCCCGGGCGCGGGCGCTGAGCACGAACGGGGACAGCATGACCGCGTCCACGCCGTCCCGCATCACCTGGGCCAGCAGCGCGCCGATGGGCACGGCCAGAGTGGTCGCGGGCAGGACCAGGGCCGCCGGACCGGACCCGGTCGAGGGAAACAGGTGCAGGCGGAACGAGAGACCCGCCAGCAGCAGGGTGCCGGTCCAAAAGGTCGGCGTGGATACCGCCATCAGCTCCAGCGCATGGGCGATCGCCCGCGGCGCGCGGCGTGTCCCCGAGGTGGCGACCACCGTGACCAGCGCACCCGCGACGCCGAGGGTGATGGCCGCTGCGGCGAGTTCCAGTGTCGGAGCGAGTTGTTCGCCGATCACATGCAGTACCGGCTGCTGTCTCTGGAAGGACTCGCCGAAATCGCCGCGGGCCAGGCGGCCCAGATAGTGCAGGAACCGCTGCGGCAGCGGCTCGTCCAGGCCCATCTGTGCACGGATGGCGGCGAGGGTCGCCGGGGTCGCGGGCGCATTCCCGAGCATGGCGTAGGCCGGATCGCCGGGCACGAGGGACATGGCGAGGAACGTCACGGTCGCGACCCCCGTGAGGATTCCGGCGATTCCGAGTACCCGGCGCAGGATCGCACCGGCGACGGTCACCAGGGCGGCCATCAGTTCAGCCACGCATCGTAGAAGACCGGGTACGACGCCGGGGCCGCGGCGATACCGTGCACCCGGGTCCGGGTCGCGACCTGGCTGGCGGGCACGAAGATCGGAACGAGCACCGCCTGATCGATGGCCCAGTGCTGGGCGGCGGCATAGTCCGCGCGCTGCGCGCCCGCGTCGAGGGTGCGCGCGGCATTGCCGACCCACGCGTCTACCTGCGGGTCGTTCACCCACGAAATATTCTGTCCCGCCATGGGTTTGGCGGTCGAGAGCAGGAAGCTGCGCATGATGTCCGGCGAGTTGGATGACCAGCTGGTGTCGAACAGGTCGTAGTCGCCGCGCGCGACGAGCTGGAAGAGCTCACCGGTCTGGACATTGGTGCGGACGATCTCGATGCCGACCTTCTTGGCCGAGGCGACGATGGCCAGCCCGACCAGGCCTCGATAGTTGGATTCGTCCTGTGCCTTGGTGGTCGTCCAGTTCGCGCGGAGCCGGACGCCATCCTTGACCCGGTAGCCCGCTGCGTCCCGCTGGTTCCACCCGGCCTCGTCGAGCAGCCGGTTGGCCTCGTCGGTGCTGTAGTTCCACGAATTCTCCAGTGCCGCATCGTAGAACTGGGTAGCCGGGGTCAGGATGCTCCACGACCGGCTGTAGACGCCGAAATAGATCGAGGACAGGATCGAGTCGACATCGGTCGATACTTGCAACGCCCGGCGGACGCGTGGGTCCTGCCACGGACCCCGCCGCGTATTGATGTAGACGCCGTAGCCGGTGCCCTGTGCGTCGTAGCGGGTGTACCGAAGCGAAGGATCCGACTTCAGGTCGCTGACGTTCTGGGCGGGCACCGACAGCAGTCCGTCGACTTGGCCGCTGGTCAACGCCCCGATGCGGGTCGAGTTCTCCGGCACGAAACGGAAATCGACACCATCGAGGCGCGCGGGCCCCGCATGCGCCGAAGTCTCAGGAGCCCAGTCATATCCGGCGAACTTGGCGAGGCCGACGCTCTGCTGCGCGGTATGCCCGGCAAAGGTGAACGGACCCGACCCGACCACGTGATCGCAGAGCTTGCCGGCGTTGTCGGCGAAGTTCTTCGGCGACTGGATACCCAGGGCGGTGGTGCTCGCCGCCGCGAGGAACGGCTGGAATGGCTCGGTGAAGGCCACCTCGACGGTGTGCTCGCCGATCACGGTCGACCGGCTGTACGGTCCCAGCAGCGTTGCCGCCCATTGGGATTTGGTGTTCGGATCGACGATCCGGTCGAAGTTCGCTTTGACCGCGGCGGCGTCGAGCCGGGTGCCGTCGTGGAACACCACATCGTCGCGCAGGGTGAAGACGTACCGCGTCAGGTCATCGCTGATCGTCCAGCTCTTCGCCAGCCACGGGTGGAAGGTGTTGTCATTGCCCTGCGCCACCAGGGAATCCACCACACCGCGATCGATCAGGGCGGTGGCGTCGGCGGGACTCACCCCCGGGTCCAGGCAACTCGGCTCCGAGGGCAGCGCGAAACGCAGCGTGCCGCCGGCCACCGGCGGCCCGTCCGATCCCCCGCTATCCGTACCCGGGGAGCAGCCCGCGACCAGCGCGGCAGCGGTCAACAGGGCGGCCAGCGGCCACACGGTTCTACCCATCATGGTTCGCAGTGTTGTCGCCGCTGATGCAGCCGCACTCCGGCGCCGCTGGAGGAACGCTGGAAGGCGTCCGGCGCTTGCTGGACAGCGTTGCGCGGCAGTCGTTTTGCTGGATCGCGTGAATACGCGAGACAGGACGGGTGTGCGATGAGAGCGGTAGTGACCACCGGCGACCGGCAGAGGCCGACGCGGCTGATCGAGGTCGGCGAGCCGACGCCGGGGCCCGGTGAGGTGCTGGTCCGGGTGCGGGCCATCGGGATCAACCGGGGTGAGCTGACCCGGGCGGAGCGACTTCCGGCGGGGTCCCGGCTCGGCTGGGACATTCTCGGCACGATCGAGGACGCCGGCGCGGACGGGCCGGCGCACTCGCGGGCCGTCGTCGCGCTCGCGCGCGGCGACGGGTGGGCCGATCGGGTCGCCGTGCCGCGCCGCGACGTCGCGGTCATCGACGACCCCGGCACGGCCGTCGATCTCGCCGCGCTGCCCGTGGCCGGGTTGACGGCGCTCGCGGCCATCCGGCGGGCCGGGCCGATCATCGGCAGGACGGTGCTGGTCACCGGAACGAGTGGCGGCGTCGGCGGGGTGCTGGCGCAACTCGCGCACACTGCCGGGGCCGAGGTGCTGTCGGTCCGGCACCGGTTCACCGGCACCGGTCTCGAAATCACCGGTGCCGGGCTCGATGTCGTCTCTCCGGAAGGCGAACCGGCCGCACCGAGGCCGGTCGACGTCGTGTTCGACAGTGTCGGCGGACCGACGCTGCAGGCGGCTTTCGAGCTGCTGAAACCGCGAGGTGTGCTGGTGAGTTTCGGCAATACCGTCCGCGCGCCGCTCGAGCTGCCGGTCGATTGGGGACATCGGCGGCCCGGGGTGAGTCTGAGCTACGTGAACCTGTTCGACGAGCTCGACGCCGGGATCGGAGCCGCCGACGATCTGCTCTGGCTCGGACGGCGCTGGGCCGCAGGGGATTTGAGCCTCGCCGTGCACCGGACCGGGCCGCTGGACACGCTCGACGACACGCTGTCCGCACTCCGGGAGCGGACCTTTCACGGCAAGGCGGTTCTGCACTGGTAGCAGGCGTCAGAACGCGAGGCCGCCGTTCACCTCGAGCACATGGCCGTTGACGTAGTCCGAGTCCGGACCCGCAAGGAACCGGGCCACATCGGCGATCTCCTGGGCCCGCCCCGGCCTACCCGCCGCGATGGTCGGTAGGTACCGGCCCCACACCGGTGGATTAGCGATGAGATCGCGGCCCATCCCCTCGTCGACGAAACCGGGAGACAGGGCGTTCACCGAGATAGATTGCGGCGCAAGCTCTATCGCCGCGATGCGGACCAGTGCCTCGATGGCCGCCTTGCTGATCGAGTACGCGCCCGCGCCCGGCGCGATCCGCCGCGCCAGGGCCGACGACAGGGCGATGAACCGGGCGGACCCGGAGTCGGCCAGATAGGGCACCGCCGCCTGCAGGGTGAGAAACGTTCCGACGACATTGGTTTCGAGCACCGTGGTGAAATTCGCCGGCGGCGTGACCGCCAAGGGGCCGGGGCGGCTCACGCCGGCGTTCGCGAACACCACATCGACACCGCCGAGCCTGCTGCCGGCCTCGGCGAAGGCCGCCGCCAGCTGCACGGCGTCGGTGACATCCGCAGTCACGGCGCTCCCGGCGGGATGCTCCTGAATCCACTGTGTCGCAGTCGATTCCCTGCCGACGATCATTACGCGCGCGCCGTGGTGGAGCAGATCCTCGGCCACCACGCGGCCCAGCCCGCGGCCACCTCCGGTGATCACGATGCGGCGTTCGGCCAGACCATTCGGCTGCACAGTCATTACTTCTCCTCCAGGTGGACAGTCGCCGCTCGACTGTGCCCACACCCGCCCGGCAACCGCCTACAGGATCGCTGGAGCAACCGATTCCAGTGGTCCTCCAGTATTCGTCGGCGTCGCCTCCAGCAGCCGATGCGAGTGTCGACGCCACTGACACGAAGTCGTGGCGATCGCCGGCAGTTGTTCCGAACTCGAAAGGATGGAACATGGCATACGTTGGGGCGCAAGCAAAGACAACAGAGGCGCACGGACCGCGCCGGGTCGCGATCACGGGAATCGGCGTACTGGCTCCCGGAGCGGTCGGCACCGGCCAGTTCTGGGACCTGCTCACCGCGGGCCGCACCGCCACCCGCCGGATCAGCTCGTTCGACACCGGCGGCTACCGGTCCCGGATCGCGGGCGAGATCGACTTCCGGCCCTATGACCACGGATTGAGCCGGCGCGAGGAGCGGGCCTGGGATCGGGTCACCCAGTTCGCGGTCACCACAGCACGGGAAGCTTTGCAGGACAGTGGATTCGATCTCCGCACGGTGGACCCCGCGCGGATCGGCATCAGCATCGGCAGCGCGGTCGGGTGCACGACGGGCCTGGAACGCGAGTACTCCCTGGTCAGCGATCAGGGCCGGGAATGGCTGGTGGACCCGGCCTGGGCTGTGGCGCAGCTCTTCGACTACCTGGTGCCCAGTTCCATTGCCGCGGAACTGGCTTGGACGATCGGCGCCGAAGGACCCACCTCGGTGGTCTCCACCGGTTGCACGTCCGGGCTGGACGCGGTCGGCCACGGCGCCGATCTGATCCGCGAGGGCGCCGCCGATATCGTCGTGACCGGCGCCAGCGAGGCCCCGATCTCACCGATCACGGTGGCCTGCTTCGATGCCATCAAGGCCACCAGCCCCAACAACGACGACCCGGAACACGCGTCGCGTCCGTTCGACCGGGATCGGGACGGCTTCGTCCTCGGCGAGGGTTCCGCGACCCTGATCCTCGAGGACTGGGACCGGGCCCGCGCCCGAGGCGCGCACATCTACGCCGAGTTCGCCGGATTCGCCACGCGCGGCAATGCCTTTCACATGACCGGCCTGCGGCCCGACGGAGTGGAGATGGCCGAGGCCATCGGCGCCGCGCTGAACCAGGCCCGGGTGAACCCCACCGCGGTCGATTACGTCAACGCCCACGGCTCCGGAACCAAACAGAACGATCTGCACGAGACCGCCGCGGTGAAAAGGGCGCTGGCCGACCATGCCCGGCGCGTTCCCATGAGCTCCATCAAGTCCATGATCGGGCACTCGCTCGGCGCTGTCGGCTCCCTCGAACTGGCCGCCTCGGCGCTGGCCATCGACACCGACGTCATCCCGCCGACCGCCAACCTGCACAACCCGGGCCCCGGCTGCGATCTCGACTACGTGCCGCTGACCGCGCGCGGCCAGCGCACCGACACCGTGCTGAGCGTCGGCAGCGGATTCGGCGGATTCCAGAGTGCCGCAGTGCTGGTCGCGCCATGACCGGACTCGCGGCCACGGTGGATCCCGCCGTCACCGGCATCGGCGTTCACGCGCCGACCGGAGTCACCGTGGCGGACTACTGGCGCAACACCCTCGCGGGGCGCTCGGCGATCGACCGGATCACCCGCTTCGATCCCAGTCCGTACACCGCCACCCTGGCCGGGGAGATTCGCGACTTCGACCCCTCGCCGCTGTCCGGCCGCCTGCTTCCGCAAACCGACATTTCCACCCGGCATGCCCTGGTGTCCTCCGACGCCGCGCTGCGTGACGCCGGCATCACCCCGGACGACCGGGACGACTTCGAACTCGGAGTGGTCACCGCCAGCACCAGCGGCGGCTTCGAGTTCGGGCAGAAGGAGCTGCAGAAACTATGGGCCCAGGGCAGTCGCCATGTCAGCGGGTATCAGTCTTTCGCCTGGTTCTACGCCGTGAACACCGGGCAGCTCGCGATCAGGCACGGCGCGCGCGGACCCTCCAGTGTCGTGGTGGCCGACCAGGCGGGCAGCCTCGACGCGGTCGGTAAGGCGCGCCGGCTGGTGCGCGCGGGCACCCCGCTGGTGCTCACCGGCGGTTTCGATTCCGTGCTCTCGCCGTGGGGCTGGCTGGCCACGCTCGCCGGGGGAAATGTCAGCACGAGCACCGACCCGAAACGGGCCTACCAGCCATTCGCCGACACCGCCGAGGGTTTCGTACCCGGCGAAGGCGGCGCCTTGACCGTCCTCGAACATCCGGACCGGGCACGCGACCGCGGCGCGCGCGTCTACGCCCACATCAGCGGGTATGCCAGCGGATTCGATCCGCGGCCCGGCTCGCCGCGGCCACCGGCGTTGGCCCGGATCATCCGGGCCGCGCTCGCCGACGCCCGCGCCGCGCCCGGGGAGATCGGGGTGGTGTTCGCCGACGCGGCCGGAGTCCGCGAACAGGACGATCACGAAATCGCCGCGCTCGACACGGTATTCGGCGCGCACCGGGTCCCGGTGACCGCACCCAAGACCGGGACCGGGCGACTGTTCGCGGGCGGCGGGGCGCTCGATATCGCCGCGGCCGCCCTCACGCTGGACAGCCGCACCATCCCGCCCACCCCCGGCCTCGAGCACTATCCCTGTCCCACCCGCCTGGACCTGGTCCGGGAGCCGCGTGAGCTGACCACACCGGCCGCGCTCGTGCTCGCCCGCGGTGGGCGCGGATTCACCTCGGCGGTGGTCCTGCGCGGCGTCCGATGAAAATGCCACTCCCCCAACAGCACCCGACCGAGAAGGGAAGCACATGGTGTCTGCCAACCCAGCCGTGACCACCGATCAGCTGCGCGAGGTACTGCAGCGGGTCGCCGGCGAAGACGAGACCATCGACCTGAGCGGAGACATCACCGATCGCTCATTCGAGGACCTGGGATACGACTCCCTCGCGGTCCTGGAATTGTCCAACCAGATCGAAATCCGTTACGGGATAAAGCTTCTCGACAGTTCGGTGATCGACGCCGTGACCGTTCGAGATTTTCTCGAACTGGTCAATACCACCCTCGCGGAGGGCGCCGGCCAGGACGCCGGTGCCTCCGATCCATCCTCAGGAGCACTCGCATGAGCAAGCACGCCATTGTCACCGGCGCCACCAGCGGAATCGGCCTCGAGATCGCCCGCACGCTGGGTCTGGCCGGATATCAGGTCTTCATCAACGCCCGCGATGCGGAGAGGGTCAAGAGCACGGTCGAGGAGCTGAGCGCCGAAGGCATCACCATCGACGGCATCGCCGCCGATGTCCGATCGACCGACGACGTGCGGGCCTTCGTCGCGGCGGCGGTCGCGCGGTTCGGACCGGTCACGGTGCTGGTCAACAACGCGGGCCGCAACGGCGGCGGCGTCACCCGGGACATCGACGACTCGCTGTGGCAGGACGTGCTCGACATCAACCTGACCGGAACCTTCCGGGTGACGCGAGAAGTGTTGTCGCACGGAGGAATTCTCGACGCCCAGGACGGCCGCATCATCAATATCGCGTCGACCGGCGGCAAGCAGGGCGTGGTGCTCGGCGCACCCTATTCGGCGTCGAAGCATGGCGTCATCGGATTCACCAAGGCGCTCGGACTGGAACTGGCCAAGACCGGGGTGACGGTCAACGCCGTCTGCCCCGGATACGTCGAAACCCCACTGGCCGAACGGGTCCGGCGCGGCTACGCCGAGGTGTGGAACACCACCGAGGCCGCCGTGCTCGAGAAGTTCGAGGCCAAGATCCCGCTGGGACGGTATTCGACTCCGCTGGAGGTCGCGGGACTGGTCGGCTATCTCACCACGCCCGCCGCCGCGCCGATCACCGCGCAGGCCATCAATGTCTGCGGCGGACTGGGCAACTACTGAGCCACCGACAGATTGGGAGGTGGCTCGGATGAGCCTCCATCACACCGAACACGCCATCACGATCGCGGCGCCGGCCCAGGCCGTGCACGACGCGTTGCGGTCGGTCGTCAACTGGCCCGACATCTTTCCGCCGACAATCCACGCCGAGACCCTCGAGCACGACGCCTCCGGCGATCACATCCGGCTGTGGGCCACCGCGAACGAGTCGCTGAAGACCTGGACCTCACGCCGCACCTTCGACCCCGAACAGCGCCGGATCACCTTCCGGCAGGTGGTCTCCGCTCCCCCGGTCGCCTCCATGAGCGGGGAATGGGTGGTGCAGGAGATCGACGCCGACAACAGCCGAGTGCTGTTGCTGCACAGCTTCTCTCCCGACGACAGCGCGGGAGCCCGGGAATGGATCGAGGCCGCGGTCGACACCAACTCGACCCGGGAGCTCGAATCGCTCAAGTCCGCAGCGGAGGCGCTGGCCCGGCGACCCGAGGCCACCGTCACCTTCGCGGACTCGCTGTGGATCGACGCCGAACCGGCGCGGGTCCGGGAATTCATCGACCGCGCCGACCTGTGGGCGGAGCGACTCGCCCACGTCGACGCCGTCACCCTCACCGAACCGGTACCCGGACACCAGTTCCTGAGCCTGGACACCCGGACACCGGAGGGGGACGTCCACACCACCGCCTCGTGGCGCGTGGTCCTCGACTCCGGCGACATCGTCTACAAGCAGACGCGGCTGCCCGCGCTGCTCTCCCTACACCGCGGTCGCTGGAGTTTCACACCGCGCGACGGGGGAACGCTCGCGACCTCCGAGCACACCGTCGCCCTCATCACCGAGGCGATCCCCGCGATCCTCGGCACGGGCAAGACCCTCGCCGATGCCACGGCCTTCATTCGAAACGCCCTGGGCCGCAATTCCCTGTCCACCCTCGAGAACGCGAAGAAATGGGCCGAATCCACCGAACGGGGCTCCGATGTCCGACGCTGACCGCACCCGCCAGCTCTATGTCGACCTCCAGCAGTTCTATGCCGCGCACCTGCGCCGGCTCGACGACGGGCGCGTCGACGAATGGGCGGCCGAGTTCGAACCCGACGGGCTGTTGATCCATCCGCAGCGGGCCGCCATCCACACGGGGCGGGCCGAGATCGCCGACGGGCTACGCCGCACCGCGGAGCGACTCCGCGCCGCGGGCCTCGTGCGCCGCCATTGGCTGGGCAACCTGACCATCGAAGATGACGGCGCGGCAACAGGAACCGTCCGCACCCGCTTCTACTCCCTGGTCGTCGAAGCCGGCCCCGGGCAGTCCCCGCGGCTGCACCTGAGCACCGATATCCGCGATCACCTCGTTCCGCACGGTGCCTCGTGGCTGGTCCGTGAACGCAGCATCACCCACGACCCCATCCTCACCACCCCGAATTGAAAGTCATCCTCTTGCACAAGAACATCGGCCTCGCCCTGCTCACGGCCACCGCCCTGACCGCCCTACCCGCCACCGCACACGCCGAATCCGATACCGCGCCTGCCGACTCCGGCACCACCGGCCAAGTTGACTACACCGCGGTCCGCACCGACAGCGCGCTGACCATCACGACCGACGCCGGCTCCCTGGTGAACGACCACGGCACCTTCAAGATCGAAGCCGCCGACGGCACCACCCTCGCGGGCACCGAATTATCCTTCCGCGTAGACGATTTCGTCTTTCCCATCACCGCCGACATCACGAACCGCACCGCCGTCCTCACCCCCCGCTTCGACCTCGACCACGCAACCTACCAACCCGTTGCCCTCCCCTACGAGAACCAGGCCCCCTGGAAGAACGAATACGACCGCGAACAAGCCGCCTGGGCCCGCCTCGGCACCACCCTCGTCACCGGCGCCGCCATCGGCACCCTGGTAGGCGGCCTGGGCGGCGCCGCCGTCGGCTGCCTCCTGGGCGGCGCAGCAGGCGCGGCCGCCGCCTCCGCCACCATCATCGGCCTCTTCGGCCCCTTCCTCCCCGCCGCCGCCGTCGGCTGCATCGGCGGCATCGCCGCCATCGCCCCCCTCGGCACCGTAGCCGGCCAACTCCTCATCACCGCCCCGGTAGCCATCCTCGCCGCCGCCCAATACTTCACCACCATCAACCAGCCCTTCACCCCACCGGCCACCAAATAGACCCAAACCACAAAGGAGCCGCAGGTCCCCGACCTGCGGCTCCTTTGATCATGGGCCTGCTCCGACCAATGTGGTGCCGACGTTGACAACCCTCCGAGCGAGTTGCCGCCGCTCTCGATGCCGAGTTGTCGGTGTCCCTGGCCGCGTAGCCGCTGCGCGCTACGCCGCACTTCCATGATCGCTCAGAGTGCGGCCTTCTCGGGTTGGGTGGTCACCACGATGACCGTGGTGGTGCCGGATTCCGACGTCACCTCCGCCGCAGACCTCGAAAAGGAGTTCCGGCTCGCTACTGCCAGTGGTGGTATCGGCTGGCCCGCACCGGCTGCGGTGCGGGCGCGGGATCAACGGACGAAGAATTTCGCCCAGGGATCGTCGGCTCGTGCGGTCCAGTAGTTGCTGAACAGGAACTGTGCAGCCGCGATGTCTTCTGGCGCCGGCTCTTCAGTTCTCGGGGGAAGCTCACGCTTCGGCGCCGGTCTCGCGAGCCCCTTGATCACTTGCTCGAAACCGGCCGGGGTATAGCCATTGAGCACACGGCAGACATCGCTCGTGACATTGAAACTGTGCACGGTGCCCCGAGGAATCCACAGCGAGTCGCCATCTTGCCCCGACGACGTCTCGCCCTCGAGTTCGAAGTCGACGGTGCCGTCGAGGACGTAAAACCACTCGTCGACATTGTGCACGTGCTTGGTATGTGCGCCAGAGTCTTTCGGCATCCACTGCTCGGTGACCGAAAACATGCCCCCGGTTTGATGGGCCTCCAGCAGCGGAATCCACAGCAGATCGAGCATCCAGAACGCCGGTGCGTCTCTTCCGCTGCTCGAGAGGGCGGGAAGTTGTGCCTCGAAGAACGAGGGTGTGGTGGGGGTCATCGGCCTGCCTTCCAGGAGGTGGAGTCAAACCACATGGACGGGAGCGAAGTCAGCTGTCTGCGGTATCGGCTTCGTCAGCCGGGCTGTCAGCGGTTCCTCGCGCTACCCGATTTGCCTCATCAACGAGTCCATATCGGTGTAATCCCAGACCTCGGCGAACTTGCCGTCTTCGAGGTGATAAAGAGTGAACTCCGATATAGTCACCCGACGACCGGACGCCTCAATTCCCTGAAAAGTCCCCCGATGGGTACCGGTTACCGTGAAGTGCACCGCAATATAGTCGCCGTCAACGACGAGGTGGCGCATCTCCCAATGCCAATCAGGAAATCCGGAGACAAGAGGCAAGAATTGCGCCGTAACAGCGGCTGGATCCATAGGGATGTCATCGACTTTGATGGTCGGCGTATAAAATGACGCCATACTCTCAAAATCGTGCTCATTACAGTACCCGAGATAAGACAGGTACAGGGATCGCTGTTCGTTATCCTGGGTCACCATATGCTCGCCGCCTCACGTGGTCGACTCACTTACCCTCGCAAGCATCCTAGCCTCGATAGTTCTTAGGGGTGTGACTAGTCGTCCCATGTCGGCGGGCGACTGCCGGGTTCCACGAGATTCTGCCGAAGCTTGTTCTCTACCAGCAGTTTTCACAACCACCGTTCAATCAGAGCATTTGACAAATACGCATCAATGCCGTTCGCATTGCCAGAACACACCGAGACGCGAAATCCGTTGTCGTGTCAAGGATTTCGCGTCTCGTCTTTCCGAATCCGAACTGAACCCCCACCAGGATAGGGAGGGGTCAACGGGTGGATCGAGATTGGGTCATCGGGTCCAGATCGGCCCGCGTGCCTCGTATTCCAGGATCTCCTCGACGCGGGTCGCGGTTTCGGCGCCAAGCTCGCGGCGCACCAGCCAGAGAGCCAGGTCGATCCCCGAAGTTATGCCGCCCGCTGTCACCAGATCGCCGTCGTCGACGACGCGTGCCTTCGTAAGCACGCCACCTTGTTGTTTCAGTGTGTCGAAAGCACCGTGATGGGTCGTACAGGGGCGGCCGTTGATCAGCCCGGCTGCGCCCAAAAGCATTGCGCCGGTACACAATGAGCTGATCGTCAGTCCAGCGCGGGGCGCGGCTGCCAGAGCTTCGGGTAGGACGCCACGATTGATCTCGGCCCAGACGCCCGGCGCGTCGCGGTGCGTGTAGCCGCCGCCGGGTACGACGAGCACATCGGCGTTCTGGGGCGCCCACGGTTCGGTGACTTGCACGACGGTGCCGTAGGAAGCGCGGATCGTTCCGGGTTGACCGGTAGTCACGTACCGCAGGTCCACGCCGCGCTCGGCGAGCATGGCGGCCAGCGAGAACACCTCGAAGGGTCCGATGAAGTCCTGTTCTTCGACACCGTCGAACATGACGATATGGACGCGGAGAGGCCCGGCTGGGCCTTGTCCGTCCGCCTTCGCTTCTGGTGCGCCGATCCTGGGCGAGGTGGTTGCGAACGTGGCGGCACCGCCGGCAGCCATCAGCGCTCGCAACACGACTCGTCGTTCCAATTCTCTTCTCCTCCAGTCCTACTCATCCCCGAGGGGGGGTTGTCAGTGCGTGCGATCCGAGGCAGGGGCGGGTGGGCGCGTCGGTGCGCCGATCATGCGGGCGGTCGTGGCAATGACCAGTAGGAAGGTGAGAATGACGGCGGCGGTGCGGATGTCGTGGTCGGTGTCGAAGCGGTGCAGCATGGACAGGTAGTCGGCGGGCGGATTGCTCCGGTTCCACGAGCGAACCTCTTTGTTGATAGGGACGTTTCCGAACTGCGCGTGTATCCCGGTGCGCCCCACGGCATTTTCGGCGCATACCGCACCGCGCTGGAAACCGATCTGCTCGCCTTCCTCAACAGCTGACCCAACCCGCGCCGTGGTAAGGGCGATGTTTCACAGTCGCGAGACCTGGTAATGACCGATAGCCCAGGACGAGATCCTCGGCGAGGTGGCGGGTCTCGAGGATTCGATACTCGGCCGCCAGTGACCGCTACCGCTCAAACGGAGAGGAACGACCGGATGGCTTGGGCTATGTCGTGCGCGTGGGTTTCGAGGGCGAAGTGGCCCGTGTCGTAGAAGCGGATCTGGGCCTCGGGGAGATCGCGTCGGAAAGCCTCGGCACCGGCAGGGAGGAAGAAGGGATCGTTCTTGCCCCACACTGCGAGGAGTCGGGGCGTGTAGGTACGGAAGTAGGACTGGAATTCGGGGTAGCGGGCAACGTTGTTGCTGTAGTCGAGGAACAGGTCCAGTTGCACGTCGTCCGCGCCGGGGCGGGCCAGGTAGTGGTTGTCGAGGGCGATGCCGTCGGGGGAAACCAGGGCATCGTCGGATACGCCGTGGGTGTACTGCCAGCGGGTGGTTTCCGGTGCGAGGAACTGCCGCAGCGCTTGGCGATTGGCGTCCGAGGGGTCCTCCCAATAGGCGCGGATCGGGTTCCAGCCCTCGCTCAACCCTTCGGCGTAGGCGTTGCCGTTCTGGGAGACGATGGCGGTGATGCGGTCGGGATGTTCGACGGCGAGCCGGAATCCGGTCGGGGCGCCGTAGTCGAAGACGTACATCGCGTACCGGTCGAAGCCCACTACTTCGGTGAAGCGGTCGATCACCTCGGCGATGTGGTCGAAGGTATAGGCGAACTGCTCGTGCGGCGGCATGTCCGAACCGCCGAAGCCCGGCAGGTCGGGAGCGATGAGGTGCAAGTCGTGAGCGAGCAAGGGGATCAGGTCGCGGAACATATGACTGGACGTCGGAAAGCCGTGCAGTAGAAGCAGTTTGGGCTTTCCTGGCGTGCCCGCCTCGCGGTAGGACACGCGGAATCCATCGACGTCGGCCTGCAAATATCGGATCGCGGACATGACTTGGGAGCTCACTTTCTTCGGGGATGCGGGGTCATTTGCTCTCCCGGGCATTTGTGTCGAACACATAGCTCGGCATCCAGACAATCGCCGTAACCTACTCGAAGCTGCCGATAAGGTTACTCACCGGCCTTGTAACTTGTCAAAGCCATCTAGAGCGGTTACGTTGCGATCGGGAGGAGAACCGATGACACAGCCGATGCCCGCCCTGTTCCTGGCAGACTCAACGGGGCTGGACTTCCTCAATTCGGTGGCCACACCGCTGGACGCCCCCGTCGACTGGCTCGCAAACGGCGATGGACTGCTCGCCTGGCTCCGCCAGGCCCAGTTGGTGCCCGAGGAGGCGCTGACCGCCATTCGCGAGCGGGCGCTGCCCGGCGAGATCGATCTCCTGGCTGGTCAGGCGCGCGCCCTGCGTGAATGGTTCCGCGAATTCGTGAGCGAGCACCGAGGTGCGCCGCTGGCCGGTTCGGTTCTCGAAGAGCTCGCCCCGCTCAACGAATTGCTCGAGCGCGATCACCGCTACAGTGCGATCGTCGCGCACGTACCCGGCACCCTCTCACTAGCCCCAGTGCGGCGGTGGCAGTCCCCCGAAATGCTGCTGCTCCCCCTCGCCGAAGCGATGGCCCGGTTGGTATGCGAGGAGGACTTCACCTACGTCAAGGTGTGCCAAGGCCCTGGATGCACTCTGATGTTCGCCGACCACACCCGTAGCCGTGCCCGCCGCTGGTGCAGCATGGCCATTTGCGGCAATCGCGCCAAACAAGCCGCGCATCGGCGTCGGCAAAAGGCAACCGCCGACGCCGTGTAAAACCCAACGCGCCTTTCGATCCGAGCGGATGCACCGTCCGGCGAGGCTCACTCGTTGATCGCCGCAGGCAGCGGACGTGGCACGCTTGCGGGAAGTGCTGCCGCGCATCCTGGTCTACGGGCGGCCCAGATATCCGATGTCCTTTTCGTCGGGCTCGTCGAAATCGGTGTGGTCCGAACGGTTGACGAACCCGCTGTTGGAGATGGCCGGTTATCGCTTCCGGATTTTGACCGCGGTGCCGTACGCGCAAATCTCCTGGCCGCCGTCGCCGAAGTCATTGGCGTCGAAGCGCATTGCGAGAACGGCGTGTGCACCGCGTTGCTGAGCGCTCTCGATCAGCCGGTCCCTGGCTTCGATCCGGCTGTCGTAGAGCATCTTCGTCATGCCTTTGAGCTCGCCACCGAACATCGACTTGATGCCGGCTCCAATCTGCGACCCCAGGTGCCGGCTGCGTACCGTCAGGCCGACGACATCACCGAGCACCTCGACCACCTCATAGCCCGGCAGATCGTTCATCGTGCTGATGATCATGCTGTTTGTGCCGGTGCTTCCATGGTTATCAAACTCATTGATGGACACGGACATCCCTTCATCGATGTGCTTACCCCCTCGATCGTCACCGATCCGAACTGGCTTCCACATCACTCACGGGTCGCGAAACAAGTCGTCCTACGGTCGCTGTCCCCCTACGACTCCGGACTCACATCCGACCCTGAGATTCACCCAGACATCGGATCGACCGCACGGTACCTGGCGTCCTTCATGAGAACAGTTCCGAGTGTTCGGCTATGTACTGACCAACCGTGGACGGCGGCTGTCCCGTGATCTTCTCGACGTCGTCGGTAGCTCGGTCGTAGCGTCCGGCGCGGTGTAGCAGTGCCAGTGTGGTCAAATGCTGCTCGACGTGCGCGGGCAGACCTCGGGGCTCGAGGACCTCCCGGACCCAGGTTTCGTGGGGAATGTCGGTGCCGCGAATCCGCCGGTGAAGTCCCAGGGTGTACTCGGCGGCCAGGCCATCGATGTCCAAACGCGCCGGCCCGGTCAATTCGTAGACGTCGCCGATGCGGTGAGTGGGATCCACGAGCACTGCCGTAATCGTGCGAGCCACGTCGCTGGTAGCTATCGGTGATGTACGACCCGTTCCGAAGGGGAGGGCCAACAGGTTTCGCTCTCGCAGCGACGGTACCGCGAGTCCGGTGAATATCGGATTGTCCAGAAACACCGTCGGCCTGATGTGCACGACCGGGACACCCGACCAGTTCAAGACGTGCTCGGCGAGGTAATGCAGTCGATGTTGACGAGACTCCCCCACACTGGTCAGCGTCATTTGAGAAACAGTCATCTGGGACATGTTCACGACCACCTCGAGACGGCCGTACTCCAACGCGGCATCGCAGACGACTACCGTTGCCTGCAGGTAGTCCGGAGAGACACCCATCGAAAAGAACATGCGATCGGCACCGGCCATCGCATCGACGACATCTCGTGGATCGGTCAAATCTCCGACCACGACATCAGCGCCGAGTGCGCGTAACGGCTCAGCTCGAGCGTCGTCGCGGTGCACCAATGCGCGAACGCGATCCCCGCGTTCCCGCAATTGCCCGATCACCTGCCGGCTCACGCCACCGGTGCCACCACCCGCCCCGGTGATCAGGTACAAGGGCGCATTCATACCCGCTCCTCACGGTGTGTTTTCCCAGTGCTTGGCAAGGGGTGTGTCGGCGAACCTCTCGAGCATCACGCGGGACAACAGCAGCAATGAGCTGCGTGGACGGTGGTTCACCAGGAGACGCTGGGCCTTTCCGGCGGCGTTGAAGGTGACCAGAACGATGACATGAATCGGTACGCCGCGTACAGATGAGGTGTAGTCCTCGAGGAAACTGTTCTCGCCACACGGGCCGGCGTAGTGAAAGTCTTGGAACTCGTATATTTCGCGGGCGGCGACCACGACTTCATGGACGGCCTCTGCGCCTTCGATGACGCCGTCCCACGCGGCGCCTTCCCCGGTTACGTCGTCGGCCAGGTTGTCCAGCCACGCTGGATAGTACGGCTTCCCCCTATACGTCGATGTCATGCCGCGCCTCCCGTGAAATCCGGCAGCGAGCCGGCTCGCCGGCACGCGCCGACAATGTGTGACCAACGACCATCGGCCACCCGGTACGGGTGCGGCGAGGACGAGTGAGCAACTCCCGGTTCTCGCTGCTCCAGTGACCGCCGGGAGACCGTGAATCGTAGGGCAATGTCAGGTTTCCTTGGACTTCACCGGGCTGACGGTCCCCTGGGACGGCTATGCACCGCTGCCGGTCTCGAAGACGTACTCCTTCGGATCGCCTGCGGCGGCGGGCTTGAATTTCGCGCTGACCCTATGCGTCTGCGCTGAGGAGATCCCGCCGCCGATGGCGACGACATACGCCTTGATGCCCGCCTCGCCTTCGTCTTTCACGGCGATGTTCAGCTCGATGGCGCATTCGTCGAGCGTCAACTTGGATCCGTCACCCGAGCCCGCTTGGGCCGCGGTCAGCTCGGACTTGAGATAGCGGATCATGTCCGAAAGTTCGATTCTGCCATCGGCTGGAATGGTCATGCCGCGATGCCTCTCGCTTGACGGTTATTTCTCAAGCCAGTTCCAGGGTCGAACCCAAGAGTATTTGACCGCCGCCCCGACGTGCCTCGAGACGCGCCGGATCCCGATCGGTTTCGCCACCACCCCCAACTTCAGGCTCATGGCCGCCGGGCGGCAGTCGGGCCACAGCGGCGGTGGACATGTCCTGTTGTCGCGCAGGGTTTCTCACTTGCCGGGCGGGCCCGCTGGCGGGTCCGCCCGGAGCAGGGCGTCGGTGCGCCCGCCCGCGGCGGCCAGCGAGGAACACGGGCTGCGGTGGGTCAGCCCGGGATACAGTTGCGATGAGGTCGATTCGGTGTTCGACCACCGGACCTGTATCGAGGGCAGGTCGACACGCTCGTTCATCGCACTGCTCCGGTCCGGTGGGTCGCTCGCTCAATCAGCGGGAATGGTGGCCTATACCCGTGCGCCACAGCAGATTTCATCGCTGCCGATGAACCCTACAGCGGGCCCGCCGTCAAGGAACGTGTCACCAGGTGCAGGCTGCTTCCAAAGGTGGCCCCAGCCGCAAGGCGGCCGGGCAGGCTTGGGGGTGACTTTTCGCAGATCTGGACCTCACGCCCCATATCAGAGTCCGGCGCTACCGGAGCTGAGGAGATTCGAGCTGCCGGATCCGCTGCTGCCATGGCAACTGGACTGTGTCGGCGGTTGCGGGGTACCGGACCCCGGCGGCGCGGCGACCACGGTCACCGTGATGGACGAGGAGCCTCGTTGGTTCACGGTGATCTTGTGGGTTCCGGCAGTGGTCGGCACCCAGAGGACATTCGCGAAGAGGTGGCCGGGGTCGGTGTCCGACGGCGCGATAGCGCCCGCGACACATTGTCCGTTGTCGTAGAAGGACACGAAGGCGTTGTCCCCGTTGACGTTGGGCGTGATCGGCGAGTCGAGCATGTAGGTCTGGCCGACGACATACGACGGCGGTATGACGCAAGGCGGTCCCGGGTACGACGAGGACGTCGGGTCCGACGTGCATTGGTAGACCTGGACCGGCCCGATGGCGGAGGCTGTGGGCGCGGACAACGCGGCGATGGTCGCTGTCAGCGCCAAAGTGGTTGCGCCCCAACCGATGCGGCGGATAGATCGAGTTTCGGCGGGCATTGGTGGACTCCTTTCCCACCCCTTCGTTCGGGGTCGACAGAACATAACTTTCACCAACTGTGAAATTCGCCCACTTCAAAAAACCCCTGTGGCCCCAACTTTCTTGGGCGATATTTCCGGGGTCAGCTCTTCGGGTAGAGGGCTTCGCTCTCGGGCGAAGGTCTCGCGGTGATGCGGCCTCTTCCAGAATCAAGCCCACCTGGTGACCGTCGGTCGACCCCGCCGTGCTCGACGCCGACTCGAATCTGAACGCACGCGCGTGGTCGCATTCATGCGCTGGCTCGTGCGCGAGACCGACGAGCTGCCGATTCGGCCGGCGGCGCCAACCTCATGGGATGGCCCAGCAAAGTTCCGGCGTGGGAACCGAGCAGAACCAGCGGACCGGCCGACACTGGACATACTGCCAACGAACCAGTGCAACTCGAAGTACCGCGCCGCTCTCGAACAGGTGCGGTCGCACGCCTGGTGACTCATGCGACTTCTGCCAAGCCCCCGCGCTCCCGGATCGAGGCATCATGGCGACCGAAGAATCTCGACCTCACCCCTCAGACCACGCTGTCTCCCAACAGGTGCCTGAACCGCCGAACTCACCTTCACGCACACTCCAGCAGGAGCTCCAAGTCGCCTCACGCAACGGACGTAACGCATTGACGGTCGCAGTCCTGGCCGCTGTGGCAGCCCTGTTGTCGTCCGGAGTTTCCGCATGGTCCTCCATGCACGTGAGCAGCACCCAGATCGACCGGCAAGAAAGGCTCGCGCGTGAGCAGACGATAAGGGCGGACCGATTACGCGCTTATACGGACTTCGGCACCGCCTATATGGACCTCGGACTGAAATTAGGCGAGCTCAGAGGGGTCCTGGGACGCCCTGCGAACAACGACACGCTGCAAGGCGTCGAGACGAAAGTGCAAGATTCGCTTGTACCTTATCAGCACAGCTTGGCCATGCTGTATATCGTCATGAGCTCCTCCACGAATAAAAAGCTCAATGGAATCAACGCCGCAATGAGCGCGCTATGGGAAGGCCCCGACTCCTTGGCTCCGACCTTCAACTACGCCAGCACCCATCAGATCGCGACTGATGAGAACTGGCCTCGCCTTGCCAACGCCGGCGTTGCCGCGATCGATAAATTCGTGAACGATACCGCTATCGACAATTTCGTCGAGGCCGCGCGAAAAGACCTAGGATCCGGCTAGACAGCCAGCTGTGCCTGTCGATCACAACGGATGCAGGGCACGCAACTGGCCCCAAATCGATTCGATAGTGGTGATTTGAAGAACTGTTGGAGACTCCGGTACTGGCTGCGCGCGTATCGCGGCGACAGCGGCTCGCCGGTCCGCCGGTTCGTTCGCGCAGCAACGTCTCGATGTACCCACCGACGTGGTCGCGAGCGATGGCGGGCGCTTCGATCGGAAGTGCTTCGGAGAGTAGATGATCGGCGAAGTACCCGATGTGCAGCAGGTACACATCGATCGTCTTCTTGGCTCGGCTCTTCCGCCTCCCATAATCTATTCGTGGAAGAGCGCTGTTCTAGATTGAAACCTCTCCAGAAAGAGCAAACCCCCTGCTCAGAGGGGGTTTGTGGGGCGGGCGGGGCTCGAACCCGCGACCAATGGATTATGAGTCCACGGCTCTAACCGACTGAGCTACCGCCCCCGACCGCTTCAGATCACTGCGGGCTCCGCGAGATGCTACCGCCTCGGGAGGGTCGATGCCCAGTTGGACTCGCTATGCGGCGTAGCGGTCGGCGATCTTGTTGAGTTCGAGCTGGTAGTAGAGGATGCCGAGGCCGAGGATCAGGTTCAGGACGAAGCCGAGGAGGGGGTTGCAGGTGCCGTCGAGGCCGGCGGCTTCCTGGGATTGGCGGATTCGGGTGCCGGTGCGCCAGAAGCTGATGATGGCGGCGATGCCGGTCCAGGAGAGGAAGAGCATGACCAGGAGGGGGCCCGCGACCGGGGCCTCGGGGTCGCGGCGGAGTTCGGCCATCTCCTTGTGGATCTTGTAGTACCAGACGAAGAAGTAGATGCCGAGGGTGATGAGCGGCCAGACCAGCCACACCAGCACCGGGTTGCGGGGCTTGATCGGCGTGGCGAGAGCGGTGGTCATGCGATGAATCCTTTTGTCGTCGTGCAGTTTTCGTAATCCCGGGTGAGCCGGCTCGGGAAACGTATCCACAAGATCGTGACCGGATCGTGAAGCGTTAATCTGGGGCAGTCCACGACCGCAGGGAGGATCACGATGGCGAGTCTGTTCGCGAACGTGCTGAAGGCACATCAGTGGATCTACGAGAACAGCAACGGCCTGGTCGGCCACAAGCTGCTGTTCGGGAACCCGACGCTGCTGCTGCGCACGGTCGGCCGCAAGACCGGCCAGGAGCGCACCAACGCGCTCACCTACGCGCAGGACGGCAAGGACTACCTGGTCACCGCGTCCAATGGCGGGTCGCCCAGGCCGCCGGGCTGGCTGGCCAATGTGAAGGCCAAGGCGGACTGTGACATTCAGATCGGCACCAAGCGGATTCCGGTCACCGCACAGGCCACCTATCCGGACGATCCGGAGTACGCGCGCCGCTTCCAGCTCGTCGACAAGGTGAACCAGGGCCGCTACACCCAGTATCAGACGATGACCTCGCGGCCGATCGCCGTGGTGGTGCTCACACCGCGCTGACACCAGCGCCGGGTGGACCTCGCGGGTAAGGGTCGACTATCCTTCCTGACCTGAGGGGAGTACTTCCCAAGAATCACTCCGGTCAGTACGGGCCGCGCCGACGCGTCCCCCGGATGGTTGCCTGCGACTGTGGCATTCGAAGACGCAGGTGAAGGAGACCTCGGCTGGTTTACCCTGCCCGAGGAGGTCCCATGAGTCCTACCCTGTCCGTTCTCGCGAGTTCCACCACCATCGACAGCGTCGGGACGCCCTGGCTGTGGGGCGGGACGATCGCCGCGGTGCTGGCGCTGCTGATCCTCGATTTCGCGCTCACCCGCCGCCCGCACGAGGTGTCGATGCGCGAGGCCATCGCCTGGACCGTCTTCTACATCGCCCTGCCGATCGCCTTCGGCGTGTTCCTGGGGTTCAACAACGGCGGCACCCCGGCCGTGGAGTTCTTCACCGGCTACCTGCTGGAGAAGTCGCTGTCGGTGGACAACCTGTTCATCTTCATGCTGCTGCTGTCCGCCTTCGCGGTCCCGGCGGCGCTGGCGCAGCGGGTGCTGCTGTACGGCATCGCGGGCGCGCTGGTGCTGCGCGGCATCTTCATCGCGCTCGGTGCGGCCGCCCTGGCCACCCTGGACTGGGCGTTCCTGCTGTTCGGCATGATCCTGCTGGTGACCGCGGTGAAGCTGCTGGCCGACGCGGCCGGCGGGCACGAGCAGGACCTCGATGTCGCCACCATGAAGTCGGTGCGCCTGCTGCGCCGCATCTGGCCGGTCACCGACGACTACCGCGGCACCAGGATGGTGGTCCGCGAGGCGGATCCCGCCCAGCCCGGTAAGTTCCGCCGGGCCCTGACCCCGCTGGCGCTGGTGGTCGGCGCGGTCATGGCCACCGATATCGTCTTCGCCGTCGACTCGGTGCCCGCGGTGTACGGCGTCACCGGCGACCCGTTCCTGGTGTTCGCCACCAACGCCTTCGCGCTACTCGGTTTGCGCGCACTGTATTTCGTCCTGCACGCCGCGCTCTCCCGCCTGGTGCACCTGGCCTACGGCCTGGCCGCCATCCTCGCCTTCATCGGCGTGAAGCTGGTCCTGCACTGGGCGCACGGCATCTGGAGCGGTGTTCCCCAGATCCCCACGGCCGCCTCGCTACTGGTGATCGTGGTGGTGCTCGCGACGGTCACCTTCACCAGCCTCCGCTCCACCCGCGGCGACAAGGGACACACTGAGGAGACCGCGGTCGACGTGCAGTGAACCGCGCGGCAGGGACCGGCGAATATCGCTCGCGAACCGCGCCGGTGCCGACGTAGCGTGAAACCATGCTGCTGCACCGTTCCCGGCCGCCTCGGCTCGAGCAGGTCAATCGCGCCGTGGATGCGCTGGAACTTCCCGAGGCGGTGTTCAAGACCTGTCCGTGGCAGCCGCGCGAGCTGGTGGAAACCGGTCTGCGGCAATGGTTGCGCTGTTGTGGAGCGGCGATGCGCGACGATCGGGTGATCGGTATGCCCTCGCATGCGGTGGACGAGGCCTGGCACGGGCTCATCCTGTGCACCAAGCGGTATGCGCGGTTGTGCGACAGTGCGTACGGCCGGTTTCTGCATCACTTCCCCGACGGCGAGGGCACGGGTTCGGGTGACCCGATGGCGGAGCAGTTGGGGCGCACGGTGGTCGCCTGGTCGTTCGTGGCGCGACCGGGCGAGAAATGCGTGCTGTGGGACCTGGATACCGTTGTGGGAGTGGACCATCCGTGGGGCATCCCATCGGAGCGGGTCCACTCCATCGAGACGGCGCTACGGGCGGGCTGACCGCCGCTCGGGCCGGCGTCGCGATGGCCGGCTAATTGCCGCCACCGCCGCCGCAACCACCGCCGCCACAGCCGCTACCGCCGCCGCAACCGCTGTGCCCACCGCCGCACCCATGACCGTGGCCGTGGCCGCCGCCCCCGTCGGACCATCCGCCACCACCGTCGCTCGAACTGCCGCCCCAGTCGCCTCCCGCCGAGCCGTATCCCCAACTCCGGCTGCGACTTCCACGGCGGCGGTCAGGCTCGCCGCGGGTGGCGACAACCGTCACGAGAACCAGAGCGATCACAACCGCAACTACGATAATTCCGCCAACCATCGTCGGCCTCCTCCCCCACCTCACGGCCCCTCCGACCGCGGGATATAGCCGAAAACTACGCCGGGGAGAATCGGTCCGACAAACCCATTTTCTGGGGGGCTCACCGCTGGTGTGAGCCCCCGCGACAGTGGGTACTCGCTACGTCAGCTTCACCCGCGCCGCGAAGAAGCGGGCGACGGCCGGGGCGAAGCGGTTGAAGCGGTACTGGAGCCAGGCTTCGGGGGTGACCGGGACGACGTCGCGGCCCTGCTCGACGGCCTTGACGATCTGGGCGGCGACCTTCTCCGGGCCGTAGCGTCGGGCAGCGTAGAGCTTGTCGTAGCGCTGCTGCTTGGCGGCCTCCTCCTCGGCGGAGACACCCGAGAAGCGGGTGGTGGCAACGATATTGGTGTGCACGATGCCGGGGCAGATGGTGTGGACGCCGATGCCCTTGCCCGCCAGTTCGGCCCGCAGGCAGTCGGAGAACATGAAGACCGCCGACTTGGAGGTGGAGTAGGCAGCGAAACCGCGCTGGGGGGTGTAGGCGGCCATCGAGGACAGGTTGACGATACTGCCGCCGAGGCCACGGTCGGCCATGGCCTTGCCGAAGGCGCGGCAGCCGTTGATGACGCCGTGCAGGTTGATATTGAGGACCCGGTCGAATTCGGCTGCGGGAGTGTCGAAGAAGTCGCCCGCCGCGCCGACACCGGCATTGTTGATCAGGATGTCGGGCACACCGTGCGTGGCGATGACCGCGGCGGCGTGCTCGGCGACGGCTTCCTCGCTGGAGACGTCGAGCTGGTAGGCGTACGCGGTACCGCCCTCGGCGGCAATGAGATCCGCGGTCTCCTTGGCCGAGTCCACGTTGATGTCGGAGAGCACGACGTCCGCGCCCTTGCGGGCGAAGGCGAGGGCCGTCTCGCGCCCGATGCCGCTGCCGCCGCCGGTGATCACCAGCAGCTGGTGCTCGAAAGGCCGCTGCTCCCGGCCGACTTCGGCACGGCGCAGGGTGCGCGGCGTTTCCCCGGTGCGCAGCGAGTCGATGAGCTCGACGGTGGAGGTGGCCAGCAGTTCCGGGTGCGAGAACGGCAGCCAGTGCCCGCCGCCGACCTCGCGCCGGTACAGGTTGGGCGCCCAGTCCTTGGTGTCGTCGTAGCCGGCCGGGCGCACCGCGACATCGCGGCGCGCGATGATCAGCTGCACCGGCACCTCGGTGCGGCGCTCGCGCGGATCGCCCAGGCGCTGCAGGATATTGGCGCGGTAGATGCGCATGCCGTCGAAGAAGTCGCGCCGGAATTCCGGTCCGAGCTTGATGTTCTCCGGCGAGGTCTCGTTCATCAGCCCGACGAAGCGCGACCACATCTTCTCGGTGCCCAGCGGCTTGAGCACCACCCGCGGCACACCCGGGGTCATGAACAGCCCGGTGTACATCGACGACAGCAGCTGGGTGAACGGCCCCCACACCTTGCCGCGCGACAGGCTCGACCGCACCCACGCGCCCAGGTGGTCCAGGTTGGGCCCGGACACCGAGGTGAACGAGGCGACCCGCCCGGCGGCCTGTGGCTCGCAGACGGCCTCCCACATCTCCACCGAACCCCAGTCGTGGGCCAGGATGTGCACGGGCGCATCGGGACTCACCGCGTCGGCGACGGCGAAGAAGTCGGCGGCGAAGTGCTCGAGCCGGTAGTCCTCGGTGCGGTCGGTGCGGGTGGAACGACCGTGCCCGCGGGTGTCGTAGGTGACCACGTGGAAACGGTCGGCCAGCAACGGCACCACCCGGTCCCACAGGTGGTTGTCGTCGGGCCAGCCGTGCACCAGCACGATGGTCTCGGCGGAGGGCTCACCGTATTCGTAGACGGCGATATCGAATTCACCGCTGCGCACCAGGCGTTCGGCGGCGGGGATGACGGTGGGTTGATCGGTCACGATCTTCTCCTCGTTGAGAGACGGCGCTAGATGTCCAGCACCAAACGGTCCCCGCCGCAACGGGATACACAGATGAGCATGTCGCCGGCCGCGCGCTCGGCATCGGTGAGCACGGTGTCGCGATGGTCGACCTCGCCGGAGCGCACCCGCACCACGCAGGTGCGGCAGAAGCCCTGCCGGCACGAATACGACGAGTCCGGGCGGGCCTTCAGCACTTCCTCGAGCACCGACCTGTCGGCGGGCACGTCGAGGACCTCGCCGGTGCGGGCCAGCTCCACCTGGAAGGCGGTGCCGTTCACCACGGGCGGCGGCGAGAAACGCTCGGAATACAGTTCCACGCCGGGCATTTCGCGCACGGCGTCGGCGATGAGGTGGGTCATCACGACCGGCCCGCAGCAGTAGACGGAGGTGTCGGGACCGACGTCCGGCAGTAGCTGCGCGGCCGTGGGAATGCCGTGCTCGTCATCGGTGCGCACGGTCACCCGCGAGCCGAACGACTCCACCTCCGCCAGGAACGGAATGGTGTCGCGGGACCGCCCGGCGTACACCATGCTCCACTCCACGCCCAGCCGGTCGGCCATCCGGATCATCGGCAGGATCGGCGTGATGCCGATGCCGCCCGCCACGAAATGCACTCGCGCGGCGGAGGATCCGTACCCGGGCAGCACGAACGGGAAGGCATTGCGCGGCCCCCGCACGGTGACCGGGGTACCGACCGCCAGCCCCTCGTGCACCTCGAGCGAACCGCCGTTGCCGTCCGGAATGCGCCGCACCGCAACGCGATACGCGTGCCGGTCGGCCGGGTCGCCGCACAGCGAGTACTGCCGCACCTTTCCCGAGGGCAGTTCCAGATCCAGGTGCGCGCCCGGCCGCCACTCCGGCAGCTTGCCTCCGTCCGGCGCGGTCATCAGCAGGCTGATCACATCGGTGTCGTGCGCCTCCACCCGGCGCTCCACCACGACCAGCGGAATCCGCCAGTCGTCCACCCGTGCGTCCGGCTCACGCCGGTTCACGAAAGTGGTCCAGCGCAAACGGCTCCCGGCGATGAAATCCAGCACCCGCGTGGTGCGATCGGCACGACCCTTGCCGAACAGATCCTGCGGCGGCGCGACCGGGACGGGACGAACCGAGCTCACGAGGCCAGCGCCCGGGCGGCCGGGGACTGCGCCAGGTAGGCCACGGCCTGCGCGGTCGAGCCGACGGTCTCGGGGGTGTAGCCGGGCTTGAAGGTGGACAGCGCACTGATCAGCAGCGACGGGATCCCCGGAATCGACCCCCGCCACATGCCCGCGAAGATCCGCCCGATCAACATCGGGTAGCGGTGGTTGGGCAGCGTCGGATCGGCGTGCACCAGGAACTTGGTGCCGCGCAGGATGAGTGCGATGAAGATCGGGAACACCAGCAGCATGAGCGCACCGCGGCGCACATAGCCGATCTCGAAGTACTCGGCCACGTCGTGGGCGACCATGCGGTGCTCGACCTCTTCGGCCCCGTGCCAGCGGAACAGGTCCAGCATCTGCGGATCGGTGTCGAACTGTTCGAGGTCGGCGTTGATGATCCAGTCGCCGAGGAAGGCGAAGAAGTGCTCCAGCGCGGCGATGACGCCGAGACGCTCGACGAGTTGCTGCTGCCGCGCCGCCTCACTGGCCGCCGCCTTCGGGCCCAGCGTCTTGCGGAACAGGAATTCCGTCTGCCGCACATAGGGTTCGATATCGATCCCGTGCGCGGACAGCACCTCCTCGAGCGCCCCGTTGTGACTCTCGGCGTGCATGGACTCCTGCCCGATGAAGCCGATCATGGCCTCCCGCAACTTCTCGTCCTTGACCAGTTCGAGGGCTTCGCCGAAGGTCACCAGGAACATGCGCTCGCCTTCGGGCAGCAGCATGCTCAGGGCATTGAGGAGGTGAGAGGCGATCGGTTCCTGCTTCATCCAGACCGGTTCGGTCCGGGACCAATCGAACTGCACATTCCGGGCATGCAGGGCTACCTCTCCGGGTTCGGTCACCGGTCGGCGGCCCAGCTTCGGAAGTAGCTTCATCGGTACTCCTGGTCTCGTATCGCGTTTGCTGCGTGAGCGTAGCAATATTCTACGCATGCATGAAACCCTGAGTTACACCTAAATTTGCGAGCCATCCCCTGTACGAAACGACAAGGGAGCTCTCACTGCGGAAATTCGTCCGATTCCCCGCGGTGAGAGCTCCCTCGTGCGGAGCTAGCTGTCGACGTGGACGTGGGGGCGCTGGGAGCGGCGCGGAATGGCGCGGCGGAGGATCTCGCGGGTTACGGGGGCGACCTCGCCCTCACCGAAGAACATGAAGCGCACCAGGTTGACCAGCGGATTGCCCTCGGTCCATTCGAAGTACACGTGCGGGCACTCGCCGGTGCGGTCGCGGATCGCGATCAGGATGGACGCGATGCAGTTCGGCACGGCCGCGGCCTCGACGGTGAGGATGTGGTAATCGTCCACATCCACCTCGGTCACGTGCAGCGTGGTGCTGAACTCCGACGGGTCCTTCACGATGACCTCGAGGAAGAGGATGGGCTCCGACTCCGGGATGTGGCTCTCGCGCCGCTGATCGGCTTCCTTCTCCGCGTACTCCTCGGGCGAGCGGCCATCGGTGATGTCGTGGGTGACGATGCGGATCTCGCCGCGCTCTGCCAGCTGGTCGATCATCTGGCAGGCCTTCTCGTCGAAGATCACCTCGACGGCCCGCAGCTCGAAGGCCCGGCGGATGCGCGAGGCGAAGGACACCACCATGATCGCGACCACGAACAGGATGGCCAGATGCAGACCGGCCGGCTTCTCGATGATGTTGTCGATGGTGGTGTAGACGAAGATGAGCGACACCACGCCGAAGCCCAGCACCCGCGAGTACTGCTGCTTGCGCCAGGCAGAAATGGTCACCGCCACGGCCGCGGAGGTGATCAGCACCAACACACCGGTCGCGTACGCCGCGCCCTGCGCGTCGACACTGGCGTCGAAATACCAGGTGATGCCGAAGGACACCAGCGCGAAAACCAGGACCAGCGGCCGGATCTGGCGCGCCCATTCGGGGGCCATTCCGAAGCGCGGCAGGTAGCGCGGCACCAGGTTGAGCAGGCCCGCCATGGCCGACGCGCCCGCGAACCACAGGATGGCGATGGTGCTGACGTCGTAGACCGTGCCGAACGCATTGCCCAGGTACTCGTGCGCCAGGTAGGCCAGCGCGCGGCCGTTGGCCTGCCCGCCCTCCTCGAACTCCTTCTCCGGAATGAGGATGGTGGTGATGAAGCTGGTGACGATGAGGAACCCGCTCATGATGAGCGCGGCGGTGGTCAGCAGCTTGCGGGTGCCGTTGATCCGGGTGCGCGGGTATTCCTTGGAGTCGGCCGGATCGCCCTTGATCTGCGGCATGACCGCGACACCGGTCTCGAAGCCGGACAGACCCAGCGCCAGCTTCGGGAACACCAGCAGCGCCACGCCGATCATCGCGAAGATATTGCCGTGCTTGGCCGTGAGCAGATGCGACCAGTCGGTCACCAGGTGCGGCGCCTGCAGCACCTTGACGATGCCGACCGCGGCGACCACCAGATTCAGCGCCAGATACGCGCCGACGAGACCGACCGCAATGCCGATGGCCTCACTGAAGCCCTTGAGGAACACCGCCGCCAGCAGTGCCAGCAGGACCAGGGTGATGGTCATGTTCTGGTCCTGCAGGAACCCGGGCACGTACGGGTTCTCGACGATATGGGCCGCACCGTCGGCGGCCGACAGCGTCATGGTGATGGTGAAGTCGGTGGCCGCGAAGCCCAGCAGCACCAGGATGAAGATCTTGCCCCACCAGTTCGGCAGGAAGTTGGCGAACATGGCGATCGAACCGCCGCCGTTGTGGCTCTCCTTGGCCACCCGGCGATACACCGGGAGCGCGCCGAGCAGCGTGAGCGCGACCAGCACGATGGTGGCCAGCGGGGACAGCACGCCGGCGGCCAGGGCCGCGATGCCGGGCTGGTAACCGAGCGTCGAGAAGTAGTCGACACCCGTCAGGCACATGACCTTCCACCAGGAATGCTGATGCTCCTTGGGAGCCTTCTTGGCCATCGGGCCCTGAATCTGCGAGTGATGTTCACCCGCGTCCTCTAGTAGCCAGTTCGCAAAGCGCGAGCGCGGCTGTGCCTCGGTCGTGGTCAAGGAGTCCTCCCCGGAACTCTGTGGGTCCGGTTTCCCGAAATCGGTCGGTAAATGACGTGACGAATGTACTCACGGCAAATCGGGCGCAGACAGTGCCCGCGCCATGAGCCGTACAGTCCGGTGTGCTAGCCCAGATAGGCCGCGACGGCGGTGGCGATGACCTGCGCGAATCGCGCGCGGCCATCCGGTGATTCGATGACCGCGGCGTCGCCGGGATCTCGCATGTTCCCACACTCGACGAGGGCGGTCGGGCGCTCGGAGAAATTCAGCCCGGCCAGATCCGCCCGCGGGTTCAGCCCGTCCGAGCCGACATAGGTGGAGGTGGCCAAGCCCGCGCCGACCATGGTGTCGCGCAGGGTCGTGGCGAGCTGCACCGACGGCCCGGACTGGGCGTCGTTCAGCGCGGGCGAGGAGTAGGCGACGTGGAAGCCGTGGGCGCCGGCGGGCGCACCGTCGGCGTGGATGGAGACCACGGCCGCCGCGCCGACCCGATTGCCGAGGGTGCCGCGGTCGTTCACGCAGGGGCCGACGCCGGTGTCGCTGTCGCGGCTCATGATCACCTGGTAGCCGCGGGCGCTGAGCAGGTCGCGGACGCGCTGGGCCACATCCCAATTGAATTCGTGCTCGGTGTAGCCGTCGTCGCCGCTGGTGCCGGTGGTGTTGCAGGGCTTCGTGCCGCCGCGGCCGTCGGGCACCTGGGCATTGATCTCGTCGGTGTGGGCCGCGCCGCCGCCGTTGTGGCCGGGATCGAGGACCACGGTCTGGCCGGCGATCGGAAACAGCGGGCGGACAGGAGCTTCCGGCGCCGGGCGCGCGAGCGACCCCGAAACCGGTGCGGCGGCGAGGCTCTGGCCGGTGCCCGCGATCAGCAGGGCGCCGCAGAGGGCCGCGAGGGACTTCCAGGTTCGGTGTCGCACGGGACAAACGATAACGGTTGAATCACGAACGGGTAAGTCAGTGTTCGAGTTTGCGCAGGAGTCCGTGGAGTGTGCGCAGGTCGGCGGGGGTGAGGGCGGCCAATTCGGCGGGCGCCGGGTCCGGCGTGGCGAGCGCCTCGGCCACCACCTCCTGGCCCGCGCGGGTGAGCGAGATGAGCTTGCAGCGCCGATTGGTCGGGTCGATCTCGCGGATCACCAGGCCGCGCTCCTCGAGATCGTTGACCACGACCGTGGTGGCGGGGGCATCCATGGTGGCCGCCCGCGCCAGCTCCTTGGCGGTGAGCGGGCCGGGCAGCAGCCGGCGCAGGATGCGAATCCGACTGAACGGCATGCCGGTTCGCTCCACCACCGCGCGCTTCCAGGTGTCGCGGGTGTCCATCACCAGGTGGGTGAGCTGCCGCCAGACCTCGTCGGTCGTGGGCGTGTCATCCGGCATGAGCGGGGACCTTCTGTTCGAGCAGGGGGGCGACGCGATCTCGCGAACGGTACGCCCAGTCGGTATTGGCGGCCACGCCCAGCGCGGTGACCGCGGCGGCGAAACCGGCGATGGTCCACCACAATCCCGCGCCCGTGAGCGCACCACACAGTGCCACACCGAGACTCACGCCGACCTGGCGGCTGGTGGAAGCGACCGCGGCCGCCGCACCCGCGCGATCGAGCGGCATGCCGCTCACCGCGGTGGTGGTGATGGGCGCGTTCACCATGCCGAAGCCGATGCCGAACAGCGCGAAGGTGATGACCAGCTGCCAGATCGGGGTGTCCGGGTGCAGCAGGGTGAGGCCGATCGCGGCCACCGCCATGAGGATGCCGGAGGCCAGCAGTGACGGGCGGGTGCCGTAGCGGCCCACCAGCCGCCCCGACAGCGGCGAGAAGAACAGCATGCCCAGCGCCATCGGCAGGTACAGCAGACCGGTGTGGACGGCCGAGAAGTGCCGGGTCCCTTGCAGATACAGCGACATGTCGAACAGGAACGCGCCCAGCGCGGCGAACGAGCAGACCGCGATGACGGTGGCCGAGGAGAACGGGAAGCTGCGGAAGAAGCGCAGGTCGATGAACGGCGACGGGTGGCGCGCCTCGTGCCGGATGAATCCGGCCAGCGCCAGGGCGGACACCACGAAGACCGCGGGCTCCCGCTCGATCAGGCCGTACACGAGGGTGAACAGCACCACGATCGCCAGCGCCTGCCCGATCGGATCCATGCCGCGCGGCCTGGCCGACTTCGATTCCGGCACATAGACGGTGGTGAGCGCCAGCGCGACCGCCACGATGGGCAGGTTGATCCAGAACACCGACTGCCAGCCCAGGCTGTCGATGAGCACGCCGCCGACCATGGGTCCCAGCGCGGTCGAGATGCCGACCACCGCGCCCCACACGCCGACCGCCCGGGCCCGCTCGATCCGGCCGGTGAAGGTGGTCGTAATGATCGACATGGCAACGGGATTCAGCATGGAACCGCCGATGGCCTGCACGAACCGCGCGCCGATCAGGACGTCGATGGTCGGTGCGATGCTGCACAGCAGCGAGCCGAGCGCGAAGGTGAGCAGCCCGATGCGGAACACCCGCTTGCGCCCGAAGCGGTCGGCGGCCGCGCCGGAGAGCATGAGCAGGCTGGCGAGGGTGAGCGTGTAGACGTCGACGATCCACTGCAACCGCGACAGCGGCGCGCCCAGATCGTCGCGGATGGCGGGGATGGCGACATTCACGATGGTCGCGTCCATCGACGAGATCAGCAAGCTCAAACAGCAGGTGATCAGGATGATCGTCTTCCGGCGCGAGCTCAGCTCGTCGACAGTTGTAAGCACACAACGATTGTGTAGACACAACTGTTCCCAGCGCAAGGGGTCGCGCCGATGGCACGGATCACACGAGGCGTTGGCGGACCATCCGAGCCCGCAGCGCATTCCGCGCGTTCTCACGGGTGGCAGCCGATTGTCACAAGTTCACGAATGAACGGGCTACTGCCTACGTCAGTTCCTATGGCGCGAGCATGGATTGGGTGGATCAACGATTGCGCGGTGTGCCGGTGGACGGAACATGTACCGCGGCATCCGGCGGACGGTGACACCGCCGGCACCACGCGGATTGTCAGTGTCTGGGAGTCACCGGGTTCGTCAGCGCCGACCAGGCGCCGAGCACATCCTCGGTCTGCTGCTCGGCGGTGCCGTAGGTGTGGGCGGCGACGGTGAATCCGGGGCCGAAGGACACCGATGCCACTTCCGGAGCGCCGACATCGGACCAGCCCCACTTGGTTCCGTACACCTGTGGCAGTCGCGCGGTGCCCCAGTCCTGGCGGGTGCCGTCGGCCGCCCGCTCGCTGGGCTGTTCCATCCAGGCCAGGATCAGGCTGTCCGGTTCGTCGCGGATTTTCGCGGCCAGGAAATCGGCCACGTCGGCGACGCTGGTGGTCGACAGTTCCCACCCGCCGCCGCCGTGGGTGGCGCGCAGGCCGTACTCCTGGGCGACCGCGTCGATGGCGTACGGATATTTCGCTGCGATCCGGTCGGCGGCCGCGTCGTCGGACTTGCAGACCATGCGCTCGCCCAGTTCGCGATCCTCGGCCGAGCCGTCGCCGTGCCGCAGGGCGAAATCCGCCAGGAACAGCTTGGCGATGGACAGGGCCGCGCGCTCCTGGGTCTCGTTGTCGGTGCCCCAGCCCGCGCCCGGCACCAGCGTGCGCACCGAGAGCGCGGTGCGCGGCGGGATGTGAACGGGCTGCAGGATGTCCGGGTCGAAGCCCGGTTGTGCGCACGCGGCGCCCGCCACGGCCATCCAGACCCCCGCCACCACGGCCGCGATCGCACCGGCTCTCGTACCCATCACCACCTCCGCATCGTGTTCCGCCCGATGCCACCTTGCTCTCCGAGGCCGGGCGGAGGTTCACGACACGCCGATGACTCTCAGACCGTGAGGATGGTCCGGCCGACGGCGGCGCGGGACCCGATAGCGGTGTGCGCGGCGGCGGCCTGATCGAGGGAGAAGGTCTGGCCGATGACGACCTCGAGGCGACCGGCGGCGACCTCGGCCTGGGCGCGGTCGTGGAGGGTGAGCCAGTCGGTCTCGGGGGTCGCGATCTCGAACAGCGAGACGATGGTAATGCCCTGGGCGGCAGCGGATTCCGCGTCGACCGCAGCGAAGCCACCGGCGGCGTTGCCGTAGGCGATGAGCAGGCCGCCGGGAGCGGTGGCGGCCAGGGCCGCGCGGCCGATATCGCCGCCCGCGCCGTCGAGGACCACCTGCACGCCGCCGGTCCGTTCCCGGACCTGCTCGGCCCAGCCGGGTTTCGAGTAGTCGACCACCTCGTGTGCGCCGAGCCGTTGCGCCAGAGCGAGTTTCGCCTCCCCGCGTGCGGCGGCGATGACCTGCGCGCCGGCCGCGCGGGCCAGCTGGATGAGCAGGGTGCCCAGACCGCCCGCGGCGGCGGTGATCAGCACCCACTGGGCCGGTTGGATCGCGGCCCGGTCGGCGACCGCGAGCACGGTGCGTCCGTCGTGCACGAGGGCGGCGGCCTGCTCGAAGCTCAGCTCGTCGGGGATGACGGCCAGGGTGCCGGCCTTGGCCAGGGCCAGTTCGGCATAACCGCCGACGGGCAGTCCGCCGCCGATGCCGCTGGCCGCCGTCGGGGTGGCGACCCGTTTGCCGACCCACGCGGGGTCCACGTCGGGCCCGACCGATTCGACCGTGCCCGTGACCGCGCCGCCCGGCACGAACGGGGTCTCGACGGGGAAGTAGTCGCGCGCCGAACCGCTGCGCAATGTCGTGTCCAGGAACATGACGTCGGCGGCGGCGACCCGCACCACCACTTCGCCCGGGCCGGCCACCGGATCCGCGACCTGCCGCACGGTCAGCACCTCGGGTCCACCGAACTCCTCGGCCTGCACTACACGCATCTCGTTGCCTCCCTTTCGCTTTCGACGGGGTGTCGATGACTCCAGCATCGAACCTCTACTTATGTTGAGGTCAAGTGTGCGGGGCGCGATTCCGCTCTGGGCGAACCGTGGGTGATTCATGGGCATACCGAAACCGGGGCTGCGTCATATCCCGGAGCCGGGGAGAACGCGTGCGAGAATCGAGCGGTGGCGGGATCATCACCGAGGCCGAGGCGCAGCGCGCCGGATCGGGCAACGCCATCCCGCAGCGCACCACATGGCAACTGCCTGAGGCCGTTCCGGTGAATATCGCCGTGCCCCTGCTGGCCGCGCTGCTGTCGCTCGCCGCGGCGGGGGCCCGGCTGCGGCGCCGGCGGGCTCGCGACTCGCGGCCGTTCACCATCGCCATGGTGTTGCTGGCAGTGTGGGCGCTGCTGCGCACCCCGGCCATCAATGGTTCGGCCGGCGAATTGGCGCTGCCGAGCGGGCATTTCGAGGGCCTTCCGGGTTTGATCGCCGATCTGGCGCTGGTCGGCGCGGGCGCGCTGATCGGGGTGACGGTCGGCGGCGTGTGGGGAAAGCCGCTGTTGAAGCGGGCGTTCTATCTGGGGCTCGTGACGATGGAGGCGGGGCTGCTGCTCACCTATGACCCGCTGCATCCGTCGTATATGACCATCGAGACCCACCAGTGGATCCTGGCGCTGTCGGGCCTCGCGGTGAACGGCGCGGTGGTGATCGCGGCGGCGCCGAGTTATCGCATCGTTCCGGCACGGTTCCGGCTGCCGTTGTCGCTGTTCATGTTCGGCGGGCTGAGCGGGGCCACGCTGGCGGCGATCCGGGTGGTGACGCTGCTGCGACCGGCGGGGCCGCAGGTGAATTCGTGGTCACCGATCGTCGCCGTTCCGATCTTCGGGTTCGCGCTGGGCTCGCTCGTCGCCGGTACGCGCATACGCGAACAGGAACTCGAGGACATCGAACCCGGCACGCGCACTCGATAATGACCGCATGCAGTACCCCGAATCGCGGCTTTCCGACACCACCCGCGTGGAAGCCTTCAGCGACGGCGTCATGGCCATCGCGATCACCCTGCTCGTGCTCGAGATTCGCCTTCCGGAGACCGATGACGGCTCGCTCTGGCATGAGCTGACCGGGCTGTGGCCCAGCTACCTCGCCTATGCCGGATCGTTTCTCACCATCGGTGTGATCTGGCTGTGCCATCACCGCTTCTTCGGCCGGGTCCGGCGGATGGACGGGCTGCTGCACTGCGGCAATCTGCTGTTGCTCCTCGCGGTGGCGTTCCTGCCGTTTCCGACGACCGTGCTGGCCCATCATCTGGAGGACGGGGGCTGGAACGCCAAGGTGGCGACCGCCTTCTACGGCGTGGTGGGTGCGGTGCAGGCGGCGGCCTGGTTCGTGATGTGGGTTGCCCTGCGCCGCAACCCGGATCTGTTCGAGCCGGGCTACGATGCCGACTACGCGCGGCGGGAGGGCCGGCAGGCGGTGATCGGCTTCGTGGGCTTCGACCTGATCGCGGCGATCGGGCTGGTGCTGCCCGCGGCGGCGTTGCTGCTGTACCTGGTGGCGGTGCTGGGCTACGGGTACCTGAGTACGCGCCCGCAGGTCTTCACCCGCATCTGAACCACCGTCCCGCCCACCGGGACTCGTGATCGCCGGCGGGTTCGCGCTCGGGTAGCGCGGCCCGCCCGGTGCGCTTATGCTGCGTCCGGCAGATCCGAATCCGCTTGCCGGTCCGGGCATTTGGCACGGATCCCGGATGCGGGTTGCGGTTGGGGGCACCGGGGTATTCGCCCTGGTGGACGTCGGTTCGGAAGTGCGGAGCGTGTCGGAATCAGTGAATCCGCCGGGCGGGGGGCGGCAACCCGTCCTGCGACAGCGACCGCCCTGTCCATACTGGCGGGATCCCTCGCGCTCAGTACGGTCGCGGTGGCGGTCGCGGTCTTCTACTCCCCCATCGATTTCCGGCTGCCGCTGGCCATCGGCGCGAGCGTGGCGGCGCTGTTGCTGACCGCCGCCCTCACGGCCGCCGCCTATTACCGGGGCCGGGTGCAGGCGGTGCGGCAGGAGGCGCTGGCCTACACCGCGCAGGCCGATGCGCATGTGGCCGCGACTGTTTCCGCCGCTCAGGCGCGAATAGCCGAGTCCGAGACCAGGATTCACGGCATCCGCGAACAGGCCGCGGCCGAGACCCGCGCGGCCAAGGAGAGCGAGAGTCGCCGCGCCGCCGCCATGGCCGCGTTCGCCGGCGCGGCGGGGCGCATGCAGGCCATGAGCACCAGCATGTTGGCGGAGCTGCGCGAGATGGAGCACCGGCACGCCGACCCGAAGGTGCTGGCCGACCTGCTGGAACTGGACCACCGCACCGCGCAGGCGGGCCGGCTGGCCGACAGCATCGCGGTACTCAGCGGTGCGCGATCGGGCCGCCGGTGGGCCAAACCCATTGCCATGGAATCGATCCTGCGCGGGGCCATGGGCCGGGTCGCGGGCTATCAGCGCGTGCGCCTGCGCGCGATCACCGAGATCGCCGTCGCGGGCCATGCCGCCGAGGGCGTCATGCACGCCCTGGCCGAGCTGCTCGACAACGCCTGCAACTTCTCCCCGCCCACCACCGAGGTCCACGTCTACGCCGCCGAGGTCCCCGCCGGTGTGGTCATCACCATCGAGGACTCCGGCCTCGTCATGAGCGAATCCGCCCTCCGGCGAGCCGAATCCGCCGTCTCCGGCCCCCGCGCCGGCTCCGACCTCTCCGCCCTCTCCGGCACCCGCCTCGGCCTGGCCGTGGTCGGTCACCTGGCCCGCAAACACGACCTCACCGTCAGCTACCGCCCCTCCGCCATCGGCGGCACCGCCGTGGTCGTCGTCATCCCCCGCGAACTCACCACCCGCCTGGAACGCCAATCCGGCACCTTCGGGCGCCTCACCCCGGTCACCACCCGCCCGCACCCCGGCACTCCGGCGAGGGATGTCCCCGCCGCGCCCGCAACGGCACCGCCGCCGAAACCCGCCTTCGTCTCCACCGCCCAGGACCTTCTTCCGGCCCAGCCCGAAATCGACCAGCGCACAGCGACTTCCAGCGGCCTGCCGAAGCGCCGTCGCGGCAGCACGCTGGCCGCCGTCCACCCGGACGGCCTGTCCGGCCCGGCACAACCCGAGGCGCCACGCGCGCCGTCCGCGCCCTCGGCCATGGCCGCCTTCCAACGCGCCTTCACCACGAACTCGTTCCCCGCCCCTGCGACCCCATCGGAGACCGATCGATGACACCGTCCGCCACACATCTGGGTTGGCTGCTGGAGCAGTTGCTGGCGCGTACGCCGCGGGCGCGGCATGCGCTACTGCTGTCCGGCGACGGGTTGAAGATCTGTCATACGGCCGGGCTGGGGAACGACAGCGCGGATCAGCTGGCGGCGATCGCCGCTGGGATCCAGAGCCTTTCGCACGGGGCCTCGGTGGAGTTCGGGGACGGGCGGGGCGGGGTGCGCCAGTCGATGACCGAGTTCTACGGGGGGATCCTGTTCATCGTCGAGGCCGGGGTGGGGGCGCACATCGCGGTGGTGGCCGCGGAGGACGCCGATGCCGGGCTGGTCGGCCACACGATGCGGGAGCTGGTCGAGCAGCTCGGCGAGCATCTGGCCGCCGCCCCGCGGGTGCCGGGGGCGAGCGTGTCGTGACCAGGCCAGACGAGGATCCGGATCGGCTGTACACGCTGACCGGCGGTCGCAGCCAACCGGATTCGGACGCGTTCGATCTGGTGACCCTGGTGGTCAGCGAATGCGATCCGGTGCGCGGCATGCAGTCCGAGCATGCCGCCATCCTCGACATGTGCCGCGCGCCGACGGCGGTGGTGGAGATCGCGGCCGAGCTGCGGCTGCCGGTCGGCATCACCGTCGTCCTGCTGTCGGACCTGCTGGACGCCGGCAAGATCACGGTGCGTCATCCGGATCATGCCGCGCGGCAATGGAATTCGCTGCCCGATACCGACATGCTGGAAAAGGTGCTCGTTGGACTCCGTAAGCTCTGACATCCGGTGCGCCGGCACCCAGGACCCGCGTCCGGCCCGCGCCGACGCCCCGCTGCACGCCGATGCCCGGCAGGGTCTGAAGATCGTGATCGTGGGCGGCTTCGGCGTCGGCAAGACCACCATGGTCCGCTCGATCAGCGAGATCCGCCCGCTGGACACCGAGGCCACCATGACCCAGGCCGGCCAGGGCGTCGACGATCTCGCGGGCGTGCCCGGAAAGACCACCACCACGGTGGCTTTCGACTTCGGCCGGATCACCATCGACACCGAGCACGTGCTGTACCTGTTCGGCGCGCCCGGCCAGGAACGCTTCTGGTTCCTGTGGGACCGCCTGTTCGCGGGCGCGCTGGGCGCCATCGTGCTGGTGGATCAGCGGCGGATCGCCGACTCCTGGTACGCCATCGACCGGCTCGAGCACCAGCGCACCCCGTTCATCGTGGCGTGCAACAACTTCGGACCCGGCCCGGCCCTGCCCGCGGTGCGCGAGGCGCTGGATCTGGACCCGCACATCCCGCTGCTCGACTGCGACGCCCGCGACCGCGACTCCTGCAAGAACGTCCTGATCGCCCTGGTCGAATACCTCTCTCACCCGGAGACCGCGCTGTGGAGGAATCCCGCATGACATCGCCCGCGCCGGGTTCCTGCCCCGTGCCCCACGAGCCCGGCGTGGTGCCGTTGAGCGGCCCCCGCTTCCACACCGACCCGCATTCGCTGTACCGGGAGATGCGCCGCGACCACGGGCCGGTGGCCGCGGTCGAGCTGCCCGGCGGGATTCCGGCCTGGCTGGTGCTGGGGTATCGGGAGATGCACCAGGTCACCAGCTCTCCCGAACTGTTCCCCCGCGATGTCAGCCTGTGGAATCAGTGGCCGAACATCCCGCCGGACTGGCCGCTGCTGCCCATGGTCGGCTCGCCCATGCCGTCGATCTATTTCACGGCGGGCGCGGAGCATCGGCGGCACCTGGCCATGGTCGAGCCCGCGCTGGAATCGGTGGATCCGTTCGAATTGCGCCGGGTCTGTGAGGGTTTGGCCGATCGGCTGATCGACTCCTTCTGCGGTCGCGGCCAGGCCGATCTGGTGGGCGAGTTCGCCGAACCACTGCCCGTGCTCGTCCTGGCCTGGCTGCTGGGCATTCCCGACGCCGAGGGCCCCGGGCTGGCGCGGGCCATGAAGGTGATGGCCGACGGCGGCGCGGACGCCCAGGCGGCGCACCTGCAGTTCATGCAGTACATCCAGCATCTGCTGGCGGTGAAGAAGACCGCGCCCGGCGATGATCTGGTCTCGCGCATGCTGGCCTTCCCGGCGCCGTTCACCGACGAGGAGTACGTCAACGACCTGATGGCCGTGACGGCCGCGGGACACCTGCCGACGGCGGACTGGCTGGTCAATTCGGTGCGCCTGATGCTCACCGACGACCGCTTCGCGGCCGCGCTGGGCGGCGGGCGGCGCAGTGTGGACCAGGCGATGAACGAGGTGCTCTGGGAGGACTCCCCCACCTCGATCCTGGCCGGGCGCTGGGCCGCGCGCGATACGCGCCTGGCGGACCGGACGATTCGCGCGGGCGATCTGCTGTTGCTCGGGCTGGCCGCCGCGAACACCGATCCGCACGTGCGGCAGGCGGTCGGCGAGGCCGCCACCCATACCGGCAACAACGCGCACTTCGCGTTCAGCCACGGCGAGTACCGCTGCCCGTTCCCGGCGCAGCAGATCGCGGAGGTGGTGGCGCGCACCGGCATCGAGGTGCTGCTGGACCGGCTGCCGGACATCGATCTGGCGGTGCCCGCGCAGAACCTGGTGCGGCGGCCGTCGCCGTTCCTGCGCGGAATGACTTCCCTTCCTGTTGTTTTCACTCCTGTTCGCGCTCTCGGAGGTTTTCAGTGAGTTCCCCCTGCCCGCATGCGATTTCGATAGATCCGATGGTGGGTGATCTCGCCGGCGAGACCACCCGCCTGCGCGCCGCCGGGGCGATCACCCGGATCGATCTGCTCGGCGCCCCCGCCTGGACGATCACCGACCACATCATTGCCCGCCGGCTGCTCACCGACACCAGGCTGGTCAAGGACATCAATGCCTGGAAGCTGTGGCGGGACGGCGTCATCACCCGGCAGTGGCCCCTGATCGGCATGATCGACGCCGGCCGCTCCATGTTCACCGTGGACGGCCCGGAGCACCGTCGCCTGCGCATCAAGACCACTCAGGCGCTGACCCCGCGCCGCCTGGAAGCCTTGCGCCCCACCATCGAACGGCTCACCAAGGAGCTGCTCGACGATCTGGACGAGGCGGGCCGCGACGGCGCGGCGGTGGATCTCAAGCAGGTCGTCGCCTACCCACTGCCCATGCGGGTGATCTCCGAGCTCATGGGGGTGCCGCGCGCGGACCACCCGATGCTGCTCGACTGGTACAAGAAGTTCTTCTCCATGGTCACCCCGCAGGACGAGCGCCTGCGGGTCATCGAGGACATGGACGTCTACTTCACCGAGATGGTCCGCCGCAAGACCGCCCAGCCCGGCGATGATCTCACCAGCGCGCTCATCCTGGCCGACGAGGGCGGCGAGCCGCTCACCGAGGAGGAGGTGGTCGGCAACCTGAAGGCACTGGTCGCCGCCGGGCACGAGACCACCGTGAGCCTGATTCTGAATGCGGTGCGCGCCTTGCTGACCCGGCCCGAACAGCTGGCCCGGGTGCGCTCGGCGGAGGTGGAGTGGAAGCAGGTCATCGAGGAGACGCTGCGCTGGGACGGCCCGGTCACCCATCTGCTCATGCGCTTCGCCACCGAGGACATCACCGTCGGCGACACCGTGATCGAGCAGGGTGAGGGCGTGGTCATGTCCTACCGTGCCATCGGCCGCGACACCGCGGTCTTCGGCGAGGATGCCGACGATTTCGACATCACCCGGCCGAGCGCGCACCGCAATATCTCCTTCGGATACGGCCCGCACATCTGCCCGGGCGCGGCGCTGGCCCGCCTCGAAGCGGGCATCGCGCTGCCCGCCCTGTTCGACCGCTTCCCGGAGCTGCGGCTGGCCACCCCGGTCGAGGAGATCGTCAATCTTCCGGTCATGACCCAGAACGACATCGCCGCCATGCCGATCCACGTGGGCTGAGCCGGGATTCGGCGCGCGAACGGCTGTCCGGGCCGCACGATCACGACTCGGTGATCGCGGCCCGGGCGGGTCACGGGCGCGTGCCGGACTCGGTCCACCTCCTGAAGACGTCCACCTTCTCCGTCGACCAGGCGCCGTCGCAGGGCATGGTGCCGGCGGCCAGGCGGTCGAGGATCTCGGCGGCGTGCTTGGTGACGTCGTCGAGGGACCACAGGTCGAAGACGAAGCTCATGGAGCGCTGATCCTTGTCCCGGAAAAGGGGTTTGATGTGGGCGGCGAAGCCGACGGCCTCCTCGGGTCCGGGCAGGGCAGGGTCGGATGATTCGGCGGACAACTTCGGCGCCCCATAGGACGGCGGTCCTGTCGGGCCCCAATCCCAGTCGGGCGCACGGCCTTCGGCGGTGACCGCCCATGCCACGAAAGCGGCAAAGGCGGAACGGAATTCGGGATCGTCCGGGAGTCCGGACTCGCGTGCGGCGCGCAGCATCAGCTGAACCCAGCGCTCCTGCTGTTCCTCGGCTAGGTCGGGCCTGGACCGCGGTTCGTCCGGCTCCCGGGGCGCACCGAACGCGATCGCCAGCCAATCCGCCTCCAGGCGTACGTAATCGGCGTCAGGATCGTTGAAAGCCGCTGCCAGGACAGTATCGTCCGGGATCAGCTGTTCGTAGAGCAGCGCGGTCATCCGCCGTAGTGCCGGATAGCCGCCCGCCCATTCGAACAGCGTCGGCTCCGTGCCCGGCACGGGCACCGGATCCTGGAAGCCGACATACCAGTGCATGCCGCTGCAGAAGGGCTTGTTGCGCGACCGGCCACACCGGCACAGCGCGTAGTGCTCGGCGGAAGCGCCTGTGGCACGGTCGATGTCGCCGCCTTCGGGGCCGGTCAGTGGGATCCCGCCGCGAATCCGGTAGGGCCCGTCCTTGGTCACCTCGATGACCGGCTCGCGGGTGCCGTGCCAATCGGTGACCTCGCGCGCCTCGACACCGTCGAAGGCCATGCCGAGCGCGCCCGACGGACAGGCGCGCACGGCACGCACGATCTCATCCATGCGGCCGCCATTCGGCGCGACGAAAGGCTCAGCGCCGGTATGGAATACCGTGGCGAGGCGGTCGGTGCAGAGTCCGGAGTGCTGACAGATGCCGCGGTTGTCGAAAACGGTGACCTGACCCCCGGCATAAGTGTCACGCCGGTCCGCCGCCCGCGCCGGATCTTTCGCGTCATTGAAGCCGATACGCGTGTGGCTGCCGTCGCACAGCGGTTTGAGCGCGGACGCACCGCACCGGCACAACGCGGCCGTCGGGCCGAGCTCGATGGGCAGACCGAGGTGATCGACCAGAGTCGCGTTCGTGGCCAGGTAGGGGCCATTCTTCGCCGTACGGATCGAGCGGGGCAACCCGGACTGCAGTTGCGCGAATTCCGCACGCAACCTGGGTCGTTCGCCGACCGCGGCGACGGCGCAGGCGAGATCCTGGAGCGCAGCCGTGGCCTCGAGGAGCTCGGGCAGGTCGGCCCCGGCCCGCAACCGGGTCGCCGAGAGAGCCAGCGCGCGCAGCCGCTCGGGTACTCCTGAATCAGGCTCGGGCTCAGCCCTTTTACCCGCAGCCGCGCCGATATAAATCACGCTTGCGCCGACATGAGTCACGCTTCCGGGTGCCGTTTGCACCGCGTCGCGCGATGACCTGTCCATCCCATCGCTCGACACCGTCCCCACCACGCCGCTCGAAACCGCTTCCGCCCCATCGCTCGACACCGTCGCCACCGCATCGCTCGACACCGCTTCCACCGCATCGCTCGACTCCGTCGTGACCGCATCGCTCGACTCCGTCGTGACCGCATCGCTCGACACCGTCCCCACCGCATCGCTCGACACCGTCCCCACCGCATCGCTCGACACCGTCGTCACCGCATCGCCCAATACGGTCCCCACCGCATCGCCCGATACTGGCTCTGCCGCGCCGTCGAGACCGGTCGTGCTGGGGTCGAGGCCGTGGCGAATCAGCGCCTCCGACAAGGGACGCAGCACGCTGTCGGCCAATCGCGGCAGTACCAACGCCGGAGCGGGCTTCCGGGTCACGGCGTACACCGCGTGGAACAACTCGGCGAGTTCCCCACTGCCCCCGATTCCGGCCACCCGACCGGCGAATTCGTCGGCGCGCTGCCGTGCCGCGGCCTGCACGGCGGGATCGATGCCCAAGATCTCGGGCCGCGCGTGGGCGTTCCAACTCGGGAAGTGCGCGGCGAGCGTGTCCCGGATATCCCCGAACGCCCTGGCCACCGGGACCAGCCCGTCCCCCACCGCCCCGGGCATATCGGCGCGAATGGCCTCGGCCAGGGCGGCCGCCTCGCCCAGGCGTTCGGTCAGCAGCGTCCACGCCGCCTCCCGATGGGGCATCAAATAGTCGGTCTCGTAGAACAATTCGAAGCTGGGGCCGACGGTGCGGCCGGGGTGGTCCGGGCCGGCGGGCAGGGTGGTGATGAGCTCGCCGAGCGGGCGGATGACGCCGAACATGAGCGAGACCGTGGCGTCGGCGAGGGTTTGCAGCTGAGCATCGGTCTCCTCGGTGTGGGCGAAGAACCGCTCGAAGATCTGCAGCAGGATCTCGTAGCCGACATTGAACAGGTCGGTGACGCGCGCGGTGCCCGGGTCACTGATCAGCGGAACGGGGATATCGCGTTCGGGCGCACGGACATTGGCGGCCAGCACCGGCCGCACCGGGTCGAAGTCGGGGTTCTCGCGCAGGCACTGCTCGTACTCGTCGAGGATCTTGACGAACTGGCCGAAGTGGGCGTCGCGCCAGTCGCCGCGCGCGCCCTCGCCCTGTTCGAGGATGGTGTCGATGGCCCGCTTGGCCGAGGCCACATCGGTCACCGCCACCAATTCGGGCCAGCGGAAATGCTTTTCGGTGGCCTGGGCGCGGTGGGGTCCGACGAACAGCCAGCGCTCGCCGTACTTCTCGGCCAGATGCTCGATGCCGAGTTCGATGGAGCGGTACAGGTGGCCGACGGTCGCGAAATCCTGCAGTCGCGGCACGATCTCGCCCTGCTCCATGTGCGCCGCGACGCGCCCGGCCACGGCGATGCCCCCGGCGTCGTCGAGGGCCATGCCCTCCGGGCGTTCCAGGAACATGAAGTGCCGCAGCGCCTGCTCCCCGAACGGCAGCAGCGCCAGCTGCACCCCGGCCGGATAGTGGGCGGCGGGCAGCGGCAGGTTGGGCCGGGTCATGTGGGGCGCCGCGCCGATGGCGGAGAGCAGGTTGTGCACCAGCGACAGGTGCAGCATCTCCTGGGTGGCCACGTGCGACACCAGTTCCCGCCAGCGCGTGACCTTCTCGACCTCGGCGGCGCTCAGGCCCTCCGCGGCGGAGGTCTCGAGCGAGAAGGCCGCGAACAGGTATTGGCACATGATGCCGTGTTCGAGTTCGGCGGCCTGGCAGAGCATGTAGATGAGCGCTTCGCGGTGTTCGATGACGAACGGCGCCTCCGGGGCCGCCAGTCCGCCGCGGGCGGCGATGGTCCGGGCCAGAGCGCCCCGACCGGTGAGAGAGGGAGTTTCGGGCGCATTCGCACTCATGCGCATGCCTTTCGGAATCGGCGTACTCGCCGCGCGGCCACGCTGCCGTTGTGCGGGAGCCACTGCCGTCATGACGTCGTCGGCCTCCATCATGGCCCGGAAAACCCAGCGTCGACGAGGGTTTCGCTGCCCGAGAACGCCGGTCCGGCCGCCGCCCACGGGACGAAACGCGCACGCCGGTGTCTTGCGACACGCTCATTTCGGGCGTCGGCCCTGCTACCTTCGAATGCGCCACCTCGAGGCAAGGAGCATGCCATGGGCATCATCACGATGATCATCATCGGCCTCATCGCGGGCGCGATCGCCCGCCTTCTGGTTCCGGGCAAGGAGGATTTCGGCATTATCTGGACCGTCGTTCTCGGCATCATCGGCGGTTACGTCGGCGGCACCCTGGGCAGTCTGGTCTTCGCCCCGCACAAGTTCAGCGTCCATCCGCCGGTCCAGCACACCTTCCTCGGCGCCATCATCGGCGCCATCGTGGTGCTGGTCGTCTACAAGTGGATCAGAGCCCGCGTCTGACCTGCCGCACAACCGAATACGACCGAGGGGCGGGGGGGGGGGGTGGGGGGCCCCCCCCCCCGGGGGCGCCCGTGGTTGGCGGGGTTGGGGGGGCGCGCCAAACAGGCCCCCCCCCCCCC